>JAHBVB010000002.1:600000-900000 GCA_019637805.1 Anaerolineales bacterium | reverse complement strand
CCTCAGAACTGGCCCATGCGGTGGACGTCGACTCTGCCACGGTGGTGCGCTTCGCCCAAGCGCTCAGCTATTCCGGCTTCCCTGAACTTCAGGCCGAAATTAAGGCGCGCGTGATTCAAGACCTGATGTTGCGGCCCAGGGAGAGCGTCAAGCCAGACAGCCTGCCGGCGCTCACCGATACGGCTTTTAAGGACCTCAGCGAAACTATGGAGCGCCGCCGGCGTATGCTGGACCCCGAGCCCTTGGAGCAGCTGCTGACCGCGCTCAAGTCAGCTGGGCGCGTGCTGTTGCTGGCGGACTCGCAAGGCCAATTCATCTTGGGTGAGCTGGCGCGTTTGCTGCGGGCAGTGGGCATGGTTTGCTTGCCGCTGCCCAGCGATGAACGCAGCCTGGCTGCCAGCCTGGCCGCTGCGCTCCCCAGTGATTTTTTGTTCATCATTGATATGACTGACCAGGGCGAAACCATCCCGGCCGCGCTGGCCTGGGCCAAAACAGCCGGGATGCCCAGCGCGGCCCTGGTGGGCAGCGCCTCATTTGCGGCTGCCCAGCGAGCCAGCATCGTGATCGAGGTGCAAAGCCAGGAGCAAAGCGACAATGCCCCCGTGGTGTTGTCCGCCATGGTGTATACCATTGGCAGGGCGCTGCGTTGGCGTTTTGCCGATGAGTACAAGCAAATGCAATCCAAAGTGGAAAGGGCCCAAAAACGCCTGGCCGCGGCCAGAGTGGGCAAAGCATAAGAAATGCAGATTATTCGTTTTTCCCAGGCGGGCGGGGCGCCGCAGTATGGCTGGCTCTTGGATGACAAGGTCGGCCTGATCGAGGGCAGTCCGTTTGCCGCTTTCCGGCGCGACGAAGCGGACATTGAGTTAGAGAAAGTGGACTTGCTCTCTCCGGTTGAGCCCAGCAAGATCATTTGTGTGGGGCGTAATTACGTGGCCCATGCCCAGGAGCATGATGTGGATGTGCCCGAAGTGCCGCTTCTGTTCCTCAAGCCGCCGTCTTCCATTGTAGGGCCGGGCGGCACCATCTTTTTGCCGCCGCAGACCCAGCGGGTGGAGCATGAGGCTGAGTTGGCCGTGGTCATCGGCCAGCGCAGCCGCTGGCTCAACCCGGAGACGGCCAAGGCCGCCATCCTGGGTTACACGATCGCCAATGACGTCACGGCGCGTGACTTGCAGCGCCGCGATGGGCAATGGACGCGTGGCAAAGGCTTCGACACTTTTTGCCCGGTTGGCCCTTGGATCGAGACGGATTTTGACCCTGCGGATGCGGTGGTGACCTGCAATGTCAATGGGGAATTGCGCCAAATGGGCTCTACGCGGGACATGGTCTTCCCCGTGCTGCAATTGATTGCCTATGCCTCTTCTGTAATGACCCTGGAGCCGGGCGACATTTTGCTCACAGGCACTCCGGCTGGGGTGGGGCCGCTTGTCGATGGTGATGAGCTGGTCAGCAGCATCGAGGGGTTGGGTGAGCTGCGCAACCCGGTGCGCGCCGAGCCGCCGCACTGAGTCCTAGGTTAAATACAAAAAGGCTGCCGAAAGGCAGCCTTTTTGTATTGTGCTGTGAATGAATTAGAAGCCCTTGAGGGCGTTGCCGGCCAGCAGAATGGCCGCGCCAGCAATGGCGAGCCAAGCGGCATACGGGGCCAAGGCGGCAACCACACCGAGGGCGCCCAGCAGGGCAACCACGGTCAGGATCGCAGAGATCCAAAACACAACTTTGGTCGGGGGGGTAAGACGCATGATGAAAAAATCTCCTTTCAAGATAACTGCTTAGCTAACTCTACTATAAATGCCAGATGAAAACAAGCAAAATTTGGGTTTACTTGCTACGGTCTTCTACGCTGGCTTTCTTGGCGGCTTCTTTCACAGCTTTAACGCCATTTTCCATCGCAGAGGTCCCGGAATACATTTCGCTGGTACCGATCACCTTATTGTTGCGGGCGCGCAGGTTGAAGTAGGGCGCACCGTTCTTGGCGGTTTTGCGCTGGTAGTTCTTGTCGTCACCTGCGTGCTTTTGCACGGAAGCGATGCCGCGCTTGGCGCCGGCTTTGTTGGTGTAGGTCTCGCTGTGCAGGATGGGTTCGTTGTTGCCAGCCAGCAGGTTGAAGCGATACCCGCCTTTACCCAGTTCGATTACAAATTTAGCCATCTTTCACCTCAGGTACATAAAAATGATAGGGATTTTATCATTGATAACTCTACACCAAAAAAAGAGGCGCACATTCGTGCGCCTCTTTTGGGGTGCAGAAATTACTTGCGGACAATTTGTGGCACGAACCAGTAGCCGTTGGCGTGCTGATAGTTCTGGTTGCCGGTCTCCACGGTCAGGATGAAGCGCACTTCAGTGCCCGCCAGAGAGGAGAGGTCAATGTCGATGGTGCGCGACAGGTTGTCGAATTTCTCATCCCAAGTGCCCAGCACCACCTCGTTGCCATTAGGGCGCAGGTAGCTGAGCTTAAAGGTCAGCCGGCAATTGGTGCTGGGGTCCAGACAGCCGATCACGGCTACGAAATGGTCATTGTTGCGCACTTCATACTTGGGGAACTGCCCGCTGATGTAGCCAGAACCGGCATGGTTGGGGCGCATCCAGATGGCGGGTTCGTCTTCCTTGCGGTGCTCCAGGGCGGGGTCTTGCAACACCAACACGAAGCCGTCACTGCCCTGGTTGGCGCCCGGGCAGGGTAGGTTGTTCTTGGTGTTGCTGGACCACTTGGCATCGCAGTAGTTTGCGGCGAAGTCATAGCGCACATTGCCGCCGCCGGTATTGCCGCCACCTGAACCGCCTGCGCCCACACGGATTATGGCGAAGAAGGGTACACCGGCGCTGTTGGCCGAGCCGTTCACGCCGAACTTGGCGCCGGAACCGGTGCGCAGCATCCAGTTGCTGCGGTAGGTGCCGTTGTCATTGGGCGCCTTCATCGGGATGGAGATGTCCACCGTTTCGCCGGGAGCGACGGTCTTTGGCAGGTCAAAGGTGCTCTTGTCTGCCAGGTTGGTGCCGCCTTCGTAGATGATGTCATAGCTGTCCTTGTCCCAAGTGCAGGTGCCGCTGTTGCGGATGCGCCAGGTCTTGGTGAAGGTGTTGCCTCTGCCGATCTGGGTGTTATCGGGGATGCTAATATCAGCGACGAAGGTGGCCTGGTTGCAGGCAGTCGCAGCGGTGGGCGGTACGCTGGTTGCTGATGGTGTTGGCGATTCGACGATCTCCGGAGTCGAGGTATAGGTAGCCGTGACCACGATGGGGGTCTGGGTCGGCTGTTCTGCCTGGCCGCCGGAGGAGTCCGGCTGCTGCTGCCCCTGAGCGATGAGGGTGCCAGCCACTTGGGTATACAGCGCGTTGATGTCCTGTGTAGGCGCCGTGTTTGTGTCAGGCGTGGGCGCGCGACACGCCCCCAGCAGCAACGCAAGCAGGACCAATCCAATGATTCCGTCTTTCCGTGATTTAGCAGTCATACCGTCTCCTAATGTAGAGCCTCACTTTGATTGTAGCATTCGCGGCCCGGAAATCAAGCACGAAAGCCCTGATATCTAAACGTGGAGTGTTGAGGAAAAGTTCCCCACATATTCGCAAACGCAAAAGCCTTGCAAAGCCAATATAATAGGAAATCGCCATAGAAAACGAGGTGAATCATGCCCAAAGCCAAGGATTCTGAAGAGAAAAGCAGCAAGGAAAAAGGCCAGAAAAAAGCCGCCGGTGGGGCCAGGGCGATTTGGTCCGGGGCGATCGCTTTTGGTTTGATCAATATCCCGATAAAACTGTTTTCCGCCACGCAGGAGTACCAAATTTCCTTCAATCAACTGCGCCGTGGTGACCTTTCGCGCATCAAGTACCTGCGCGTGGCTGCCAATGATGGCCAGGAAGTCCCCTATGAAGACATCATCAAAGGCTACGAGATCGAAGAAGATGTCTATGTAGTGATCGACGAAGAGGACATCAAGCAGGCCAGCCCGAAAAAAACGCAGTCCGTCGAGATCTTGACCTTTACTGACGAGGCTGAGATCGACAGTATTTACTTTGAGAAGCCGTATTACACCGCGCCAGACAAGACCTCGGCGCGTGCCTATGTCCTGCTGCGTGAGGCATTGAAGGCGTCCAAAAAAGTGGCAGTGTGCAAATTCATCTTACGCACCAAAGAGAATTTGGCGATCCTCAAGGCCGAGGGTGACGCGCTGATCCTCAACCAGATCCGCTTCCAGTCTGAGATCCGGGAGCGTGAACATCTGGACCTGCCCGGCTCGGATGCGATGAAAGAGAAGGAGCTGGAGCTGGCGCTGAACCTGGTGGAGCAGCTTACCGAGTCGTTTGACCCGGCCCAGTATCGGGACACCTTCACCGATGAGATCAAGCACATCATCGAGCAGAAGGCCCAGGGCATTGATGTGACGGCCATGGTCAGCGCCAAGCCGGAAGCCACGGATGACGATGACCTGCTCAAGATCCTGCAGGCCAGCCTGGAGAAGAGCAAGACCAGCGTAGACGCCTAAGCACGGAATTGCGCTGTGGCCCGCCCCTCTGACAAACTCACTGAATATCGCCAAAAGCGCGACTTTCAGGCCACCAACGAGCCTACTGGTGCGGCAGAATTTGCCGCACCGGGGGCTTTGCGTTTTGTAGTGCAGAAGCACGACGCCACCCGCTTGCACTACGATGTACGCTTGGAAGTGGACGGCGTGCTCAAGTCTTGGGCGGTGCCGGAAGGGCCGTCGACCGATCCGCAAGTGAAGCGGCTGGCGGTGGAGACCGAAGACCACCCGATGGAATACCTGACCTTTGAGGGCGTGATCCCCAAAGGCCAGTATGGGGCTGGCCCGATCATTGTCTGGGACAGTGGCACCTACACCAATATCCGCGGAGACAAGCGCAAACCGTTCAGCATGCAAGAGTCGTATGAGCAGGGCTTGATCGAAGTGCGACTGAGCGGCGAAAAACTGCGCGGGGCCTATGCCCTGGTGCGCACCAAATTCCGAGATGCCGAAAACAGCTGGCTGATGGTCAAGATGAAGGACAGCGAAGCGGACCCGGAGCGCGATCTGGTCAGTGAGTTCCCCCAATCGATCAAGAGCGGCAAGACGATCGAAGAGCTGTGGGAGGAGAGCGAGCGGGCGGCCATGCCCCCTGCTTTGCGCGATGTGCCGGAGGCGCTGCGGCCCAAGCTGCGCGCGGCGCCGTACCCCGGCTGGCTGGCGCCGATGCTGGCCACCGCCGCCGACAAACCCTTTGAACGCCCCAACTGGCTGTATGAGCAAAAACTGGACGGCCAGCGCTGCCTGGTCTACCGCAAGGGAGACCAAGTGCAGCTGATCTCGCGCAATCAGCTGCTGATCACCAGCCAGTACCCAGAGCTGGTGGCGGCACTGCTGGAGCAGGGGCATGGGGATTTTGTGCTGGATGCCGAGATCGTGGCCTTTGACAACGGCCGGCCCAGCTTCGAAATGATGCAGCAGCGCATGCATGTGCAGAAGCCTAAAAAGGAACTGCTGAAAGAGGTGCCCGTCTTCCTATATGCCTTCGATGTGCTTTATTACGAAGGTTATAGCACCACAGCCCTGCCGCAAATTGAGCGCAAGCATGTGCTGGAGAGGATGCTGGAGTATCGCGACCCGCTGCGTTACACCCAACACCAGACCGGCGGCGGCCTGCAGCTGCTGGCGCAGGCCTGCAAGGAGGGTCTGGAAGGCATCATTGCCAAGGACGCCAATGCGGCTTACCAGCACCGCCGCTCGCCCCTGTGGCTTAAGTTCAAATGTGTGCGCCAGCAGGAAATGGTGGTGGGCGGATATACGGAAGGCAAGGCCGGCATGCGCGGTTTTGGTTCGCTGTTGGTGGGTTACTACCCGCCCGGGGAAACCAAACTGCAGTTTGCCGGCGGGGTGGGCACGGGCTTCAGCGATGGGGGCATCCGGGATATTGCTGCGCAACTGGATCACCTGGCCAGTGATGAGAACCCTTTTGCGCCCGACGAACTGCTGCCCAAAAGCGGCGTGCACTGGGTGAAACCAGTCCTGGTGGCCCAGGTGGGTTATGGTGAATGGACTAGCGCCAACAAAATGCGCCACCCGCGCTTTTTGGGACTGCGCAATGACATTGACCCGCAACAGGTCACGCGTGAGACGGCGGGCCCAGAGCCGGAGTGGGCCGACGATGAGGCAAGCCCTGCCAAACGCGGCAGCCTGAACACTGACACCACGCGCATTGTGGACGGGCACAAGATCAAGCTGACCAATCTGGATAAGGCGCTCTACCCCGACGGAATCACCAAGGGCGAAGTGATTGACTATTACGAGCGCGTTGCACCTTTCATACTGCCGCATATCCAAGATCGGCCGCTGAATTTGGAGCGTTTCCCTAACGGGATCGGCACCAAGGGCTTTTACCACAAAGAAACGCCAGACTATTTCCCCAAATATATAGACCTGGTCGAAGTCAAGGTGTCTGACACCGAAACCCAGATGCAGAGCATGGCCAACAACGCGGCCAGCCTGGTCTACCTGGCGCAGATGGCGGCCCTGACGCTGCACCACTGGCTGAGCCGCGCCCAGCACCTGGAGCACCCAGACAAGATCGTCTTTGACCTAGACCCGTCCACCGAGGACGGTTGGGAGGTGGTGCGTTCCGGGGCGGCGGACCTGCGCAACATGCTGGCCGAGATGGGTCTGCCCTCCTTCTTGATGGCGACCGGCTCACGCGGTTTGCATGTGGCCGTGCCGTTGCAGCCGGAGCATGAGTATGAGGCGATCACCTTGTTTGCTAAGGCGGTCTGCCGCAAGTTGGAGCGCGAGGACAGCAAGTTCACCACCCAGTTCCGCAAAGAGAAGCGCAAAGGTCGCGTGTTCCTGGACCATTTGCGCAACCGTTACGGGCACACCAGCGTGGCGCCTTACACGCTGCGCGCCAAGCCGGGTGCGCCGGTGGCTGCGCCGCTGTCCTGGGATGAGCTGGACAACCCTGATCTGACCTCCCAGTCCTTCACAATCGCCAATATCTTTTCCCGCCTGGAGCAGGGCGGCGATCCGTGGAAGGATTTCTTCAAGTTCAAGGCCCCGCTGCCTGGGTTTGAGATGATCCAGAAGGTGTTGGGTTAGCTGTTAGCTACTAGCGATTGACTGTAAGCCACAAGCTTTAAGCTTGGGTTTTGTCATTGCGCGGAGTATTCCAGCACTATCGCCCCTGCGCTATTTCTAAACTCATCCGTGTCACCCTGAACTGGCAAGCTAGCCGCCCCACGCCTGTTCTAACTGATCGCAATAAAAAAAGCCTGCCAAGCGGCAGGCTCTTTGTTTGCATGGTCAGTTAGCTGACGTAGTCCTTGAGGCGGGTGCGCACGCGCGGGTCACGCAACTTGCGCAGCGCTTGGGCCTCGATCTGGCGCACGCGCTCACGCGTCACGCCCAGGCGGCGGCCTACATCGCTCAGGCTGTGTACCCGGCCGTCGTCCAAACCGAAGCGCAGGCGCACGATGCGCGCCTCACGCAGGGGCAGGATGTCTTCCAGCGTGCGGGCCAAGTCCTCTTGCAGCAGGGCCTGGGCCGTGCTCTCCTCAGGCGAGGGGGAGGTCTCGTCCTCGATCAGCTCCCCCAGCACAGAGTCTTCATCGCTGCCAATCGGTGTTTCCAGCGACTGAGGCAGGTAAGCAGCCTTGGTGATCAGTTCCACCTCTTGCGGGGTGGTGTCCAGCGCATCGGCGATTTCCACCAGGGTGGGCTCGCGCTTCAGTTCCTGCTTCAGCGTGTTCTTGCTGCGCATCATCTTGGAGATCTTGTCGCCCATGTGGGCGGGGATACGGATGGTGCGGCCCTTGTTGGAGATGGCGCGGGTGATGGCCTGGCGGATCCACCAAGTGGCGTAGGTGCTGAACTTGAAGCCCAGGCGATAGTCGAACTTCTTGGCGGCGCGCATCAGGCCGATGTTGCCTTCCTGGATCAGGTCGATCAGCGGCAGGCCGCGGTTCATGTTCTTCTTGGCAATGCTGATCACCAGGCGCGAGTTGGCCACGATGAGGTGTTGGCGGGCATCCCAGCCTTCCTGCACTTCTTTGGTCAGCTTGGCGCGCTTGGCTGCGCTGAGGTTGGGCTGGGCCAGTTGGGTGCTGGCTTTGTTGCCCAGCTCCATCGCTTTGGCCAAGGCGACTTCTTCCTGCGCATTCAGCAAGGGGACGCTGGCCGCTTCGTTGAAGTACATGCGCACCAAGTCACTGGTCTCAGCTTCGGCCAGGGGGTCATCGCTGTTGTAGTACACCACGCCTTGCGGCTCGGCGTCTTCTTCCTCGTCCTCGTCGCTGGCGGCTTCGACCTCATCGTCGAGCTCGGCTTCAATCGCCTCGTGGGCTTCATCGTCCTCGATCAGAGGAATGCCGGCGTTGAGCAAGGCTTCAAAGATGTCTTCCATCTGGCCGGACTGGCGTTGTTCGCCAGGCACGATCTGCAAGACATTGTCGATATTCACGAATCCCTGCTTGCGGCCCAGGGCCAGCAAGCGTTCCAGAGCATCTTCCTCTTCCAAGATCTCTTCGGGTTCAAAGGCTTCAATCATTTTCTTTGCCATTTCTAAAACAGCCTCCACAAATTAGAGCGGCCGTGCTCTCAAAAGCTTACAAAGGAGAACGCAGCCCTGTGTGTTTGCGCTATGCGCAGAAACACGCGCCCTGTTGCCAGGGTGTACTCGCAGCTCAGTTATTGGCGTAAGGGTAAAAGAGACAGTGAACTGCTAAGGGTCATTCTAGCATTCGACCCATTAGAACTTTATTTGAGCCAGATGAGTGCAGGTTAAGCGATGTTGCTGAGTTGCTGCCAACCGTAGGCCGCGGCGCCCAACAGGCCGGCCCCTGTGTTGAGGATGATGTGGATGGGCATGCGGCCCAAGTAGCTTTCGTAGGCTGTTTTGGCGGCGAACTTTTGGGCAAAGTTCAGGCGCCCAAATTCGGGCAGGATGCGCGGGGGGATGCCGCCGCCGATGTAGACGCCGCCCGTGCTTCCGTAGGTGAGGGCCAGGCTGCCCGCCTCGGCGGCGAGCACATCGACGAAGATCTCGATCACTTGCTGGCAGATCTGGCTGCCGGGTTCCCCGGCCATCGCGGCATCGACGATGACCGGCGTGCGGTCTGGCGCGGCAGCCAGCTGGGCGGCCAGCCATTCTGGGGCCTGGGCGCGGCCGCTGGCCAGCAGGAAATCATAGATGTTGGGGATGCCGATGCCGGAACAAACATGCTCCACGTGCACCTGGGGGAAGCGCTGCCGCAGGAAGGAGAGCAGCTCGTCTTGCAGGGCGTTGGCGGGGGCGAAGTCTGCGTGGCCGGCCTCGGTGGCGTAGGGCAGGTAGCGCTGCCCGTTCCACACCAGGTAGCCTACGCCCAGGCCCGTGCCGGGGGCGATCACGAAGCGGCTGCCCTGCGCCTCTGCCAGGCCGCTTTGCAGGCTGTGCAGGTCAGCGGCGGGCAAATGCTCCACCGAGCTGGCGATGGCCTTTAAGTCGTTGAGCAGCCAGACCCCCTGCCAGCCAAACTCCTGGCGCAGTTCCTGGGCGTCAATCGTCCAGGGCAGGTTGGTGAGCTTGACGCGCTCCTCGACCACCGGGCCGGCAGCGCCGAGGCTGGCGGCTAGGATGGGCTGGTGCACATCGGCCAGAAATTCACGCAAGATGTCGCCAAAACGCGCATAGCGCGGGCCTTTGAATTTGGCGCGGTGCACAGCAGTGTAAGGATCCTGGGCCGAGAAGAGGGCCAGGCGGGTATTGGTGGCGCCAATATCACCGGCAAGCAAAAGGCCTTGAGTAGACGTTTTCATGGGCAATGCGGCTGAATTATACTGCCGCCCTCCTGTAAACTTGTAGCATGTCCAGCTTCTTCGAACTCATCCGCAAAACCCATGACAAGTATTACCTCGACAACTGTCCGATGTTGGCGGCGGCCCTGGCCTATTACAGTTTCTTTTCCATTTTCCCCTTCCTGCTGTTTCTGATCTATTTCGGCAGCGAAGTGTTGGCGGTCAGCGGCCTGCAGCAGGAACTGATCCACAGCCTGGGGCAGTTTCTGCCCACGGGCGCCGAGGCGATCGCTGGCGTGGTGACCACCACAATCAGCCACAGCCGCTCGCTGGGCTGGGTGGGCCTGGTGGGCTTGCTGTGGAGCGCCTCTTCGATCTTTGCAGTGCTGGAGACAGCCCTCAACCGCATCTGGCGCACCCGCGCCCGCGGCTTTTGGCGCAAACGCCTGATGGCGACCTTGTCGATCTTGTCGTTGTGCCTGCTTTTTCTGGTGGTGATTGGCCTGGGGCACTTCCTGCCCAGCATGCTGACCCTGGCTGAGCATCCGGGCACACAGTGGCTGGGCCAGCTGACCGCTTTCGTGCTGCTGATAGTGGTGATCAGTTTGCTCTATACGATTTTGCCGAACCGGCGCATACCGCCGCGCATCGCCTGGCTGGCCGGCTTGACCGCGGCGACGCTGTTGTTCACAGCCCGGGCGCTGTTTGACCTTTTTATCCGTTCGGCTTTCAATAACTACGGCGCGGTGTATGGCTCGCTGGCCTGGGTGGTCTCCCTGGCGTTGTGGGCTTACGTGGTCGCCAACCTGTTCCTGTTGGGCGCCGAGCTCGGCTCGGTGCTGGAGAAGAGCGAGGAGAAACCGGTATGAATCCCGTGACCCAGGGCTTGTTGGCGCAGCTGAACGAACCGTCATTGGCGACCTTCGCCCAGAACTGGGACGACTGGGAGAGCCTGATCATCGAGATCTATCGCCAGAAAACCGTCTCGTTCGCGCAGCAGGAGCACTTCTTTGTACTGCGCGAGGCGCTGCAACCGGAGTATGCGGCGCTGGCCGCTGAGCTTGGGCAGTTCTGGCCCCATGTGCGCATTAAAGGCGAAAGCTTGACCACCAATCCATTCGAGGCTTTGTTGGCCCTGCCAGCGGCCAAGCAAGTGGTGGAGAACTGGGCGGCCATGCGCTATTTGCCGGCGGCGCGCGAAGCGATCAACCAACTGCTGATGGGGCGCATTGAAAATTCTGCTTAGGCTAGCTCAACCTTCTATCCAGGTAAGACAGCACGGCGTTGGCAAACTCTTCGGGACGTTCTTTCTGCGGCCAATGTTTGCCGCCTTCCATCACGTACAGCTCGCAGTCCGCGATTTGTCGGCTGGCTGCAATGGCGTCTTTGAGCGGCACGGCCGCATCGTGGCTGCCATGGATCAAGAGGGTGGGCTGTTGGATTTCTGCAAACCTGGCTGACAAGTCTCGCGTCAGACCGGTCGGGGTGATCTCCGCTTTTTGGAAAGACATAAACGCTTTGCCAGCATTCGGCGCCTTCATCAGTTCAACGATCTCGTTGACCATCTCGTCGGTCACTTTGCTCTTGTCGCTGATCAGGTTGTACTCCAGAGACCAGCGCACCATCCAAGGTGTCGCGGTCCATTTGTAGATGTTTTCATTAAGCTTGGAGCGCGTGTACCAATAAGTCAAGCGATGCCAGGGCAGTTTGTTGGACAATCCCCAGGCGTCTACCGGTATAAGGACCTTTACCAGCTCCGGGTAGGTGAGGGCAGTGTTAAGGGCAATGCCGCCGCCCAGGGATAGACCGCACAGGATGACCGGGCCACCCCCGAAAGCTTCGATGACCCCTTTGGCGATGTTGGTGTAAAAGGGCAGCGAATACTCACCGCTGATGCGCTGGCTGGCGCCGTATCCCGGCAGGTCAGGGGCGATGACGCGATAGCGCTCGGCCAGCAAGGGGATCACTTCAGCCCAGGAAAGCCTGGCCGAATCCACGCCGGCGCCGTGCAGCAGGATGATGGTCTCCTTGCCGCTGCCGGCGTGGAAGCAGTGCACGCCCACGCCGTCTACGGTGATGCGTTTGCTTTGAATTCCTTGTGCCATTAGCTTGCCTCTCGGTTTTCCAGGATGATGCGCAGGCTGGCCGCGATGCGCTCTTTGGGGTCGCTGCCCGGCTCATCCTTGCACCACAGCAGCGCCGCGCCGGTGGCCGCGGCCTGCAGGGTGTGGCTCGTGTTGGGGATGTCCTCGCAGATCAGTTCGCCGCGTTGCACCGCGGCGCGAAGCATCTTTTGCACTTCGTCGTCCACCAGGCGCAAGCGCTGCCGGGACTTATGCACCAATTGCGGGTCAATGTCGAAGTTCAGGTACAGCATCAGCAGGTTGGCGTACTCGCTGGGTTTTTTGATGAATTGGTTCCATTGGGTGAAAAGGTCGGTCAATGCCTCCAGCAATGGCAGCGGACGTTTAGACAGCTCTGCAAAACTGGCTTCGGTAATTTGAATTAGGAAATCGTAATAGGCTAGCAGCATGGCTTTCTTGGAGCCGAAGCGTTTGGAGAGGGCGGCCGGTGAGAGCTGGGCCTGCTGGGCAATGTTTTGCAGGGTGAGGGCCTTGTAACCCTGCCTGAGCAGCACGGTCGAGATGCTGATGAAAATGGCTTCGTCAGTCTGTGTTTGAGGGCGCATGCCTACAGGCTCCATTAGTAAGTGAACGACCACTTACTAATGGAGTTTATACCTGGCTTAGGCTTCGCTTGTCAAGCAGGGATGAGTTAAAAACAACGGAACCCTTACGGGTTCCGAGTGTTTGCTGCTGGGGTGGATGACGGGAGTCGAACCCGCAACCACCGCATCCACAATGCGGTGCTCTGCCATTGAGCTACATCCACCAAGCGGCGGCTATTTTATCACGTTGCGCTGAGTATGCGCTTGAGTTCCGTCGCCAGTTCCGCCCGGGGCAGGTTGCGCTGTTCGCCGCTGCGCAAATCTTTGAGCGTGACCTGCTTTTGCTGCAGCTCGTCCGGCCCCAACACCAAAACGACCTTGGCCCCCAGCCGGTCGGCTTGCTTGAACTGCTTTTGCAGTTTGTCGGCGGCCAGGTGGCTGGCGACTGCCAAGCCGGCGCTGCGCAGCTCGGCTGCCAGAGTCAGGCTGGCAGCCAGCTGCTCTTCGCCGAAGACGGTGACATAGATGGGGGCGCCGGCGCTCAGTTGCGGCAGGCGGCCTAGGGCCTTGAGCATCAGACTGATGACCACATTGCCTACGGCAAAGCCGACCGCTGGCACGGGGTCGCCGCCCACGGCATTGACCAGGTCGTTGTAACGCCCGCCGCCAAAGATGGCGCGGAACTCGCCGGCGGTGTCCCAGGCTTCGAAAACGGTGCCGGTGTAATAATCCAGCCCGCGGATGATCTGCGGGCCAAAGCGCACGTAGTCGCTGGCGTTGTGGGCGGCCACGGCCTCGAAGAAGCGCACCAGGCTGGGCGACTTCTTCCACAGTTGTTGGTCGCTGATGATCTTTTGAATGCCGCCCAGCTCGGCCTGGCTGAGGCCCAGTTCAGCGCCATACTCATTCCAGGCGGCCGCGCTGAGCTTGTCACGCCGATCCACCAAGCTGAAGACCAGCTTGTGCTTGGCGGCGGGGATGCCCAGCGCCTCTAACTCTTGCTGCATCAGCTGGCGGTTATTGACCATCACCTGCGCCTCGCTGGGCTGCAGACCTACGCTGCGCAGGAAGGCGGCCGCCACGGCGGCCAGCTCGGCATCGGCTTCAGGCGAGTCTTCGCCGATCATGTCGATGTTCCACTGGAAGAACTCGCGGCTGCGGCCCTTTTGGGGCTTCTCGTAGCGCCAGAAAGGGCCGAAGGACCACCAGCGCAGTGGATAGGTCAGCTGACGCTGGCGGCTGGCCACCATGCGGGCCAGGGTCGGGGTTAGCTCCGGGCGCAGGGCGATCTTTTCGCCGCCGCGGTCTTCAAAGACGTAGGACTGTTTTTCCACCAGCTCGGCGCCGGATTTGGCAGCGTACAGGTCAAAGCGCTCCAGGAAAGGGCCGTCGTATTCCTGATAGCCAAACGATTCGGATACGGAGCGCATCTGGCTGTACAGCCAATTGCGCACCGCCATGTCTTCGGGGTAATAGTCCTGGGTGCCGCGCACCGCCTGCACAATATTTGCCATGCGGGGATTTTAGCATGGGGCGGCTGGAAAAACCGGCGCGGTACAATTGCGGCCACGGAGGCAGCCATGAGATTGGTCACTTGGAACGTGAATGGGTTACGTTCGCTGTTGAAACGCGAGGGTTGGAATTGGGTTGCGGCGCAAAAGCCGGATGTGGTCTGCCATCAGGAGATCAAAGTGATGCCTGAGCAGTTGGGCGCCGACCAGCTGGCTGCCTTCACTGGCTACGAAACCGTGTGGAACCCGGCGGAGAAGCCGGGGTACAGCGGTGTGGCGACGTTCACCAAACTGAAAAGTGCGGCTGAGATTGGCTTCGGCCAGTCCAAGTTCGACAGCGAAGGCCGCCTGATCCAAACCCACTTTGATGACTTCGAGTTGTTGAACGTTTATTTCCCCAGCGGCACCAGTGGCATGCACCGCGTGGAGTTCAAGCTAGAATTCTATGCGGCCTTGCTGGAATATATCAAGGCGCTGCGCGCCCAAGGCAAGAGTGTGATCATCACTGGCGATTTTAACACTGCGCACAACGAGATCGACCTGGCGCGCCCCAAGAGCAACCAAAGGACTTCCGGCTTTATGCCGATCGAGCGCGAAGCGCTGGGCAAATATTTTGAGAGCGGCCTGGTGGACAGCTTCCGGCAGCTTAACCCCGACAAGGTCCAATACACTTGGTGGTCGCAGCGCTCGCCCAGCGCGCGGGCCAACAATATTGGCTGGCGGCTGGACTATTTCCTGGTGTCGGAAGATTTGTTCCCCCAGGTCAAAAGCGTGACCATCTTTGATCAGGTCGCAGGCTCCGATCACTGCCCGGTGATGCTTGAGCTGAAGTGAGCGAGCTGGTGGTTGCCCAGCCTGTGTTTGGTCACTTGGCGCAGAGCTAGGGCCTTAACCTGCCGCTAAAGTGAGATAGTTCACAAGTGGACTATACTCACGACATGCTCAACACCGAGATGATCTCTTCCTCTCAAAAATTGCCCACACCGCCCATGCTCAGCGGCGGTTTACCGTATATCGGCCATGTTCTGGAGTTTTACCGCGATCAGGAGAACTTTTTCCGGCGCGGTTATCAGACACATGGCAATGTGTTTGGCATCAAGCTATTGGGCCAGCCGATGGCGATCCTGGTGGGGCCGCAGCAACAATCCTTCTTTTTCCGCAGCACAGACAAACAACTGGACATGGAAAAGCCGTATGCTTTCCTGGCGGCCATGTTTGGGCGCATCGCCTTCCTAGGCAGCCACGAAACCTACAAACAGCACCGGCCAGTGCTGCACAGTTTGTTTGGCCGGGACCAGATGGTGGGCTATTTGCCTGTAATGAGCCGAGCGATCAAAGCCTGGGTGGACAGCCTGGGCGAGAGCGGCGAAATGGAGATAACCACTCAGATGACCGAACTGGTCAAAGAAGTGGCGGGCCGCTGCTTCCTCGGGGATGCAGTCCATGAACGCCTGGAAGCCGAAGGCTTCTGGGCGCAGTACGACGCGCTGAGCGCCTCGCTGGACCCACTGCTGTACAACTTGCCGCTGCCCAAGTTCGCCCGCCGGGATGCCGCCAAGCAAAAGATCCGGGCCATTTTGCAGCCGTTGATCGAAGAGCGCCGGGCCAACCCGGTTGACGATGGTTTCCAGTATTTGCTGGACCAGCCGGATGGCAGCGGCCAGCCTTTGCCCGACGAGATCGTAGCCAACTTCTTCGCCGCGCTGATGTTCGCCGGCCATGAAACCACCGCCGGGCAGGCTGCCTGGTCCGTGATCCACTTGATCGAAAATGAGGCCTACCGCCAGCGTCTGGCCGCGGAAGTCGAGCGGGTGTTGGGCGGGCTGGACGAAGTTAGCCATATGCATATGCGTGAGTTCACGCTGGTCAACGCGGCCGTGCAGGAAACCGGCCGCCTGCGCCCCTCGGCCGAGACGTTGATCCGTGAAGTCAAGGAAGATATTGAACTGGATGGCTACCGCATTCCCGCCGGCTGGTTTGTGATGACCTCGACCGCGGCAGCCCACTTCATTCCGGAGTACTTCGCGGATCCGTATCGCTACGACCCAGAGCGCTTTAGCGAACGCAAAGAGGGCGGGGGCTTTGAGCTGTTGACCTTTGGCGGCGGTTTGCACAAATGCACTGGCATGAACTTTGCCCGTACTGAGATGTCCATCATCCTGGCGATGCTGTTCCGTGACTATGACCTGGAACTGATCACGCCGCCAGAAGAGTTGCGGGTGGAACGCAGCGGCTCCAGCAAGCCAACCCCAACCGTGGTGCGCTACAAGAGGAAGTAAAGTGATCTAAAACGGGCCGAAAGGCCCGTTTTTTGTTATGAGCCCAATTGTTTTGCCAGTGCCTCAGGCGTGGTAACCGGCAGTTGGCAGGCGAAGTTCCGGCAAACGTAGGCACTGGGCTGGCCGTCCACCAGAGGCCTCTCGGCGAGCAGCGCCGGGCTGCCGGCTGGCGCCGGAACGGGGCTGGCGGCCAGCACATCGAAAGGCCTCCAGCGAGTCCAGACGGTCTCTTGCAGGGCAGCTGTGGCGGGTTCAGCCAACCCGCCGAGGAGAGCAATCTCACGCCCTTCGGCCAGAGCAAACTGGGCTGCGCATAGCCACTGGGCGAAACCAGTGGGATAGCGGACTGCCTGGGGCAGAATGCTGGCCAGCAGGCTTTCTGCCTGCTGGCGCCAGCTGTGGTTGCCCTCGTAAGCGGCTAGCTGCAGCAGCAGGGTACCCGCCAAGGCATTGCCACTGGGCGTGGCGTTGTCCTGCACATCCTTGGGGCGGGTGATCAGCGCTTCGGCGTCGTCGCGGGTGTCGTAGAAGCCGCCGCTGGGGTCGCTGAAGTGCGCCAGCATGTCCTCGGCCAGGCGTTTGGCTTCGGCAAACCAGCGCGGCTGCGGATCGCTCTGGTAGAGCGCCAGCAGACCAAGACCCAACGCGGCGTGATCTTCCAGATAGGCGTCGTGGGCCGCCCGGCCGGCCCGCCAGGAGCGCAGCAAACGGCCGGTGGGCTGCAACTGAGTCAGCAGGAAATCGGCGTTGCGTTGGGCCGCCAGCAGGTAGTCCGGCCGTTTCAGGTAACGAGCCGCTTCGGCAAAGGCGATCAGCATCAGGCCGTTCCAGGCAGTGAGCACCTTGTCGTCTGTGCCAGGACGTATGCGGCCGCCGCGGGCAGCCAGCAAGGCATCCAGGCCGGCGCGCAGGCGAACTGGAATCTGCTCTGCCGCCAAGCTGAACTGCTCGGCCAACTCGGCGTCATCCTTGGCGCGCTGCAGAATGTTCTTGCCTTCAAAATTGCCCTGGTTGGTGACGCCGTAGGCGGCTAGCAGCAGGTCCCGGTCAAGCGGGTCGCCAATGGCTTGCTTGATCTCTTCCAGGCTCCAGACATAGAACTTGCCTTCGTGTCCTTCAGAGTCGGCGTCCAGGCTGCTGTAAAAGCCGCCGCTTTCATCACAAAGCTCGCGCAGCACGAAATCCAGAGTTTCCTCACAGACCTGGCGGAAGTGTGGGTCCCCCGTGACCAGATGGCCGTGCAGGTAGGCACGGGCCAACTGGGCATTGTCGTAAAGCATCTTCTCGAAGTGCGGCACCAGCCACAGATTGTCCACACTGTAGCGGGCAAAACCACCGCCCACTACATCGTAGAGACCGCCCAGCGCCATGGCATTCAGGGCATGGCGGGCCATATCGCCGGCCAGCTTGTCGCCCTGAGTGCTGCGCCCCAGCAGGAACTCGATGCTCATCGGCTGCGGGAACTTGGGGGCGTGTCCCCAGCCACCCAGATGCCAGTCATAGGCCTGGGCCAGCGCCATGGAGATCTTGTCCAGTTCTTCCGCCTGTAGAAGGTTGTTGTCGCTGGTAACCAGTGGTTGCCAGAGATGCTCTCTCAACTGCTCGCCGGCGGCTTCCACCTTATCCCGCTCCCCATTCCATAAACCCACGATATGTTCCAGCACCTGGCGGAAAGAGGGCATGCGGTGGCTGGGGAGAGGTGGGAAATAGGTGCCGCCCCAGAAAGGCCGCCCATCCGGCATGAGGAAGATGCTCATCGGCCAGCCACCGGAGCCGGTGAGCGCTACGACCGCTTCCATATAAATACCGTCAATGTCGGGGCGCTCTTCACGGTCGACCTTGATGTTGATGAAATGCTGGTTGAGGTAGGCGGCGGTTTCCGGGTCTTCGAAGGATTCGTGGGCCATGACATGGCACCAGTGACAGGCGGCGTAGCCGATGCTGAGAAAGATGGGTTTGTCTTCGGTCTGGGCGCGCTGCAGCGCTTCAAGGCCCCAGGGATACCAGTCCACCGGGTTGTGCTGGTGCTGCAGCAGGTAAGGGGAGTTGGAATCGGCGAGGCGGTTAGGCATGTGAGGCTAGTGTATCGCCACCAGTATCGTTCCGCCAGCCACCAGCAGGATCCCCAGCCAGTTGATAGCGGTGAGCTTCTCTCCCAGCAGGGCCACTCCGAACAGGGCCACCAGCACAACACTGAGCTTGTCCACCGAAACCACCTGGGACGCCTGTCCCAGACTCAAGGCGCGAAAGAACGCCAGCCAGGAGGCAGCTGTGGCCAGGCCGGAGAAGCCCAGCAGCAGCATGCTCCTCAGCGTCCAGTCAGCCGGCTGGCGGAGTTCGCCCGTGGCCCAGACGACCAACGCCATGGCGGGGAGGGCGACCAGAGTACGGATGAGCGTGCCAAAGTCCGAGCTGATGCCGCTAATACCCGCTTTGGCCAATAGATTGGTCACCGCAGCAAACAAGGCGGAAAGGAAAGCCCAGAAGACCCAGGACTCGCTCATTCTGTCCCCACGCCTTTCTCGAGGTAGGCAATATCCTCGTCAGCCAATTTGATCTGCAGGCTTTGGAAGTTGCTCTCGATATGGGCGGCGTTGGAGGAAGCCGGGATCACGATCATGCCCTTGTGCATCAGCCAGCTGAGCAGCACCTGCTCACGAGTGGCATTGTGTGTTTTGGTGAGCTGGGCGACCCGCGCTTCCTGTTCTGGCGTGCCGCGCTCCAGCGAAGTATATGAGGTGACGCTAATGCCGCGTTCCAGGCAAAAGCGCAGCACTTCCTGTGGTTGCTCTTTGAGGTTGTATTCGATCTGGTTGTTGCTAAAAGGGATGCCTGTGTCGAGCGAAGCCTGGAGCAGGTCGATCTCGAAGTTCGAGACGCCCAGGGCGCGCACCTGCCCGGCCTTGCGAGCGGCGTCCATGGCTCCCAGCGTTTCAGCTACGGGCACGCTGCTGGGCCAATGGATGAGCAGCAGGTCAATGTAGTCGGTGCGCAGTTCCTGCAGGAAACGCTGCACCGCCTCCTTGACCTGCTTGGCGCCGTGGCTGTGCGGCATGAGCTTGGTGGTGATGAAAACGTCTGAGCGGGGCAAGCCGCTGTCCGCCAAGGCTTCAGCGATGGCGCCGTGGCTATGGTACAGGTCCGCGGTATCCAAATGGCGGTAGCCGACCTGCAGGGCTTGGCCGATGGCGCTGCGCGGGTCGCGCAGCTTCCAAGTGCCGAAGCCCAGCTGGGGAATGCTGAGTTCAGGGGTTAAGGGCAAAGTGGGTGAATGTGTCATGGCTTAAAGAAGGTCATACCCACGCCCAGCTTGGTCAGGCCTTCGCCCGCCCAATACTGGACCAATGTTGATTCGCTTTCCAGCAGGTTCATCAGGGTAGGAATGCTATTTTTGTCGCCAGCCAGCGCCAGGGCGCGGGCCGCTTCGGCTTGGCCAGCGGCGACTTCAGGTTGCTGCAGGAACTGGGTCAGGGCAGCCACAGCCGGCGCCCCGCCTGCGGCCAGGGCATCGCCCGCCAGGCGAGAGAGCAAACTGTCTTCGCGGTGCAGCATGCTGATCAGGGCTGGGATGGCGGCAGGCTCTGGGCGTTGGGTCAGTGCCAGAGCGGCACAACTGCGCACATCCGGCTCGGCATCCGCCAGCGCGGCGACCAGGGCCTGGCCGGCTGGTGGCTGAGCGAAACCCGCCAAAGCTCGCAGCGCCCACCAGCGCTGGTTGGGCTGCGGGCTTTGGCTGAGGGTCAATAAAGCGTCCAAGGCAGCCTGCCCATGGGCGGGCAGGCTGAGGGCGGCTTGCTCCGCCAGGGCGTCATCTCCGCCCTTTAGGTCGCGCAGCAGGTCCGCCAGGTCAGGCATCTTAGTCTGCGGCAGAGGCGGGGGCCGGAACCTGCAGATCTTTCTTGTCGGTCTTGATGAATTTGTCGCCCACTTCGATGAGCATCACAGGAATATCATCAATCACCGGATACTTGCGCCCGCACTCTTTGCAGATGAACCAAGCTTCCTGGTAAAACTCCAGCTCGCCTTCACTCTCCTGCACACAGGCGGGGCACCGCAGAATTTCAATCAGATCTTTGCTAACCATGCTTCCTCCGATGCTATTGTACAGCCTCAATGCGCGCTCCCAGGCTGCGCAGATTGGTTTCCAAATCTTCGTACCCGCGGGTGATGTGGTCGATCCCGTGGATGATGGATTTTCCCTGAGCCATGATGGCGGCGATCAGATAGGTGAAACCCGCGCGCAGATCCGGCACGTTGATCTCGGCTGCCCTTAGCTGGGCCGGCCCTTTGATCACGGCGCTGTGCTTGTAGTTGCTGCTGTGGAAACGGCAATGATTGCCCAGGCAGGTGTTGTAAAGTGCGATCTCGGCGCCCATCTGCTGCAGCGCGCTGACATAGCCGAAGCGGTCTTCAAAAACGGTCTCATGCACCACAGACATACCCTCAGCCTGGGTCAGCAGCAGCAAGAAGGGCGATTGCCAGTCGGTCATAAAGCCGGGGTGCACACTGGTTTCCAGGTGAATGGCCTTCAGCGGGCCGTTGTGGAAGAAGCGGATGCCGTCTTCCTTGACCTCGAAGAGGCCGCCTACGCGGCGCAAGGTGTTGAGGAAAGTCAGCAGATCCGTTTGGCGGGCATTGCGCACGAACACGTCTCCGCCGGTGGCTACGGCCGCCACGCCCAGTGAGGCAGCCACGATGCGGTCAGGCATCAGGCGGTGGTTGGCTCCGTTTAGTTTGGAGACGCCTTCTATGACAAAGGTGCGGTCCACGTTGTAGTCGATGATGGCACCCATCTTCTGCAGATAGATGACCAGATCCATGACCTCTGGCTCGATGGCGGCATTGCGCAGGATGGTGCGGCCTTGGGCCAAGGCGGCGGTCATCAGCAAATTCTCGGTGGTGGTCACGCTGGGATACGGCAGCTCGATTTCGGCGCCGTGCAGCCCATCACTTTCGATCTGGTAGACGCCATCGCGGATCTGGACTTTGGCGCCCATGCGGCGGATGCCCTCCAGGTGGAAATCCACCGGGCGGGGGCCGATCTGGTCGCCGCCCGCGGCAGCCGGGATAAAAGCCCGGCCGCTGCGGTGCAGCAGCGGGCCCATCATCATGATCGCCAGACGGTTACGGCCGCCCAGTTCGGCGCTGATCGCATGGTTGGTGATCTGCGGCGTGTGGACAATGAGGCCGTGCGCGCTGGGGCTTTCAAACTGGGCGCCGACGGCTTCGCACATCTCCTGCGTGATCAGGCGGTCGCCAATGTTGGGTACGTTGCGAAAATGGCTGGGTTGTTCGCTCAGCATTGAGGCAACCAACAGTTTGGTGATGGAATTCTTTGCGCCACTGACCGCGATCTCTCCGCGGAGTGGCAGGCCCCCTTCAATGCTCCATGAGGTCATCAGCTAATTTCCTTGAATCTGCCGGGGGGGCATATTGGGCGTCCCCGGCCCATATTGGTAGACCGCAGCCCAAGCTTGGTATTGTGTGTTGATCTGATCCTGGTGGATGACCTCGCCGTTGCGCGTCACCGTGCGGACGACGCTGACGGTGGCGCCATCTGCGGACCAGTCGACTTGTTTCACTTCACCTCGGCCCAGTTCGGCATTCTCTTCATAGACCGGGTCTGGAGCATCCACAATATTGCGGGCTCCGCTGGTATCCCAGTCCACCGTGCGGCCGTCGTAGGTCGAATAGAACTTCCAGGTGATCGTGCGAGCGGCGCGATCCACATAGGTTTCCATCAGCAGCCAGTAAGGTGTATCGTTGCGGAACTTGAAGTCCACAATGGGAGCGAAGATGGCGGCATCCAAACCGGCCAGGTTGGTGCGCGTGTTGCCGGCCGCGTCCATCTCGTAATAGCCGACACGGTACGCGTGTGGGTAGCGCTCGACAATCGGGAAACCCCCGAAAAATACAGTGCGGAAGAGCGTAGTGCTGACCTGGCAGACCCCGCCGCCGACGCCTTTGATGGTGCGGTCGCCGAAGATGATGAGGGCCTCGGCAAACCCGGATTCCAGGCTGATGTCACCGATGTTCTCCACCATCGAGAAAACTTCGCCTGGGGCGACCAGCAGGCCGTGGAAACGCTCTGCGGAGATGGCGATATTCTGGATGCGCTCATCGCTGGAGCCGTAGAAATAGGTGGTTTGCTCTGAGACCAGCTCACGGATACCCAACTCTTCGGCGCTGATCGAGTTGAGGATCCCAGGTTCAGTGTAGTCGTACTGCAGCTCGACCTGATGGGCTCCTTGGCCGATCTGGGTGTTGATGTGCTCGATGCTGGCTTGCAGATTAAGCGTGCGCCCGATGACGGCGGGCTTATAGATGTCGAGTTGCCTGGTCTCATCGTTGAAGACGAAACGGGCATTGCGCGGTTGGGCGCTGACCTTGCTGCCCAAGCTGGCCAGGATGGCGCCTAGCTCCTGGCTGTTCAAACCCAGCTGATAATGCGCACCTTCCAAAACCACCACGCGCTCCACGCTAAGCAGGCCGGCAAGCGTCTCGGGTTCCAGGGTCCAGGGGTCGGGGTTGTCTTCGTAGTCTCCGCCGGGGGCGATGACCAGCGGCTGGCTTAGCAGATTTTCTGCGATAGCGGCTTGGGCGCTGACGTCCAAAATGCGCGGCGGGGTTTCCTCCACAGCCAGCGGCACGTCCACATCCCGCATTTGCATCAATTGGGCTGCGAGCCAGGTGACGGTTTTTTCACTATCCAGACTTAGGCCCACCTGGCCGGGGCTCATGGACACATCTAGTTCTTGCAAGGAAAGCTGGGCTTCAATGGTCGGCTGGTTGATCTCCGCTGCGATTTGCTGCAGGACCAGGTAGGCGGCTTGGCCGTCAAAAATCAAGCGCGGGGCCAGGTCAGCGCCGCCCTGCAGGGTTTGAATTTTCTGGGCGATATTTTCCCACGGCCACAGGCTGCGGCCGAAGCCATACGCGGCTCCCGCCGAAGCTTCGGCGTCCAGGTGCAGGCCCAGTTGGGCGGGGGTGAACTGCCAACTGCGCTCGCCGTAACGCAGGGTGACTTTTCCGGTGTGGGGGAAGGTGAGCTGCTGGCTGAGCAGGGCGATGGCTTCCGTGCGCCCGACGCCGCTGAGGTCCATACCAGCCACGCGAACACCCGGCATGACTTTGCCGAGGTTGAGCAGGCTGATCACCAGGGAAAAAAGCAGAGCAACCGCGGCCACCACCCCCAGAGCCGCCACCACGGCAGCCAGCACACGTGAGAACCAGGATGGCCGGGGCAGCTCAAAAGATGGCTGAGAGAGCGGTTGGGTGACCATGCCTTAGATTTTACCCGGTCAACTAAGGTTGCATCTTGCGACAGACATACATCATCATGTGCCCCATGTGGTCATTTGCCCAACGCCAATCCCGCAAAACTCTATAAATTCGCCAACCCACCTTAGGAAGATTGTAGAGCTTCATTAGCCAAGGGAGCTCACCGACCAAACCTTTATGGCCGTCATACTGGTGATGCGCAATTACTTGAAAACCCGCATCGTTCAGTTTCTTATTGAACTCTGAAGAAGAATAAAGGTATTGATAGAAGGATAAACCAGCTGGAGCTGGTTTGCGGAAGAAACCAAAAGCTTTCTTGAGAGTTCTTATTGCATTAAGGTGAGGAACGGAAATCAGTGCGATTCCGTCCGGCGCCAAAACACGATTTGCTTCTTTGAGGAATGGTTCTGGTCCCTCCTGGCGATGTTCCATTACTCCTAATGAGATATAGCCGTGGTAGTGGCCGTCGGGTGCATCTAACTTGGTCACGTCTCCAAATAAAAAATTCATTTTAGGGAACGTTTTATTCAGCGCGTTAATAGTTTGCTCACCGTAATCTACCCCCTCAACTTGGTAGCCGCGCTGCCTCAAAGCAATTACAAATTGGCCTAAACCGCAGCCAGCCTCTAAAATGCGACCATGCGTAGGTAAATACTTTGGAAAGATATCATCAAAGTACCCTAGTTCTCCTTTTTGCGCATTTTCATATAGCCTTTGTGTTTCTTGGCTAGCCCATAGATCATCCCAAAACCGGGAATTGGCGGATACTCGATAATAGGCCACGCGCAGGCCTTCAGAGACGCGTATTAAGTCAGGCTTATTGCTCATGAACACCTAGTATAGGCAGTTTAACTGAAAATCTTTGTTACATTCATCCCGTCCAGGAATGCGAACAATGAACCCCTGCGCTTTGCTGAACCCAATCATCCCAAGTCGTGATCAGTTCGAAGGGACTCAGGGTGCTGCGCAAGTGCTTAGGCATTAAGCCCAGCAGCGCGTCCAGATTTTCTGGAGTGACGGCAGCGCCAGCCGCCGCGCACAGATTGTTCAGCGCTTCCACCTGGTCGCGCAGGGCTCGCTGCGGTTGTTCCCAAGTTTGGCTGTACAAGGCTGGCGCGTGGCCAGCTAGGGCGTTTAGCGTGACAAATGTGGTCAGGTCCAACCAGTAAACCGTCTCCCAGTCGGCAGAGCCGCTGAGCGTGATGAGCCGCTGGGGATCTTGCAGTTGCTGTTCACTCAACCGGATGGCGGCATGAGGTTGAGCATATAAGTTTTGCTTGTCGGTCAAGGGTGCCGGGTAGATCGGGCGCAGCTGCAGGTTCGTGTCCGCCTTGGTGACCGTCCACAGCGCCAGCAAACTCGGTTCCGCGCTGTGCAGGTCATCGACCAGCGCAATCAAGACCTGGCCATGTGCAGGATGTTCAGGGGCGGCCAGGACACGGCTGAGGCGGCCAACGAACAGGCCGCCGATCAAGCCGAGCACAGCCAGGCCGCCGAGAATGGCTTGCCGCGGACTGATCATTTCACCAGAACCAGCCCAGCAGGGCGCCGGCGCAGAAGCTCAGGAGCAGAGTGGCGCCAGCCATGGTATGGATGGTCCAGCCGGGGTTGGCCTCAGCAGTTTTGCTATGGGCTTGCCGGATATGGCTGAGCGGACGCACCGCGCCCAGGACCCGCACGGCGAGCTGCCAAAAGTTGAGCTCCAGCCAGTGAACGAGGCGAGTGCTCATCAGCGGGAGGTGGTCACTTTCAGGATGCGACCGCTGTCGTCCGCTACCACGCGTACTGTGCGGCTGATCGCATGGCCGCCGGCATCCCCCCTGTGACCCGTGTAGGCCAGCAGGTAGGTTGCGTGACCGCCAGGGCTTTTTGCTCCGGCTTGCGGAGTGATACGCGGGGCGCAGCCCGCCATTTCGGGAAACTTGCGCAACACTTCGCGGCTGATGCGGTCAATTGTTTTGGTGTCCATGCTTATTGCTCCACCAGCTGCGCGTTGACCCGCGCTTTCTTGCGCAGGAAAGCGGGCACATCCAAATCGCTCAACACCTCGGCGGGCATGCTTGGTTGGCTTTCCGTGATCTTTGGTTCTGTGAAAGTCGGGGCAACTTCATAGGCCATTTTTGCCTCAGGCTCTGCCACTCGATGCTCAGGGCTGAGCAACTCTTGGTTGTGCGAAGCGGCAACCGGCTGGGAGGGTTTCTCCCCAAGGCCAGTCACGACCAGGATCACTTGGGCACGACCGTTCAGCCGTTCGTCCTGGGACAGGCCCATGACAACGTCCACGCGCTCCCCGGTCAGCGAGTTGATGTGGCCCACGGCCTCGCCGACCTCATATAAACTCAGGTCATCCCCGCCGCTGAAGTTGGCGATGACGCCGTCTGCGTCGGCCAGCGAGACGTCGCCCAGCAGCGGATGCTGGAGAGCCTGCTGGATGGCGTCCAGCACTTTGTTAGGCCCGCTGCCGTGGCCAATGGCCATCAGCGCGCCACCGCCGCGCAGCATCAGATTGCGGATGTGTGAGAAGTCTACGTTGATAAGACCTGGCTGGGTGATCAGTTCGGCAATGCCCTGCACAGCGCGGCGCAGCACATCGTCCGCCATGCGGAATGCAGTTTCCAGCGGCAGGTCTTGTGGCGCCACTTGCAGCAAGCGGTCATTGGAAATGGTGATCAGCGTATCCGTGTGCGGTTGCAGGCGCTCCAGCCCTTCCTGGGCGTTGCGCTGGCGACGGCCCATTTCGAAGCTGAAAGGCGTGGTGACGACGGCGATGGTCACGGCGCCCAGAGAACGGGCGACTTCGCCGGCCACAGCGATGGAGCCGGTGCCAGTGCCGCCGCCCATGCCCGCCGCCAGGAAGACCATGTCCGCTCCGCGCAGCGCCTCTTCGAGCTCCTTGCGGCTCTCCAATGCAGCGCTGCAGCCGATCTCATAGTCGCCGCCGGCGCCCAGGCCGCGGGTGAGCAGCGGCCCCAGTTGGACTTTGGTGGGCGCCTGGCTGTTCTGCAGCACCTGGTAGTCTGTGTTGGCGGCGATGAATTCCACGCCAGGGATGCCCAGCTCGATCATGCGGTCCACGGCGTTGCCGCCGCCGCCGCCCAGCCCCAGGACTTTGATCACCGGGCTGCGCAGCTCGCTGGCTGCAGTGGCCGGGTTGGGTTTTGTGTCTTCCATCTTGGGCTCCTTAAGCGGCCTGCAAATTGTCCACGGCGCAGCCCGCCTGGATCAGAGTACGCAAAGTTTCGTCTGGGTAGGCCTCAAGGCCGCCTGCCAAGGTGACGCGTGAGGCGGCCAGAGCCTGCTCCAAAGAAGTGCCGACTGCGGCTTGGTGCGACTCCAGGAAACTGCGTACCGTATCCATGGGCCAGTGTTCGGCATGTGGCAGCAGCATGTAGTGAGCCAAAGTTTGGGCTTTGGTGATGCCTTTGCTGCCGGCGGACAGGTTGCTGGATGTCGCTGGCGGTACGGCAGCGACAGGCTGGGCAACCGCAGCCGACTTGGCTTTGGGAGCGTTCCAGTCCAGCCATTCTTCGCCCTGCTGGTTGGGCTTGGCGGTTTGGTAACGGAACCAGCTGTGAATGCTGGAAGGGCTGTCCTCGGCCGCGCACAGCAACCAGAAGTTGCAGGCCAAGACATTGGCCGGCACGCGGTTGTTGTGCGTGTCTGAGGGGGCGCGCTGCAGTGATTCGGCCATGGCGATGGCGCGGCGCACAGGCTGCGCATCGCGGGCCTGGCTATTTTCGCGTTGGACGCCGGCGGCCACCAGGATAATGGGCAGCACGCTGCCGGTCACGGCGCGGCTGATGGCGTTGTACCAGTCGAAGATGCGGAAGCCCATATGGTCTTCGCTGCCTTCGGGCGTGTGGTAAGGCATGGTGGCCGGCCAATTCTCTGGGCCGCCGGCGCCCCAGGTCATCGACCGGTCGCGCGTCCAGGCATAGGCGCCCAGCACCAGGCTGGCCAGCAGTTCATTTTCGCCACGACCTTGCAGGCCTTCCAGAGCGGAGCGCAGGAAGGCGGTGTCCCAGTAATCACCGCCGGGTTCCAGTGCGGGGAAGACGGGGGTCAGGCCGGCTTGGCGAGCAGCCTGAGCCAGGGGGATGAACTTGTCCAGAAAATTGTCCACCAGGCCGCGCTGCGTCCAGGCCACACCGGGCCACTGGCTGCGCAGGTTAGGGCGGTCGAACAGCACCGCGTAGCGCACACCCCAGCTGGCATAGGCGCGGAACAGAGCGGCGAAATCCTCAACGGAGTATTCCTCCGTCAGCGGAATGTCGAACTGCAGGACGGGCTGGATGTCGCTGGAGATCAACCCGCTGATGAATTCATCCGGGATGGCACGATCCAGCGGTGCGGGCAGGGTGATCCAATTGACGCCCAGCGATTGAATGGCTGGCAGCCATTTCTGCAGGGCGCCCTGACCGTAATGCTTGTGGTCTGGGAAATAGTGGATGCCCATGCGTTTGTCGCTGGAGATGTGCAAGGCCGGTTCAACCGGCACTGCCTCAGTGGTTTCGTCGGCAGGCGTGCTGGCGAACACCTCCTGGAAGGGGGTGCCTTCCTCGGCGCCTTCCGGGAAATCTTCGATGATGTCTGCGCTGTGGCTGATCGCCCCGGCAAAGCCATCGTCTTCTGTGTGATATTGCGTTTCGATTTCCATAGTCGCACTCCTTTACATGCCTGCAAGATGCAAGAGGCGTGCCAAATCCTGATGATTTGACCTGACTCGCCACCGGTGATGCCGGTATGGATGTGGTAAAACCTTTCAATGATTTTGGTCACCGGTGGGGCCGGGTTCATCGGGCAGCGCTTGATCGCCAGGTTATCCGAAGAAGGCGCCAGCATTCGCACACTGCTGCGGCCATCGAATGAGACGCCACGCTTGCCGCGTGGCGTGTCTGTGCAGGCGGCCATCAGCAGCCTTACAGACACACGCGGCTTGCGGGCAGCTCTGGTAGGGGTCGATACAGTGTTTCACCTGGCGGCGGTGGGGTGGAACGACCCCGCCGCCGATTTTCGCACCACCGAAAGTGACGGCACGCGCAGCCTTTTGGACGCGGCAGAAGACGCCGGCGTTAAGCGCTTTATCTTCCTCAGCCATCTGGACGCTGACAGGGCGGCGGCCTATCCCATGCTGAAAGCCAAGGGGATCGCGGAGGAGTTCATTCGCCAAAGCCGCATGGACTACACTATTTTGCGCAGCAGCCTGGTGTTCGGGCCAGGCGACCATTTCACCAGCGGCCTGGCCCGGCTGATTGCCTTCTTCCCGCGCGTCTTTCCGTTACCGGCAGATGGCGAGACCGTGCTGCAGCCGTTGTGGGTGGAGGATCTGGTCACCTGTCTTTCCTGGTGCCTGCAGGACCAGAGCACGGCCGGCCAAACCTATGAGTTGGGCGGCCCAGAGCATTTGACCCTGCGGCAGATCACCGAAATCGTCTTGCAAAAAACAGGGCAGCCGCGCCAATTGGTCCCCATGCGTCCCTCGCATCTGCGCGTGTTGCTGCGCCTGGCGCACGTTTTGTGGCCGCAAATGCCGGCGTCCAGCTACTGGCTGGATTACTTAGCAGCTGACCGCATCACCTCTTTCGATACTATTCCGCGTGTATTCCACCTGTTGCCCGCCCGCTTTTCTCAGAAGAATGCCTATTTGGCCGGGGTCGATTGGAAGGCGGAATTGAAAAAAGAGATGGAAGCACTGCGCTTGAGAATGCTGTTGCCAAACTCGAGTGATTCCGAAGTGGCGGCAGACTAACCGCTCTTATATACTCACGCGCAGTTGCTCGCTGAGTATGAAAACTTACGACATCACCTTGGATATTTCTTCGGAATTGCCCACCTGGCCAGGTCATGAAGGCTTGGTGCTGCAGCGTTTCGAAAAAATTGAGGACGGTTCGGTCGCCAATGTATCCCGCGTGGCGATGGGGGTGCACACCGGCACGCACGTAGATGCCCCCTATCATTTTGTCAAAGATGGCAAAACGGCGGAGACGCTCTCGCTGAAGATCCTGGTGGGGCGCGCCTATGTGATCCATCTTAAAGACGATGTTGATGTGGTGACACCGCAGGTGCTCGAGACGGCCGGCATCCCTCCGCGTACCCGCCGCGTGCTGATCCGCACGCGTAATTCCAAACAATGGGTGAAGGGGTACAAACCTTTTGCCGAGGACTATGTGGGGCTGGATAAAGCCGCGGCGGATTATTTGGTCAAACGCGGCGTGAAGTTGGTGGGCGTGGACTATCTTTCGGTGGCCCCGTTCCCGCAGCCTGCGCCCACTCACCAGGCTTTGCTAAAAGCCGGTGTGATCATTGTGGAAGGGCTGAATCTGTCACAAGTGTCCCAGGGCCGGTACAACTTCGTTTGTTTGCCGCTGAAACTGGTGGGCAGTGACGGCGCTCCAGCCCGTGCGATTTTGATGGGCGTGTGATTTTGTGGACGGCCAGGTTGCAATCCGCCCCGCCAGAGTGGGGGATGCGGCAGCGGTGGCTCGTGTTCATGTGGAAAGCTGGCGCAGCACCTATCGCGGCTTGCTCCCCGAAGACTTCTTAGACAATTTGGATATCCAACGTCGCTTGGACTATTGGCACAGCGTGTTCGAGAAAAAGTCACCGGGCGAATTCGCCTTCGTGGTGGAACACTCGACGCAGGGCGTGGTGGGCTTTGTCAGCGGCGGCCCAGCGCTCGAGGACCTAGGCCCCTATGGCGGGCAAGTGTACGCTATCTATCTGCTTGCTTCGCAGCAAGGGCAGGGCATTGGCCGCGCGATGTTTGAAAGCGCGCGCGGCGCACTGGTTGAGCGAAGCTATGCCGGCTTCATGCTCTGGGTATTGGAGGGCAACCCGACCTGCGGCTTCTACGAGCACATGGGAGGGCAGCTGATCGGGCGCAAAGAGGATCAGATCGGCGGTCAGCCTGTAACCGAGTTGGCCTATGGCTGGACAAGTGCCTAAGTCCTTTCGCATCAGACTGGCCACCATGGCGGATGCCGAGGCTATTCTGGCGATTTATGCACCACTGGTGAGCCACTCTGCAGTCTCATTCGAAACTGAGCCGCCCTCTGTAACGGAAATGGCCGGTCGCATTGAGCGCACACTGCCAGAATTTCCCTGGTTGGTGGCTCAAGGCCGAGGCGTTGTGCTGGGCTATGCCTATGCCAGCCGCTACCGTCCTCGGGCAGCGTATCAGTGGGCAGTGGAATGCTCAGTGTATGTGCACCCTGATGCACGCCGTCAAGGCATTGCGGGCGCGCTGTACAAAGCGCTGTTTGCCATTCTAAGGCTACAAGGTTTTTACAAGGTCTATGCGGCGGTCACACTGCCTAACCCAGGCAGTGTAGCCGTGCACGAAACCTTCGGCTTCCGCCAATTCGCCACCTATCGGGCCGTGGGCTACAAGCTGGGCGCCTGGCAGGATGTGGGCTGGTGGGAGATGGACCTGAGAGAGCTCTCTGGGGAACCGGTTGCGCCAAAACCGTTCAACCAGCTGGCTAAGAGCAGCGAGTTGGCGGAAATTCTGTCAGCGACTAGCTGACGCGTTGGATCTTCTTGAACAAGCTGCGGTCGAAGCCGGCCAGGTTGCCGGGGCCAAGCTCTCCGGCCGCAGCCACCGCGGCCGCCACATCGACCCGCAGCTGATCGACATCCACCCCGCGGCAAACCGCCGGCCAGGGCGCCAGCCATTTTTTGCAGCGTTCAAACATTTTGGCCATGCCAATGAAATTGTTCCGTTCTATTTGCAAATAGACGACGCCGACCTGCAATATGCCTTGGTAAAGGTGGCGGGCCGGGCCAGGTTCTGCCCGCCAGGCGGTTTCCAGCGCTTCGTGAGCCTCCCAATATTGGCCGGCGTCAAATAAAGCAATACCCTCTACCGCGGCAGGGTGCAAGGCGCCCTGGCAGGCAGTGGGTATTTGCTCTGGTGTGACGAAGACCTCGTCCGGATCGCGAACCGGTGTGGCTTTACTCAATGTAGATTTCCACGTGGTCGCCGTCTTCCTCATCGCGCACATCGATGACTTTGCCGGTCATGCCGCTGCGGATGGCTTCCATCAACTCTTCTTCTTGCACCCCCGGAACATATTTGGAGGCGATGCCCAGGCCGGCGCTCACCAGACTGAGCGGTAAATTGACCGTCACTTTGTTTCGTCCGCTGAACAAATCCGTCACCCGCACGCGCAGATAGCGGCCGTCGTCTGCAGCTACGCGGCCGGGTGCCGGGCGGCCGGAACCGCGCGTCAACGCTTCCAGCAGCTTGGCGCCGTCGGCCGGGCTGATCTTGCCGTCCTGGATCATTTGTAAAATCTTTAGTCGTTCTTCACTGGTTGCCATAACTATCTCCCAATTAGACCGCGATTAGCTGATCTGGATGTCGACTGTTTCATCATCATCGTCGCTGTGAGCCTGGATGATGATCGGTTGGCCGTTCTCTTTGGCCTGTTCGAAGGCACCCAGCAGCCCTTCAATATCCTCCAAATCCACTCCGGAGATATTCATGCGACCGCCAAAAAATCTCAGGACCTGGCTGGTCAGCTTAACCGGCAGGGGCAGGTCCAGGTTGAAGTTGCCCTCAGCGTGCCCGACCGCCCTGCGCGAGCGAATACGCACACTAGCCCAGGGACTTTGCCGGCTGGCCCAACCCAGCACGATCAGCAAAATGCCCATCAGCAGCGGCGCCCAGGCACAGATGAAGGCTAGGCCCAGCGAGCCATCCTGCAGGTCGCTGCGCATCCAGGTGGCGGCCAGCACGGCCAGCAGGCTGCCCGCCGCAATCGCCACCGCCCACCACCGAGACCGGCGAACTTTGGGGTCGATGACTTCGACCCGGCTGGTGTGACTTTCTTCTTTGGCGTCCTGGCTTGCGCCCGCTGCCCCCAGTTGTTGTGCGGCCTCTTCAGGGTTGATTTCGCCGCGCTCCAGTTGCTCCAACACATCCATTGGCGAGGCAGCAGCCTTACGGCTGGTTTGCGCGCCGGTCAACAATTCCGCGGCCTGTTCAATGCTTAGTTCGCCGCGCTCCAGGCGGTTGAGGATTTCCAGGCGTTCTGACGGGCTAGGCATTTTCATCCTCCGCAAGGTTCGGGGGTGTGGGCGGTTCCGGGGGTGTAGGGGACTCAGGAGAAGTAGGCGGCTCGGGGGCCTTCGGTGGTTCAGGGGGCTGTACGGCCGGGCGGCCTTCCAGGGCATGCAGCAGCATCTCCGCCTCGGCGATGGAGATCTTCTTTTCCTGCAGCATATTCAGCACCATGGCGCGCTCTTTGGTGTCCACGGGTTCAGCGGGCCTGGCCGGCGGGGTAGGTGGTGACACAGTACGGCCCCGGCGGCGACCGGCGAGTTTCATTTCCAATTTGCGCTGGGTGCGGGCTACACGCTCCTGAGCGCGTGCCGCAGCCCGTGAGCCGGAATGACCCAATCGCTCACTGAGCGAGCTGAGCTGCTGGTTCAGCGCTTCCATCTGGGATTCCAACTGCTGGGTCACCTGGCCGGTGATCTCGTCGGCCAGATTGTCCAGATCATCCACTACGTCCAGGTCCACCAGCAGCTCCTCATCCCGCTGGCGGCTGCGGATGTCAATGTGTCCGCCGGCCTTCAGCACGATCTGGCTGCCGCCCTCTCCCAGGACGAATTCATGCGTGCGAGCTTGGATGCGGGTCTTCTCATCAGGGCTGGTGACCAGGATGCTTTTGGCCTTGCTCTCCAAATGAATGTTGGCGTCTATTGAATCGCGCAAGTCACAATGCAGGTTGCCGGCGGCTTCCACATGAACGGAATCTTCAAGCGTGCTCAGGCGCAGGTCAGCGTTACCGCTGGTCTTGACCTGGATGTTGCCTTCCACATCGCGCAGCCCCAGGCTGCCGCTAATGGTCTGTGCTTCAAGGTTCCCCTCAACGTTGCGGATGGCGGCGCTGCCGCTGATATTTCGTACGCTCAAATTCCCATCCACATTGCGGGCAGTGAAACTGCCGGCAACATGCTCGGCGACGGTATCGCCTACCATGCGCAGAGTCAGCGAGCCGCCAATCTGATGCACCTTCAGGTCGCCTTCTACATTGCTGATGTACGCATCCCGGCCGACTTGCGCGATGCTCAGTGAGCTGTCTTCCGGTATGCGCAGAACGCAGTCGCTGTCACAGGAGAGCGTCAGCCTGTCGTTTTGGAAACTGTATTGCAGGGCATCTTCGCTTTGGCCTTCGATGCGTATGCTGCTGTCGCCTTGGCCTTTGATGTGCAGGCTGCCTGCAATTGAACCGATTTGTATTTCAGGGTTGCTGCTCGAAGCCAGTTGTACGCGTGCCATTTAGCTGCCTTCCTTTTCTTCAATGAGGCGCAAGGCCTCTTCGTAGCTGATCGTGCCGTGGTCCAGGTCGTCCAGGATGCGGCGGCGCTCTTCGTCGCCCAGCCCGGCGAAGTCTTCTTCGCTGGGCTCATAGCCCAGACTGCGGATGATCTCCATCAGGCGGTTGCGGATGGTGGGGTAGGAAAGCCCCAGGTCGGCCTCCATGCGGGTGATCTTGCCCTGGTTGCGGACAAACAATTCCACGAAGGCCAATTGCTCCTCGCTCAGTTGGCTGAATGGACTGCCCTGGAAGCGGCCCTCGATGCGCGTATCGCATTCGCGACAGGCCAAGCTGGTGACCAGCAAGTCGCCCTGGCAAACCGGACAAGTGTGGGGAGTGGGGTGCATGTCATTCTCCTAAGCGCAAAATCAGGATTTTGATTTTTTCACGCGGAAACATGCAACTATTGTATAGATGTTTTGGCAATTGTCAAGAAAATATATTGAATATTCTGATATTTCTATTTACTTTTCTCAATAATTGCTCAAATTACTCCAGAATGACTGCTTCTTCCCCGTTTTCGGTAGTAAGTCTGGTACCGGGCTGGTCGTGTGTCCGGCGCAGCACGGCCAGGGCCAGTGGGCCATGAGTGGGCGAGTTCGCTGCGGAGGTGACCTCGCCGACGGGCTTGTCCTCTGCCAGCAGCCGCTGGCCTGGAGCCAAGGGTTGCTGGCTGCTGATCCGGGCTAGCTTGCGCACGACCTTGTCGTAGGTCACTTGGCGAGCGAGCACTTCCTGACCTGTGTAGCAGCCCTTGGTGGCCGAGACCAGTCGATCCAAGCCAAGTTCGAATGGCGTGTATTGGTGATTGAATTCCGGGTCGCCGGGCAGACCGGCCTCAATGCGCAACAGCTCACGTTGTGAGGCGTTCAGTTCTGACAGCTGCAGGCTAACCAGCAGGGCGGGGGCGGTGGGTTGGGGCAGCATGAGAAGATACCTGTACGGGCTGCCGTAGCCGGGTTGGGTGATCAGATGAACCGGATGCCCCTGCCATTCTGCCGCCCGCAGGCTATCCAGCGCTGCGACGGGTTCCAGGCCCAGCCTGGCCAGAGCCTGCACTGCCAGCGGACCGTGCAGTTCAATTTGTGCATAGGCGTCGCTCTGATCTTGGACGACGACCTGGTCATTGAAGAAGATGCGTTTTTGGAAGTAGGCTGCCAGCCCGGGGCCGTGCCCGGGTTGGGTCAGCATGAGCAGGTTGTCTCCGTCTTGGGCCAGGCTGAAATGTTCTAGCACGCGGCCCTGGGCGGAAGTTAGTAGGCTGGGCACGGCTTGCTGCGGGCTGAGCAGGCCGAGATCATTGCTGGTCTGCCGCTGCAAGAAATCCACATGGGTTTCCCCGGTGAAGCGCAGAAGGCCGGGCGCGCTCAGGGTGAAGTAAGCGGCGCCTTCTTTGGCGGCCTGGTAGGCAGGTGGAGCCTGTAGGGTCATTGTTTGATTCTAGCATGGGACCCGACGCTATATAATCAGCTTGGTAATGAAAAGGACGCGGTCGGCGTCTAGGGAGTGAACCCATTGGATGAGGATGTACGATGCTCGAAGTCAAACGCAATGCCAACAATTCTGCTTCGCCGCCTGAGCATGTCAAGAATTTGATCTTAGGTTCTGGCCCAGCCGGCCTGAGCGCGGCCCTGTATACCGCTCGCGCCCAGCTCGAGCCGGTAGTGTTGGCCGGCCAGGAGTATGGCGGCCAGGTATCGCAAACCCATATTGTGGAGAATTACCCCGGCTTCCCCGAGGCGGTGGGCGGCCCGGAACTGACCGAGCTGTTCCGCAAGCAAGCCGAGCGCTTTGGCGCGCGTGTGGTCTTTGATACGGCCACCCAAGTGGACTTGAGCCAGCGGCCTTTCCGGGTCACGACCTATGAAAAAGTCTATCTGGCGGATACGCTGATCATTGCCACGGGCGCCACGCCGCGGCACTTGGATGTACCGGGCGAAGTGGAGCTGACTGGGCGCGGCGTTTCCTACTGCGGTACCTGCGATGGCTTCTTCTTCAAGGATAAGGACGTGATCGTGGTTGGCGGCGGGGACAGCGCCATGGAAGAAGGTTCGTTCCTGACGCGCTTTGCCAACAACGTGACCGTGATCCACCGCCGCGGGGAATTCCGTGCGGGCGAATTGCTGCTGCAGCGCGCCCAGGAAAACCCGAAAATGAAATTTATCACCAACACGGTGGTCAACAAGATCGAAGGTCCCGAAGCAGTCAATACAGTGGAGTTGGAAGATATCGTCTCCGGCGAGAAGAAGAACTTCAAAACCGATGGCGTGTTTATCTTCATCGGCCACACGCCCAACACGCAGCTGTTTGTCGGGCAGCTGGAGATGGACGCAGGCGGATACCTGATCGCCAACCAGTACATGGAGACCAGCGTCCCTGGTGTTTTCGCTGCGGGCGAAGTGGCTGACCCGCACTTCCGGCAGGTGATCACTTCTGCCGGCATGGGCGCTGCGGCGGGCATTCAGGCGACGCGCTTTCTCGAAGAAAACCCCTAAGCTGAATGAAACCAGCAAAATGGGCGGTGCTTCCGCTCATTTTGCTTTTAACATCAAGTTTTTGGGCAAATCTGCAATGTTATAATTCGCTTGTTTGAGCTATGTATTCCCAAAACTTCCCTAAATTTCTGGAGCATGAATGACTAAAGTTTCTATTGTCGGCGCCGGCATGACCGGCGCTACCGCGGCCCACTGGTTGGCTGAGCGCGAACTGGCGGATATCGCCTTGGTCGATGTGGTCGAAGGCATGCCGCAGGGTAAAGCCCTGGATCTGCTGCAGGCCATGCCGGTGATCGGCAAGGACGTGCGCGTGACAGGCAGTAATGACTACAAGGTAACCGAAGGGTCAGACATTGTGGTGATCACCGCCGGCCTGCCGCGCAAGCCGGGTATGAGCCGTGAAGATCTGCTTAACACAAACGCCGATATCGTCAAAAAAGCCACGGAAGAGACCCTCAAGCATTCCCCCGACGCCATCTACATTATTCTCACCAATCCACTGGATACGATGTGCTACGTCACGATGAAGACCGGTGGCCTGCCGCGCGAACGCGTAATCGGCCAGGCTGGCATCCTCGACTCCGCCCGCATGCGCGCCTTTGTGGCCATGGAACTGGGTGTCAGCGTGGAGAACATCAACTGCTACGTGCTGGGCGGCCACGGCGACAGCATGGTGCCGCTGACGCGCCATTCGAACGTGGCCGGCGTGCCGCTGAACGAGATGCTGCCCGCCGACCGGCTGGAAGCCATCGTGGAGCGTACCCGCAAGGGCGGCGGCGAGATCGTTTCGCTGCTCAAGCAGGGCAGCGCCTTCTATGCGCCTTCTGTGGCCATCGCCCAGATGGTGGAAGCCATTTTGAAAGACAAGAACCTGATCGTACCCAGCTCTATTTACCTGCAAGGTGAATATGGGCAGAAGGACATTTTCTTTGGCGTGCCTGCGCAGCTGGGCCGCAAGGGTCTGGTGAAGGTGATTGAGTACACGCTCAATGCAGAGGAACAGGCAGAGGTTGACAAGTCGGCGGCGGAAGTGAAAGCCAGCATGACCGAACTGAAGATCTAGACTGCCTGAGAAAGAAGAGATATGTCCAAAGACACATTATCGATCACGGACAACCGCACCGGGAAACAATACGAGATCCCGGTGTGGGAAGGCACCATTCGGGCTTTGGATTTGCGCCAGATCAAGACTGGCGACGATGATTTTGGCCTGATGAGCTATGACCCGGCCTTCACCAACACAGCCAGCACCAAGAGCAGCATTACGTTGGTGGACGGTGACAAGGGCATTCTGCGCTATCGCGGCTATCCGATCGAGCAGCTGGCGGAGAACTGTACCTATCTTGAAGTGGCATACCTGATCTTGCATGGCGAATTGCCCAACAAGGCTCAGGACGAGCAGTGGGTGTACGACATCACCCACCATACGATCATCCACGAGAACATCAAGAACTTCATGCAGCACTTCCGCTACGATGCACATCCGATGGGCATGTTCATCGCCACCGTGGCTGCGCTGTCCACCTTCTATCCTGAAGCCAGCAATATCGGCGACGAAGCCGGGCGCACGATCCAGATCCAACGTCTGATCGCCAAGGTGCCCACCATTGCGGCGTTTTCTTATCGCCATAGCCAGGGCTTGCCGTTTGCCTATCCGGACAATGACCTGAGCTACCCGGGCAACTTCCTGAACATGATGTTCCGCATGACCGAGTTGAAGTATGAGCCCAACCCGGTGCTGGAGCGTGCCCTGGATGTGCTCTTTATCTTGCATGCGGACCACGAGCAGAACTGCAGCACCAACGCGATGCGCGGCATCGGCTCCAGCCAGGTGGATCCGTATTCCGCCATGGCCGGTGCGGCGGCCGCCTTGTACGGCCCGCTGCACGGCGGCGCCAACGAAGCGGTACTGCGCATGCTCAACCAGATCGGCGACGCCAAGAACATTCCGGCATTCGTCGATAAGGTCAAGAAGGGCGAAGGGCGCCTGATGGGCTTTGGGCACCGCGTGTACAAGAATTATGACCCGCGGGCGCGCATCATCAAGCAGGTGGCGGAGGACGTCTTCAAGGTGACCGGCCGCAACCCAATGCTGGATGTGGCCATGGAACTGGAGCGCATTGCCCTCGAGGACGACTACTTCATCGAGCGCAAGCTGTACCCGAATGTGGACTTCTACTCGGGCATCATCTATCAGGCCATGCGCCTGCCGACCAGCTTCTTCCCGGTGATGTTCGCCATCCCCCGCACGGTGGGTTGGCTGGCTCAGTGGCAGGAAATGCTGCTGGATAGCGAGCAGAAGATCGCCCGCCCGCGCCAAGTGTACCTGGGCGAGGATGTGCGCGACTTTGTACCGATGGCCAAGCGTAAGTAGCTCAACCACACAAATACAAAAAAGACCTCCCAACGGGAGGTCTTTTTGTATGGTTTTTGGCTATGGTGTGGGCGTAGCAGTGGCGGCAGGCGCACCGCCGCCGGCTCCACCGTTCCAGGAGAAGAAGCGCATTTCGCTGGAGGGGCCGCCGGCAATGTAGACCGGCAGGCCATCGGCATCCACGCCGATCTGAGCCACGGGCACCACCTGCCAGCTAAAGATGTGCGGCTGGCCGGTGCTGGGCCGGAAGTTGGCCGGGACGGTGAAAGTAGTGTCCTTGACATGCCCGATGGTTTGGCGGTTCTGGCCGCCGGTGATGTCGGTGACCGTGACCTGGTAGTACTCGTTGCCGCGCAGGGCGCCGACCGAGGACCATTGCAGCGTCACCGTGCTGCTGGAGGAGTCGAATGGGGAGCCGTTGGCCGGCAGCAGCGGCTCGGGGGCTGGATAGGGCGGGGCCACCGTGGGTGTCACTGTGGCTACACCCACAAAGGTGCGCTCGCACATCGGGATGGAAAGCCGCTGACCGAGGAAAGCCACATCCGAAGTCAGCGAGTTCCACTCCATAATGGCTTCCATCGGCACACCAAAGGTCAAGGCGATCAGGCTGAGGGTTTCGCCCTCTTGAACGACGTGGCTGCGGGTCTCGCAGGCGGCGATGGTTGCTTCCAGCTCGCTGAGAGTGGCTGTGGCCAACGGCGTTGGGGTGAAGGTGGGTTGGGGAATGCTGAGCACCTGGCCAATGCTCAACCCACAGTTGGCATTAAGCGCGTTGGCCAGAATGATGTCTTGCGGTTGGATGTTGAAAGCAAAGGCGATGCCGCCACAAGTATCCAGGGCCTGCACCGTGTAGCTCAACGGCGTATTGGTGGGCTGCGGAGTGGAGGTTGGCGTGGGCGTCTCTGGCGTGGGTGACAGCGTCGGAGTAGCACTTTCGTTGGCCACGAGCTCAGCGTCCTCTGCTGCGGTTCCGCTTGGCGATAACGCAAAGTAGACCAAACCGCCCAGCAGCAAGAGCACAAATGCCAGCAAGCCGATGGCGATGGGGATGCTGAGCACGACCTGAGGCTGCGTGCGCCCGGCGGCGGGCGTCCGCACCAAGGGGGTCTTGCTGCCCTGGTCGAATTGATGGCCGCAAACCAGGCAACGCGGGGAGCGTTCGCTCACCCGGGTTCCGCAGGAGGGGCAGACTTTTGTCGGTGTAGAACGGGGATTGTCGGCTGTCATAGGGAAAGCGGGCGGATTATACCAAGAGCCGCATGGATATGTGTCAAGCCAAGGTTATACTGATTTCATGCTGCCTGTCAGCCTGTATTTGCACATCCCCTTTTGCACCCATCGTTGCGGTTACTGCGACTTCAACACCTACGCAGGTCTGGAGGCGCTGATGCCCGCCTATGCAGACGCGCTGCAACAAGAAGCGCGCTTACTGGCTCAGGCCACCCCGGAACGACTGAAGGTGCACACCATCTTTTTTGGCGGCGGCACGCCTTCGTTGCTGCCGCCCAAGACCGTGGCGGCCATCTTGCAAACGCTGGCGGAGGCATACGACCTCGCTGCGGATGCTGAGATCACCCTGGAGGCCAACCCCGGCACGTTGGACCGGCAAAAACTGCAGGGGCTGCGCGCCGCCGGGATAAACCGCCTAAGTTTCGGGGTGCAGTCTTCCAGCCCGGAGGAACTGCGCCTGCTGGAGCGTGAACACGACTTTATCGACGTGATCCAAGCGGTAGAGTGCGCGCGCCAGACCGGGTTCGACAACCTGAACCTGGACTGGATCTTTGGCTTGCCGGGTCAGTCGTTGCACTCCTGGCAGCGCAATGTGGAACTGGCCATACAGCTGGCCCCGGAACACCTCTCACTCTATGCCCTGACCATTGAGCACGGCACGCCTTTCAAGGACATGGCCGCCCGTGGCTTGTTGCCGGACCTGGATGCCGATCTGGCGGCCGACATGTACGAATTGGCCGCCGATCGCCTGGCCGCCGCCGGCTACGCGCAATACGAGATCTCCAATTGGGCGCGGCGCGATTCCAGCGGTGGATTGCTGGCTTGCAAGCACAACTTGCAGTATTGGCGCAGCCTGCCTTACGCCGGCCTGGGCGCCGGCGCCCACGGGTTCCTGGGCGGCAAGCGCACTGCCAACGTGCTGGCGCCGGCCGCCTACATCAAGCGACTGCGTGAGGGCGCCGCGCTGGAGTTCCCGCGCACGCCGGCGACCGTCAACCTGACGGCTTTGGAGCCGCGGGATGAGATGGGCGAAGTGATGATGATGGGGCTGCGCCTGATCCACGAAGGGGTCTCGCAAAGCAGCTTTTCGCAGCGCTTCGGCCAGTCGCTGGATGATGTCTACGGGCGGGAGATACGTCAGCTGACCCAGTCTGGCTTGCTGGAGCGCATGAATGGTGAACAAGCAGGCATCCGCCTTAGTCAGCGGGGGCGCCTGTTGGGTAACCAGGTGTTCGTAGAGTTTATTTAGAGACTGCGGTGGCCCAGTTCCTGGGCCAGAGCCATCAAGGCTTCGCCGGCGGTCTCCAGGGGCTTGGCAGCGCGCAGCGCCTCCAGGGCTTCTTCGGTGAGTTGAGCGGCCTTCTGGCGGGTGAACTGCTGTGCGCCTTCTTCTTCCAGCAGGCGGGCAAATTCCGCTACTTGCTCCTCTGGAATGCCGCCTTCCTGCCAACGGCTGGCGAAGCGGCCTTTGTTTTCCAGGCCAAACAAAACGGGCAGGGACTTCTTGCCGCTGAGTAGATCGGTGTGCGCTGACTTGCCCATTTCGTCCGGGTCGCCCCAGATGCCGAGTAGATCATCATAGACCTGGTAGGCCAGGCCCAGCTTTTCGCCAAAGAGCATATAGGCTTTCAGTTCGCGGCCAGTTAGCCCGGCAATCCGCGCCCCCAAGTCCGTGCAGGCGCGGATGAGCACGGCGGTCTTACCCCAGATCATCGGCCAATAGGCTTCAACGCCCGGGTTCTCCACGGTTTCATAGGCCATGTCCAGGTATTGTCCCTGGGTCAGCTGCAAGCTGGTGCGCGCCAGCAGCTTGGCGGCGGCGGCGTAGATGGCCTGGTTGGCGCTGTCCTCGAGGCTCTCCAAGCTGATGTGAGCCAGGGCGAACATGGCATCGCCGGCATTAATGGCCTGGGCGGTGCCGTGCAGCGCCCACAGCGTGGGGCGGCCGCGGCGCAGGTCGCTCTTGTCCTGAATGTCATCATGGATCAGCGAGAAGTTGTGCAGCAGTTCCACGGCCGCGGCCGCGGGCAGGGCCGCACGCCAGTTGCCACCGGCGGCGGCGCAGGAGAGCAGCAGCAGGATGGAGCGCACGCGTTTGCCGGCCGCCTTGGGGCCGGCGCCCAGGCCCTCCCAACCCATGTGATAGCTGAGCATGCCATAGAGCACTTCCTGGCCGGGGGTATTGGCGGGCTGCGTAGCTGCCTTTAGCGCTTCTTCGACCATAGGCAGCATTTCGTTGCGGTAGGTGTTTAGAGTCATGCGGTGTGTTTAGGGAGCTTCGAAGTGCATCTGCAGTTGGCCGTCCGGCGTGTAGCTGTAATGAGCCCAGAGTGGGGCATCGCCAGGCTGCATATCCAAGATCTTGGGCAAAAGCACCGGGATGTCCTCGACCATCGGCAGGCTAGCCAATTGGTCGCGGGGGATCCAGGCATTTTCGCCCTCTGGCGTGGAGCTGGGTTCGCCTTCGGCGCTGCCCCGAAAAACCCACATCACGATGCCGGTATGGGGAGTACCTGTATCAATCGCCACTACTGCGCATAGCCATAGATCTGCGGCGTGCAGCCCACTCTCCTCCAGGACTTCACGCCGGGCAGCCGCCAGCACGCTTTCGCCCACTTCCACATGGCCGCCCAGGCCATTGTACTGGCCGGGGAAAACGCGCCGGTCGGCGGCGCGTTTCATCATCAGAACCTCATCCCCGCGGCTAACGAAAACCAGCACGCGAGGAATGACCTGGTAGCGGCGGCTGTCAAAGGCCTGAGGGTTAGTCTGCAAGGTCCTTGACTTCTTCTTGTTCGACTTCTTCGCCGAAATAGAAGGCCCGCGTTACCTCTGGATAGGTGCGGGAGACAAATTCATCCACATACTTGCGTGTACCGGCGATAGCCAGATGCCCGAAAAGCATGCGGAACTGTTCTTCCCAGGCCTGGAAGATGGCTTCTTTTTCGCCCTCAGAAAGCTGCATGAGCTTGGCCTTGAAAGGCCCCAGGGCGCGCTTGCGGTTTTCGTAATGGAACTGTTCGTCCGTCTGTTCGGGCTTGCGATCCTCGGCGTATTTTTCGTCGATGTAGGCGTAGACCTCAGCCAAGAGCGCTTGGGGAACGCTTGAGTAGAGAATGTTCTGGAAGTTAGTGGCCAGGTGTACTTCGCAAGCTTCCGCCTCCACGAACTTACCAAAGGCATCCTCGGGCAGGGTCGAAGCGCCGTGCTGTACGGCGCCAGCAAAGCCATATTCATTGCGCGCCACACGGCTCAGGTTCAGCAGCGTGTCGAAGTCCACTTTCACCTTGGCGACGCTGCCGTCGGGCAGCACCACGCCACCGTGGGACGTGCCGGTCTGGATGCTGATCTTGCTGAGCCCCGCCTGGCCGCTGCCCAATTCGTCGAGCTTGGTTTGGAAGCCGTCCACATAGGCGCGCAATTCCGCTTCGTTGGAATTGCGGCCGCCCACTTCGCCGATCTCTCCGCCGACGGAGACCGTGACACCGGCCGGTTCGTGCTGGCGGATGAAGTGAGTGAAATGGGCCGAAAGCTCAGAGTTCAAACGCTGCTGAGCTGGTTCGCCGACCTGATTAATGTCTACCAAGGTGGAGGTGTCAATATCAATATTTAGAAAACCGGCTTGCATGGCCTCCACCGTCAGCTCTTCCACTGCGGCAATTTCCTTGGCGGGGTCCTCTTTGTAACGCTTGGCCGAGATCTGGAAATGGTCGCCCTGGATGAAGACCGGACCCTGATAGCCCTCAGCGATGGCGGCTGCCAGAATATTGGTGGCGTATTCCGCAGGGCGCTGCTCGGTGTAGCCGATCTCTGAACGAGCGATCTCGAATATGAAGGCTCCCGCGTCGATGTCTTTGGCCACGCGGAATACGCAACGGGCCGCGTCGTGCGAGAGGGCACGCAGGTTCATAGCCGGCACGGTGAAAGTGGGGGGGACATCCCCGCGGCCGCGGGCGATGTAGAGTTCATGGATGCTTGCTGGGAAGGCGCCAAGCTCTACAGCCAGCAAGCGCACAATGTAACGCGCCCAGGATTGCTCAGCCTTGCTGCCCAGGGCAGACAGTTCCACCAGGCTGCCGATCTGACTGCGAACGGTGGCCTCATCTTTGATGGTGACTTTGCCGTCGCTATAGTCAATGCTGTTGCCCAGGGCGTGGAACACTTTATTCAAAGCTTCGTTATTCATATGCATCCTCAGAAACGGGGAGAAGTTGTTGGCATTTTACCATCCGGAGGTATTCAGGGGCGCTAACAATATGCATATCGTCTTCATGTATAATGATTCCAGGTGCGGATGCGCCCAAGTTGAGGAGATAAAAATGGCAGATTTATACGATCAAGTAAACGCCGATCAGGATATTTTTCGCCGTTTGGCGGGAAAGATTCCCGGCTTTAGTGGATATGTTGAGCGCGAAAATCGGCGTGCGGCTGACAAGATCCTGCGCGAGTCGATTGCAGACAGCTACGAGCAGATCTGGAAGCAGGTCACCAACGTGCAAAAGGACCTGGCCAATAACGGCGCTTTTGACCTGATTGATGACATAGAAGAGGCTGCCACCAAGCTGCGCACGTTCATCGACAAAGTGCGCACGGCTAGCTATGGCAACACCGGCTTCTTCGATGCGATCAAGATCAAATCGCCCGAATTGCAGCGCTTGTATGAATTCGACCTGGCGCTGGTTTCCCGGGCTGATGAGATCAGCGCTGCTGTGGAGGCTGTGCGCGCGGCGGTGGGTGGCGACGAGCTGGCTGCGCCGGTGCGGGCCTTGATCGATCTGAGCCGTGATCTGGTGGCCACTTTCGAGGGCCGCCGCGCAGTGATCACCGAAGAGGCGAGCATTGCCACGGGTGAGGGCGATGCGGCTGAAGCTGCGCCCGCGGCCGAGGCTGAAGTCCCTGCCGCGGATGATGCACCGACATCTGTGGGCTCGGTGATGGATGCCGAGGCAGATGCAGACGACTCAGCAGCGGCTGAATAATTGTTGACATTCTGTTGGAGGAGAAATGGCTCGTATTTTTGACGTAATTGAATACCCCAATGAGATGAAGGAAGAGATCGTACATCGCTTCCCAGAGAGCGGTGCGGGTGACTTCCGTATTGGCTCGCAAGTGATCGTGCGTGAATCCCAGAATGCCCTGTTCTTTCGCGATGGCAAAGCGCTGGATGTGTTTGGTCCCGGCCGCCACACGATCGCTACGGGCAACGTGCCGCTGCTGGTCAACCTGCTGGGTACGCTTTTTGATGGTCGTAGCCCCTTCACGGCTGAGGTGTATTTTGTCTCCATGCGGGAGTTTTTGGACCGCAAGTGGGGTACCCCGCAGCCGATCGTGATGCAGACCCCCGGAATTGGCCTGGGTTGGCTGTTGCTGCAGGGTTTTGGCACCTATGCCTATCAGGTGGAAGACCCTCAGCAGTTTGTGACCCAGGTGGTAGGCACCCAGGGTAAGTATGACACCGCCGAGATCGAAAATGACCTGCGCTCTCGCTTGCTGCGCTCCTTCTCTGACCTGCTGGGTGAGATGAAGGGCAAGTACAGCACGGTGCAGGACATCATCGGCAACCAGGAAGAAATCAGCGCCGGCGTGCGTGCCAAGACCGCCTCGGACTTTGAGGCGCGTGGTTTGGTGCTGAAGAGCTTCGTGATCGCCAACTTGACTCCGGCACGCACCACGGCGGAGGACCTGCGCGATATGGGCTTGCTGGACACGGCCACCTATACGCAACTGCAGGCGGCCGACGCGATGCGCGATGCTGCCAACAATCCCAGCGGCGGCGCCGGCCTGACGGCCGGTATCGGTGCCGGCGTGGGCATTGGCCAAGTGATGGGCGAGGCGCTCAAAGGCGCCATGAGCAGCCCGGCCGCGGCCGCCATGCCGGATGTGATGACCACCGCTGAAGTGGCTGGCTTCCTCAAGGTGGCTGAGAAGGATGTGCTGGCTGCCATCGAAAGCAAAGATCTTAAGGCCAAAAAGGTGGGTGGCACTTACCGGATTACCAAAGCCAACCTGGAGGCCTTCCTCGGTGGTGATGAGTAACTGACAGTTGAGTTTCAAAGGCCGCGGCAACCCGGTTGCCGCGGCCTTTTTTGTAGGAGAGCGTTATGAGTCTCGATGAACAAAGCATGCAAATTCAACAGCAGCAAGGTCACCTTAACCGGGTGCAATCGGCAGCTTCCTGGCTAATATTCCTGGGTGCATTCTCGCTGCTGAACTCGGTGCTCACCTATTTTGGCTCGACGGTGATCGCGGCCTTTGGTTTGAGCTTCACCCAATTCGCGGATGTATTGATCGCCATGCTTCCCGAAGTCATGGACGAGTTCAAACTGCTGTTCTCCGGCCTGGCGGTCGCCATTTACGTGGTCACCTTCCTGGTGCTGATGCTGGGCGCCTTGCTGGGGCGCAGAAACAAGTGGATCTATTTGGCTGTGGCGGTAATCTATCTGATGGATGCTGGCATTGCCTTTTGGCTGGAGGATTATCTGGGGTTGATCATCCATGCCATCCCATTATTTATCCTATTCCGCGCTATTCACAGCTTGAACCAACTAGAGAAGCTTGACCAGGCTGATAGCCCCTTGGGTGACGAGCTTAAGATCGGCGCGCTTGATCTAAGCCAAGCCGGAAAGCCATTGACGATCTTGTTTTGGTTGCTTGCTGTGCTTTGGATTGTTTTGCTGGCCGCAGTGATCTTCTTGTTTTTCTTTTGGTAGGCCTATTTGCGTACGCCTTCGCCGGCGGCTCGCGCTTCCTCAGCCTTTAGATCGCCGCGCTCCCGCCAAGCGAAGCGCGTGGCGTAGGGATTGGGCTTGCCTTCCACCACATCTGCGGTGACCCGGCCGAGCAGTGGCGTGAACTTGAAGGCGTGTCCGCTGCCACCGGCGCTGACGAGCAATCCGGGGCGTTGCGGGTCGTGGTCAATCCAAAAGTCACCGTCGAAAGTATCGCAGTAGAAGCAAAGGCGCTCAAAGATCTTGGGCGCCTTTGCCATGCCTGGCAGCGATTCGGCCAGGAAGGCGCGAAAGCGCTCTTCGGCTTCGGCCGGGACCTGGCGCGGCAAACGCGGATCCTGCTGCCAGCCCACGCCGTGGTTGGCAATTTTTAAAGTGCCATCGTTTTGAGCGGGAAAACCGTACCAACCCGTTTTGCCCACATCCGCCGTCCAAACCGGGAATTGCGGCGGCTGGTAGAGGGAGAGCTGACCGGCTTTGAAATGGAAGACGGCCTGGGCGGTGGGCCACATTACGTCTGCCAGGTAGGGCAGCAGCACCGGAGTCCAAGAGCCTGTGCAAAAGATGACCTGATCTGCATGATATTGCTTATTGTCTGTCGCCAGCATACCGGTTACCCGGTCGCTGGTCTCCAACAGTTGTTTGAAGCCCACGTTTTGCACGATATGCACCCCAGCCTGCAGGGCACGCTCGGCCAGCAGCGTGACCACGCGGCCGCTGGCGGCCCAGCCGCCTTGCGGATTGAAGTAACCATCGGGGTACAGGTCGGCGTTCCAGGCTGGGTAGCGTTTGCGAATTTCCGCCGAGTTCAGGCGCTCCGCGGGGTGGCCGTGTTTTTGCAGCAGCAGGTAGCTCTCGTACTCGAAGTCATTCGCCTGCATGCCATCCAGCGTGAAGTAGAGCACGCCGGTCTCGTGGTAGATGGTTTCGCCCAATTCTTCATTCCACTGCCGCCAGAGAGGCAGGGCTTCTGCCATCATGTGCAGGTAGAGTTCATCTTTGCCGTAGTCCAGCCGGATGACCTTGCTGATGTCGGTCGATGCCGCATCCGGGTGAGGGATCGGGCCGGGTTCCAGCAGCGTGACCGCGTAGCCGCGTCCTTGCAGCTCGATGGCCGTGTTAATGCCGTATGTGCCGCCGCCAACGATCAGGATGTTTGTGGATTTAGTGGTCATCGAAGTTCTTCTCGCCCGCGCGGATGGGTACCTTCAGCCGATTTTCTGCCGGGGGGATGGGGCAATTCCAGGCGTCGTTGTAGGCACAGTAGGGGTTGTAGGCCAGGTTGAAGTCGATCAAGAACTTGCCATCGGGCAATTGCTCGGGTTCCAGGTAGCGGCCGGCACCGTAGGTCTCGCTGCCGGCCAGTGAGTCTACGAAGAGCAAGAAGAAGCCATAAGGCGCATGGAACAGGGTTAGTTCTGCTTGTTCACCGTTCACGGTAAAGCTGAAGCGCCCATAACGGGTGTAGGTCTTTAAATCCCCGGTGGACGTGGGGAGCTGCACTAGTTCTTGTTCTTCAAAGGGCGTTACGTCTATTTCAAGCTGCAAAGCTGAATTCTCGGGAAAGTAGCTGAGACCCGAAAAGCGTTCCCGCTGTTCCGGGGTCAGAGGGCTGTTGGTGTGGTTGGCAAAGAACTCATCTTTGCCTTGGCGGAAGATTTCCAGAGGCGTTGGCATGCCTCGAGTTTACTCGGGTTTTTGGCAAGAAATAAGCAATGAGCCCGAGAATTCTCGTACTGCGGGCAGTGCCTCGAGTACTCGCCCAACGCTTTCTATCGTATTGATCCATGTGGCGGGAATGGCTGGATGAAGCCAGTCGAAGGGCGTGAGGTGAATGTTGATAAAGCCTAGTTGCTTCAGTTTCTTTGCCAGGTGCCAACGAACGAAAGCAGTTTCGTCTGGCGATACATAGTCCAGCGCATTACGAAGAAAGGTGCGTTCAGCGAATACTTGCGGGTTTAGCATATTGGGCTCTGCAAAAGCCAGGCACCCACCTGGCCGCAGCAATTCGATACTTTTTTGGAGAGCCGCATCCAGGTCCAGGTGATGCAGTACTGAAGAGCCGATGATGGCATTGTATTGGGCAGTACTGGGCAGCTCCTCAAACGGCATCCAGATGAAATTGACCTCCGGATTGTTCTTTTGAGCAATTTCGATTAGGTCTGGGGAGACATCATTGGCGGTGATCCTGGCCCCGCTGTCGGCAAACATACGTGTGAACATACCCGTGCCACAGCCAATTTCCAGGGCGTGCTTACCGGGGGCCAGCTGGGCTGCGGCGATTATTTTGGCAGCACGCTTTACTGCTCGGTGTTTGCCCGCCGCAGAGTCCCAACCCCAGATGGCTTCGGTAGAGCCTTGAGCGAGGAATTTGCCGTGGGCAATTTCGTTTGCCACGCGATCTTGATTGATGGTTTTACTCATTAAATAGATCTCTTTTGGAGGGTAATAATCGCAAACATAGAAATGTGATGGTTGAGTGGGGTGAGCAAGGTTTCCATCAAACGCCAGAAGCCGAAGCTGAATCCCGGCATTAGATTGCGCAATGAAATGCCTCCTGAGAGCAGGTAGCGCAACGGCATAAAAGGGCGTACTTCCCTGATTTCCCATTCGGGAAAATCCTGCTGGAAGCGGGCCAGGTCCCGGTGAAAGACGATCCAAGGCAGAGCGCTATTCGCACCAGACAACGGACCCTCACCTTGTATCTTCCATTCGGCGGCTTGGTCGTCTAATGGTTCGTGGTGCAGTTTTGTGTAAACCATGCGAGACCAGGTTGTGAGCCATGGTTCGATCATCACAATCATGCCGCCTACTTCAAGACTGCGGCTGGCTTCGCGGAATAGACCGCGTATGTCTGGGATATGGTGAAGCACATTGACCATCAGCAGACCATGCAGCCCTTCGTCAGCTGCCGGGATGCACTGGGCATCCATCACCAGGTCTACGCCTGCGATGTGTAGAAGATCGCTGCTGATAACGTCTGGTGCCACTTGGCCGAGGAAGCCTGCCCCGGAGCCGATCTCAAATACTCGCTTCAGATTCCCACCGGGAAAGCGACTAATCAGCATGTCATACCATTCTTCGTAGATCTTTTTGAGGAAAGGCTTGGACTGGATTATTTGACGTCGAAGTTCGGTGGTTTCTGGCGAGTCGAGGTCCAAGTCGCGTGTTAGCGGGTGTGAAAGTATGTTGCGAAGCATGGCTATCTCAACGGAACTTCAGGCTGCTGGCCGCCCAAGAGAGCATTCTTATCAGCATCAACCCGTGGCTCCAACGGTTGATGTTGGTGCTGCCATAGGTGCGTTCACGATAGCGGATGGGCACATCAATAATCTTGAGGTTGAGCTTAGCTGAACCAATCAGCAAATCGAAGTCGCCAAAGGGATCTCTGCTGTTCTCTGGCCATACTTGGCGCAATAGGGCAAAATCTTCCCGCCAGATAACTTTTGTTCCACAAAGGGTGTCCTTAACTGGTTGGGAAATTAACCAAGAGAAGATTTTTCCGAACAAACGATTGCCAATCAGGTTAATGAATTGCATGGCGCGGTCTTCCATTGGGTAGACCAAGCGCGAGCCATTAATGAATTCGCCTTTGTTATTTGAAACTGCTTCATAAAAACGCAAAAGATCAGGAGGGGAAACCGACAAGTCAGAATCAAAGATAATGAGCACATCATTTTTGGCTGCGGCAAAGCCCTGCCAAACGGCATTGGCTTTGCCGACCCCAGTCTGTTTAAGCAACTGAGCTTTTTGTTCTGGATGCTGTTGAATGGCCTCTTCGATCGCCTCGTACGTCTTGTCTTTGGAATGACCCTCGATGAAGACCAGTTCCATTGCTCTACCCAATTTAGGCAATTCGGAAAATAAGCGGCCAATATTGCCTTCTTCATTTCTGGCTGGAATGATAATTGACACACTAGGCTGTTGGCTGCGCTTTTCAAGCTTGGCTTTAAGGGGACGAATCACAAGCATATTGGTCAGGCAGAGCGCCGAGAATGGCCAGATGCGCGCCAGGTACTTATTGGCAAACCAGGACAATACGGGAATATGCGCTGGCAGCAGGATTTCTGTCTCGTGTTTAATCAGGTCGCAGTTGGTAAGCTTCAACAAAGTATGCAAATCATCTAGCGTGAACCAATTCTGGGCTAAGGTAGGTCGTTTCAGACCTAGCCGCTCTGCCCAGGCAAGCAATACTTGCCATAGGTGACTATGCAGGTTGAGAATAACGCGGGTGCGGCTGTGGCTGCATCTTGTAATCAACTCCAAGACGGTTTGTACGTCCCAAAGGTCATTCACTAAGTCGGAGAGGATGATCACATCGAAGCTTCCAGACAACGGCAATTCACAAACATCGGCTTCGATAAAGGACAGTTGGGGATGCAACTGCTTTGCCTGTATCAAAGCCTGCCTGGAAAAGTCCACGCCCACACCGAATTCTGGCTTCACTGAAGCGAGCAAAGAGCCATTGCCGCAGCCCAATTCCAAGACACGCATTCCTGTGGGAATTTGGAAACTATAGTATTGCTCTAGCAATTTGTGATAGTGGCGAGCACTTTTCGGTAAGCCACTTTTGGAGAAAACAGCATTCCAATGCGTGATGCGTTTTTTTCGATAATTTCGCACGCCAGCAACTATAACCTGAAAGTAAAAGCCCTGGCTTAGGCCAGGGCTTTTAGAAACCTTTTGGTAGCTGATTCTACAATAAGGTGGAGATGTAGTGCCAGCCGATGTTAACCAGCAAGCCGAGGGTGAAGTAGCCACCGGCTTTGCGATTGAAGTGCATGGCCCAACCCACGAACCACAGCGGCCACACCGTCCAGCCCTCCGGCGCCTTCTTAGGTTTGGGCTCGGAGTATTTTTGCCAGCTGCGACGCAGGTAGGGCAACGCCAGGAAGGTGAGCAGCACGCCGGGGCCTGTGTAGTTCAACACGACCAGGGCGACGATGATGACGTAGAAAAGGATGAAGATGGCCTTATTGAGCAGCTTTGAGCGTTCTTCGCCGAGGATGACGGGCACAGAACGCACGCCAACCTTGGTGTCGGGTTCGATCTTATCGATGTGCTTGCCTACCAGCACGCTGGCTACAACCAGACCGTAGGGCAGGGTCAGCGCCCAGATCTCCGTGGTCAAGGGCATACCGTTGAGGGCGACGTAAGCCGTACCGCCGGTCATCAACGGTCCCCAAACCACGAAAGCGGTTAACTCGCCCAAGCCAGCCCGCTTGAGTACGTTGGTGTAAAAGAAGCTGAGTACAAAACCCAGCACAGCAAATACCAGCACCATAGCCCCGACCTGAGTGTACAGATAGAGCATGATAAGGAAATCAATGAAGGTGAGCAGGCCAGCGGCCTTGAGCAGGCCATTGGGGGTGGTAAGGCCGCCCAGGATCGGGTGGGTGCTGTATTGGGCGCGTGGATAGTCTTCCGTATCCACACCCTGGCGCACATCCATGTAGTCGTTCAGCAGGTTGTTGGAGGCATGCGCCAGGATGATGCCGATGATGGCCAGAAAGCCGAAGAACCAATTGACCGAGCCAGCGCCGCGAGTGGCCTGCTCGGCAGCGATCAGCAGCCCCAGCATGCCCGAGATGATGGTCATGGTGAATACGCAGGCACGGGAAATCACCAGCCAGCGGGTGAAACCGTCTGCCAACTCGATCTGCGGGACATTGCAGCCGTCCCAAGCCGTCTTCCAACGGGTTAGCAGCGGCAGTGGGTGGGCAGCTTTGCCCTGTACTGCAGTTCTGGTGCTCATGAACGCTCCTTGATTGTGAACTCTGTAATTAGTCTTTTCATAATAGCACAAGCGGCCCGACAGCGCTACTGCAAGGTGAGCATGTAGGCGACGAGGGCATCAACCTCTTCTGGAGTTAGAACTTGCCCCAGGGTGGGCGGCATTAGATCAGAAAAACCTTCAACCAGATAAGCGCTGGGTTCCATGATGGATTGATGCAGGTATGTGCTGGCATCCATCCCCGCCACGCGCTGTTGGGCTTGGTTGGCGATCCCAGCCAAGGGAGGGCCAACGATGATGGTACCTGCGTTGAGGCTGTGGCAGGCGGCGCAGTGCCGGGTGAACAACGTTTGCCCGGCAGCTTCTTGCGGGCTGTGGTCTGTGTTGGGGGCGGGCTGGCTGCTGCAGGCTGCCCCCAACACAGCCAGAGCGCATAGCCCAAGCAGGCTTGGTCGGATCTTTACCATTGCAGCAACTCTTGAATTTTCGTACGTATCTCTTCCGCGCTGGGGATGATGGTGTTCATTAACGGAATATTGAAGGGGATCGGCGTATCGGGGACAGCCAGGCGCTGCACTGGCGCATCGAGGAAAGTGAAACAGTCCTGCGCCAGCGTCGCGGCAATCTCGGCGCCGAAGCCGCCGGTCAGACCATCTTCATGGGCGATCAGGCATTTGCCTGTCTTGCGTACAGAAGCCAGCACGGCCCCCCGGTCCCAGGGAATGATGGTGCGCAGGTCGAGGATGTCTATCTTGCCAGGAAAGGCTTCTGCGGCTTCCAGGCAGCGGTGCACCATCTCCCCCCAGCTGACGATGGTGAGGGCATCCCCAGAGCTCAGCGAAGCGGCTTGGCCAAAGGGAAGCAGATAGTCGTCGCCAGGATAAGGACGGCGAGAGGGCGGTGTATCGTACAGTGCGCGGTGTTCCAGCAGAATGGTGGGATTGTTGCCGCGCAGCGAGCTGCGCAGCAGGCCAACGGCGTCGGCAGCGTTGGAGGGCATGGCTACCTGCCAGCCCAGGCTGTGCGCATAGATGGCCTCACCGGAGACCGAGTGCCAGGGATCGCCGGTCTTTTTGCTGTAGCCCACCGGAATGCGGATAACCACTGGGGCGTTGAACTTGCCCGCTGTGCGCCAGTGGATCCAGCCGATGTCATTGATCTGTTCGGTGGCCGGGTCGGCATATTTGCGGAACTGGATCTCGGGCAGTGTGGTGAGCCCGGCCATGGCCATGCCAGCCGCCCGGCCGATGATGCCTTCTTCAGATAATGACGTGTCGAAGACACGGCGCCCGCCGAATTTGGCTTGCAGATCCAATGTCACGCGATGCACACCGCCGCGGGGACCCACATCTTCGCCAAAGATGACCAGGCGCGGGTTGGCTTGCAGTTCAGCCTCCATGGTGCGGCGGATCGCTTCAGACAGATTGATGCGCGGGCCGTCTTCCGCTGCTGGGGCAGCCCAATCTGTGGCCGGTTTGTGTGCATCTGTGGGCACGCTGGGCTGGTGGCCTGCCTCCGCAAACACAAAGCGAGGGCCAGAATCCAATGCAGGAGCGGGTTGCTGCAAGGCCGTATCCAGTTCTTGGCGCACCTGGGCCTCGACCTCAACCGCCAGAGCCTCCCAATCTGCATTGCCAAGCAATTTGCGCATAGCCAATAGCGGATCTCGGCTACGTTCTTCTTCTATTTGTTCGGAGCTCTTGTAGGCGGTCTGATCCTCGCCAAAGGTGTGGCCGGTGAGGCGCGGCACCTGTAGGTGCAGCATGACCGGGCCGGCCCCGCTGCGCGCAAAGGCGACTGCCTGGCTCACCAAGGCAGCCGTTTCTTCCGGCTGAGTACCGGACCCGCGTAAGATGTGCAAGTTGTTGTAGCTGGCCAGGTTGGCGCTGATGTCGCCTCCGGGAGTCTGGTATTGCTTGGGTACGGAAATGCCGTAGCCGTTGTCTTCAATATAGAAGAGCATGGGCAGCTTGAGCGTGGTGGCGATATTGAGGGCCGCCCAGAAACCGTTGCTGGCCACAGAGCCATCGCCACCCAGGGCCGCGGCAATCGCCCCGTTCCAGGCTTTGTCTTTGAGCTCGTCACGGTAGTAGGTGGCGGCCTGTGCCCAGCCCGCGGCCGGCGTGTATTGGGCGCCCACATCGCCAGAGGAAGGCAGCACGGTCACGCCTTTACGCGGCGGCAGGGAATAGACCACGCCCACATCACGACCCTCGGAGGGCGAACCGGTCAGCGCCATATCGGCGGCGAAGGCTTCACGCGGGCTGAGGCCGGCGGCCAGCATGAAGGGCCGCGAGCGGTAATAGACCGTGGCGGCGTCTTTGCCTTGGGTGAGTTGCAGAGCAAGCAAAACCTGGGCCAGCTCATGTCCTTTGGCCGAGAACTGGTAGGTGACTTTGCCCCGGCTAACCAGTTCGTTTTCTTCGATCTCATCAATCGTGCGGGAGGTTAGCACCAGCCGGGCGACTTGCTGCCAGTCTGGGCTGTTTGTGCTGGTCGTCTGAGGTTTTTTTGGCATTATTCTCGGAATTCCAGTTCAAAGTCCAGGTTTTCGTCCCAGGCGTCATCTCGGTTCATTTCAATGTCGCCAAAAAGCTTTTCCTGTTGGGCGGTAATGCGATAACGACGCACCAGTTCCAATACCGCCAGGAAGGTCACCACAATATGCAAACGTTGAGGGTTTTCGCCCAGCAGCGAGCGGAAACGCACCAGGGTGTTTTGCTTGAACGCCTGGGCGATCACGCGGATCTTCTCGCGAATGGTGACTTTGGGCGGGGCGACCACCGTGCGCAGCGGGGCGCGCGAATCCTCGCGGGTGAACACGCGCAGCGCTGCGGCGTGCAGATCTTGGATGGTGATGTTGCTCAGGTCGAGCCGGCCCTCGACTTTTGGCGGTGTCGCCAGGCGCAGGTAGGCGCGCAACTGGCTCGCTTGGCGGCGGGCCAGCAACTCAGCCAGTTGCTTGTATTGTTTGTACAGAATGAGCTGCTGCACCAAGGCTTCGCCGGGGTCCTCTTCGTCCGGCATGCGCACGACGGGGCGGGGCAGCAGGGCCTCAGACTTGATCTGCATCAAACGCGAGGCAACCACCAGAAACTCTGAGACGCGCTCGGCGCGGGCGGATTGCAGTGTGCGCATGTAAGCCAGGAATTGGTCAGTGACCTTGGCCAGTGAGAGCTTAGTAATGTCGAGCTCGGCGCGTTCGATCAGCTGGAGCAGCAGATCCAGCGGACCCTGGTAGACCTCGGTCTCGACTGTATAGGGTTGGGGTGTGTTGGGATCGGAAAGTAGCACCACGCGGCCATTATACTCCTGGGTAAGAAGAGCCACTTAGGGCGAGTCTGAAGGGTAGAATGTTCCGGAGAAATTGGAGACACAAATGGCAAACGAACCCATTCATGTAACTGATGATGCCTTTGAGCAGACTGTATTGAAGTCTGAAACGCCCATGGTGGTGGATTTTTGGGCACCCTGGTGCGGACCTTGTTTGCAGATCGCCCCGACCCTGGATAAGCTGGCCGAGGAATTTGCCGGCCAACTGGTGATCGCCAAGGTCAATACTGACGAGAATCCTTCCTGGGCCCAGCAGTACGGCGTGCAGGGCATCCCGACTATGCTGTTCCTGTCGGATGGCAAGTTGGTACATCGCCAGGTAGGCGCCGTGCCGGAGCCAATGCTGCGCGATCTATTCCAGCAGTTCGTCAGCGTGGTCAAGGAAGAAAAAGCCGCTTAAGTAAAACCTCAGTTAGAGCAAACAGGACCGCAGCGCGGTCCTGTTTTGTTTTGGCCTATAATTCGTGGCATGACGCTGGCTTGGGCGATAATCGGTTTTGGGTTGGGGGGATTGGTTTGCTATCTGGCGGATGTTTTGCCCACGCAACGCAGGTTAGCTAAGCCTGTTTGGCTGCCCTTCAGTTTTGCCAAGTTCTTCGACTATCTCAAGCTGCCGCGCAACGCGGCCGTTCTTTTTCTGCTCACTCTTTTGGCAGTTCTCTTGTTTGTGTTCCCTGTGAACGCTTTTCCAGGTTATCAGCTTTTGCTGGTGGGTGCGTATTTTGCTTTGGTGATTGTCATCGATATTGAGCATCGCCTGGTGCTGCACATGGTCAGCCTGGGGGGAGCGCTCTTGTTGGGAGCGATAGGCCAGCAGTGGGTGGGCCTCACACGGGTTTTGCTGGGCGGCGCCGCAGGCTTTGGGGTCATGTTAGCCCTGTATCTGCTGGGCGATTGGCTGGGACGCCTTTTGGCCCGGTTGCGCGGCCGGGCCTGGCAAGATACCGCCCTGGGCTTCGGCGATGTGACCATCTCTGGCGTGATCGGGGTTTTGTTGGGTTGGCCCTCAGTGTTGAGCGCGCTATTTTTTGGCGTGCTGTTTGCTGGCGCGTTCAGCTTGCTCTATCTGATCTGGGCGATGGCCCAGCGCAGCTATACGCCAATGATGTCCTTCGCCTATGCACCCTTCCTGTGCCTGGGTGCCATGACCACGATCGTTTTGGCCATTTTCTAAAATTGGTTTGGGAGACTTCCGCATGACAGAGAAAGACGCAGACAAGGAAAAGCAGACAGAAGCGGCGCAGACACCTGTGGAAGATAAGCTGGTGCAGACCAAGCATACGTTGAAGCTCGGTAAGCGCACGTTAAATTACACAGCCACCGCGGGCACCTTGGTCTTGCGCGAAGAGGATGACGCCAAGAGTGAACACAAAGCCAAAGCATCGGTATTCTTTGTGGCTTATACACTGGATCAGCCCGGGGGCGCCAAGCCGCGACCACTGACTTTCTCGTTCAATGGCGGGCCGGGTTCTTCTTCGGTTTGGCTGCATTTGGGCGTGCTGGGTCCCCGGCGGGTGGACATGACACCGGACGCGGGCATGCCCAAACCGCCATTCCGCTTGCTGGACAATGAGTACTCCATTCTGGAGGAGACCGACTTGGTCTTCATCGACCCGGTGACTACCGGCTTCAGCCGGGCCGTTCCGGGCGAGGAGGCCAAGCAGTTCCATGGTATGCAGAAGGACATGGAAGTGGTGGGCGAGTTCATTCGCTTGTACACCACGCGCCAGATGCGCTGGACCTCACCCAAGTTCCTAATCGGCGAGAGCTACGGCACCACGCGTGCCGCTGCGCTCAGCCATCATCTGCAGGAACGTCATGGTCTTTACCTGAATGGCGTGATGCTGATCTCCTCGATCCTTGATTTCTCCACGGCGGACTTCAACCCAGGCAATGATCTGCCTTTCATCATGTTCCTGCCTACGTATGCGGCCACGGCCTGGTACCACGGCCAACTGGACCGCAAGCGCTTCCCCGACCTGCGAAAATTGCTGAAAGAAGTTGAAGACTTTGCCAGCACAGAGTACACCCTGGCCCTGATGCGCGGGGATGCGCTGCCGGCTGAAGAGCGCGGCCAGCTGGCGGCCAAGTTGGCGGAGTACACCGGACTGTCTGCGGAGTACGTGGAGCGCACCAATCTGCGCATTGAGATCCACCGCTTTACCAAGGAACTGCTGCGCGCTGAGCGGCGCACCGTGGGGCGACTGGACAGCCGCTTCACGGCAGCTGACCGGGATGCGGCGGGCGAGAACTACGAATTCGACCCCAGCTATGCCGCCATTCAGGGCGCCTTCACGGCGACCTTGAACCAGTATCTGCGCGAAGAACTCAACTTTGAAAGCGATCTGCCGTACGAAATCCTTTCTTGGCGGGTGTACCCGTGGAGCTACAAAGAATTCGAAAACCAGTACGTGAACGTGGCGGAGATGTTGCGAAAAGCGATGCATGTCAACCCCGCCTTACGGGTGTTTGTGGCCAATGGCTACTACGACATGGCTACGCCGTATTTTGCGACGGAGTACACCTTTAGCCATATGCAGCTGGCCGCGGAATTACGCCAGAATGTCTCGATGGAATACTACGAAGCAGGGCATATGATGTACATTCATCCCGCCTCACTAGTGGCCCAGAAGCAGCACCTGGCCGCGTTTATCCAGCAGGCCAGTTAGCCAGATACGCCAAGACCTGCCTCAGCACTTCCTCCGGTTCCGGTTCGTCGGTGCGGATCTCCAGATCGGCATTTTCACGGGCGTTGGTCAGGCGCGGTTGCTGTTCAGCGTATTCACGCTCCTGCCACTTCAGCCCGCGGCTTACGGTAGTGGGGTAGTCGCTGTGCAGATAAATGAGCACATCCGGCTTGCCGATGATCTGCCACATGCGTGGCGCAAATGAGTGTTCCTGGGCGATTTGGAAGGCTTGGTAGCCGGCAGCTTGCAGGCCGCGCACCAGCGTAGACTTACCCGATTTGCAGGGGCCGACTACGCCAACGCGCGGCAAGGTACTTTGAGGGTTGTCGTCTGCCTGTGTCATAAAGGCAATCTTACCCACATGCGCCGCACCGGGTCCGGCCTGTTGGCCAGCACGCCCAATACGACGATGCTGACATCATCGCCGGGACGGTCCTGTTCGCGCTGCAGCGCGGCGGCCATTAAACCATCTGCGATGGTTTGTGGCTCGGCGCCGCTGGCGACCAGGCGCTCAAACTCGGCTTGCACGTCCAGCGGCTGGCTGCTGCGCACGCCAGCAAAGGGTAGGCCATCGGTGTAGGTGGCGATCACCAGGCCATCTTGCAGATCGATCTGGTGGATGACTGGGCGGGTCTCCCGGCGCAATCCGACGGGAGAGCTTTCCTGGTCCAGCGATCGAGTTTCGCCGGCGTAGTAGACCAGTACTGGGTTGGGGTTGTTGCGCGTCACGACCACATTGCGCGATTCCATATCGATCGACAGGATGTTGAGCGTGGACTGCACCTTGCCGCTGCGATGTGTGTAGAGATAGTCTGAGGCCGCGCGAGCCGCAGCGCCGTCACGCACGCCCTCAGCCAGCAGGCTGATGACTTTGCGTACCACCATGTTGGAGATGAGCTTGGCGCTCTTGCCGGAGCGTTGGCCATCGGCCAGCACCACGGAGAGGCCGCCATTGGGACGTTCTACGACTTCCAGTGTGTCGCCGCTTTCCGACATGGCGTACTTGTTGATCTTGGCGACACCGATTTGAATTTCCATTCCGGCATTGTAATCAAGTTTTGGCGTCTGGCTTGCTTGCCGTGACCAGCACAGCCTGGCTGGCGCGCACCGCAAGGTATTCCTGTTGCACGCTGAACCCGGCGGTGCGCAGTTGGTCCGCGAACGCCTGGTTCCAAAGCCGCGGTTGGCTGTGTAGCCATGCAGTAGGCAGCACCAGCAGCTTGCCGTCAGCCAGCAAGACACGCCAGATGGATTGCAGGCTGGCCGGGGCGACGATGTATTCGCTGGGGAAGGTGGCCACGACCTGGTCAAAACTACCGGCGGCAAAGGGCAGCTGCTGGGCCTGCGCCCGCACCAGCCTGGCCGGTTTGCCCGCCGCGGCCAGGCGCCGCTGGGCCAGGCGGCTCATCTTGGGGCTGAGGTCCAGCCCGACCACGAAAGGCCGTGCGCCGGCCAACAGCGCCTGCAAGTGGCCAGGGCCGTGCCCCAGCTCCAGCAGGCGCGGACCAGTGGCGCGCGGCGCCACGCTGGCAACCCAATCGTTCCAATGGCCCAGCGAGACGACCCAGGCCACCAAGTCATAAGCCCAGGCGAAAGGATAATAGAGCAGGTGATAAAGGAAACGCAGCAGGTTGGAAAGCCTGCCCATCAGCCGGGCAGCAGGATCGGCAGCTTGGCGGGATGGATGCGATATTCCAGCGTTTGAATATCCTCTGAGATCAACTCGCCGTCGGCATGGGCGGGCGAGCCCGGCCGCACTTGCACGCGCAGCCGGGTGGCGTGGACTTCGTGCACGGCGGGATGCTCAACGTAATTGCCTTCCGCCGCTTTCATCGTCTTGGGCAGGACGGACAGGATGCCCAGACGTGTGGGTAGATAGCCATAGACGAAGCTGAGCTTGCCATCAAACGGGTCAGCATGGGGCACGGTGTAGAACACGCCGCCGGTCAACGGTGAGTTGCCGATGGAGACCAGGGTGCATGGCCCCTCGTATTGGCCGTCGTCCCATTGCAGCTTCATATGCCATTTGGGGTTGCGGCCAATGGCGACCAGCGTGGCCAGCAGATAGCGCGCAATGCCCTTGATGGCCGTCATGCGTTGTTGGATGGTGGTGACGTAGGGTTCCAGACCGATGCCGGCGTTGTTGATGAAATAGCGCTGGTTGACCTGGCATACATCTATGTTGCGGGTGTTGCCAGCGGCGATCACCGCCGCGGCGGCGTCCAGGTCCTTGGGCAGGCCCAGGTTGACCACGGTGTCGTTGGCGGTGCCGAGCGGCAGGATACCCAGTATGGGCATCTTCTTAGGCGCAGCCAGCAAGATGCCGTTGACCACTTCGCCAATCGTGCCGTCTCCACCGCCTGCAAGGATGGGGTCAAAGCCTTGTTGGGCAGCCTCGGTGGCCAGTTGCGTGCAATGGCCCGGCCCGTCGCTGACCACGGTTTCGAAAGCGATACCGGCATTGCACAAAGCCGCTTCTGCTGCGGCTTGGCGTTTGCCGGCACTCCAGCGGGCGGCGTAGGGGTTGAGGATGAATTTGGCTGCCATGTGGGCAGACCGCTATGCGCCGAGGACTTGCACTTCAATTCCCTGAGAACGCAGCCAATCGATCGAAGATTCAATCACAGCGGCGCTGCCGACCAGCTGCACTTCCAACCAGCCTTCGGTTGGGTTGACCTGGGCGCGCAAGATATTGATGGACAAATCGCCAAAATTGCGGATGAGCTGGTTTACGATCGGGGTGTTGACTGCGGAGGGCGGGTAGATGAGGCGGACAACTTGCTCAGTCAAAGCGACTCCTCTAAGGCTACGGGGTAGACAGATTTTAGCACGGATGGCTAATTGACTTGCAGCAAGCCGCCATCCGCGCGTTCGGCCAATTGGCCGCAGCCCGCTTGGATGTCAATGCCCCGGCGTACGCGCACGGTGCACGAAATGCCGGCGTTGTCCAAGATCTGCTTGAAAGCCGCCACACTTTCGCGAGTGGAGCGTTGCCCGGCGTAACCCTGTGTGGGGTTGAGCGGGATGATGTTGACGTGGCAGTTGAGGCCCTGCAGCAGTTTTACCAGGCGACCGGCTTCTTCCGGGCTGTCGTTCTGGTTTTGAATTAAGGCCCATTCAAAGGTGACCCGCCGGCCGGTGGCTTCGGTGTATTCCCGGCAGGCGCGTATCAGATCTTTGATCGGGTATCTGTCATTGATTGGCAGCATGGATGAACGCAGCTCGTCCGTGGCGGCGTGCAGCGAGATGGCCAATCCTACCTGCCGCCTCTCCGCAGTGAAGCGGCGGATGGCGGGCAGCAGACCCACGGTGGAGATGGTGAAGCGGCGCGCCCCCATGTTGAAGCCATCCGGATCGCCCAGGCGGTCGATCGCTTCCAGAGTGGCGTCGTAGTTATGGAAGGGCTCGCCCATGCCCATCAGCACGACATTGGTGGGGCGTTCGCCGTCTTCGGCCAACTGGCGGGCGAAGACCAGTACCTGTTCCAGGACCTCGCCACTGCTTAGATTGCGGCGGAAGCCCATTTGCCCGGTGGCGCAGAACACGCAGCCCATGGCACAGCCGGCCTGTGAGGAGATGCACAGCGTGCGCCGGTCTTCATAGCGCATCAACACTGTTTCGATATATTGGCCGTCTGGCAGGCGGAAGAGCACCTTAGTGGTCTGTCCATCTTTGGAATACAGGCGCTGGGCTTCTTCCAGGTGGGTGAAGGCAAAGTTCTCGGCCAGTTTGTCGCGCAGATCCTTGGGCAGGTTGCTGAAATCTTGAGGTTTCGCCCACAGGTTTTGATACAGACCTTGCCAGACTTGCTTGGCGCGGTAGGCCGGCTGTCCCCAGTCTTTTAGCTGTTGGGTGAGCTGGGGCAGGTCGAGGTCGAAGATCAGTGGCAGGGTCATGGCAGTCTTTGCGCTAAGCCAGTTTGTCCAGCAAGCTGGCCAGGTCAGGCTCGATAAAGTCCGGCTGCGGCTGCCAGGCTTCTGCCTGGTCGCGGGTCGCCACGCCGGAAAGCAGCAGCGCGGTGCGGCAGCGGGCGTTGTAACCGGCCTGCACATCGGTGTCGAGACGGTCGCCCGCCATCAGGGCCTGCTCCGGCGGCACGCCGAGCTGCTCCAGCGCGCTGTGCAGCAGAGCCGGCTGAGGTTTGCCAATGACGGTAGGGGCGACTCCGGTGGCGGTTTGTAGGGCGGCCAGGATGCTGCCGGCGCCAGGCACCTTGCCTTCCGGCGAGGGCAGGTTGCCATCCGGATTGGTGCCGATGAAGGCGGCCCCAGCTTGGATGAGCAGCGCTGCCTGGCGTAGTTTGGCGTAGGTCAGCTCACGGTCAAGGCCAACCACCACCGCCAGGCAGTCGCTCTCTGCCTGCTGGAAACCGCGCTCTGCCAGAGCTGTCTGCAGGCCGCGCTCGCCAATGATATAGACGCGTCCGCCGTCTGGATACTGCTCGCTGAGCATTTTGGCGGTTACGCGGGCGGAGGTGTGAATGTGTTCAGGAGCGACCTCAGCGCCGTAGTGGCGGAACTTCTCCTGGTATTGCTCAACTGTGCGTGTGGCGTTGTTGGTGACAAAGGCATATTGCATGCCGTGCTGAAGGATGCGCTCCAGGAGGGCGGGGACGTCGCCAATCGGCTCGTCACCGCGCCAGAGCACGCCGTCCATATCCAGCAGCAGGGCTTTGATCGCAGGGGAAGTCATCAGGATGATTATAGTGCGCCAAACAAAAGAGCCGAGGGTTTGCCCTCGGCTCTTTCATAAGCGAGTAAGCCTACTTGATCACCGGCTTTTCGAGGACTTGGTCCACCAAGCCGTAGTCTACAGCTTGCTTGGCGGTCAGGTACACATCGCGGTCGGTGTCCTTCTCGATGTCATCGGTCTTTTTGCCCGTGTTCTCGGCCAAGATCTCGTTCAGACGAGCCTTGAGGCGCAAGATCTCGCGGGCATGGATCTCGATATCCGTTGCCTGGCCGCCGCCGCCACCGCTGGCCCAGGGCTGGTGCATGTGGATGGTGGCGTTGGGCAGCGCATAGCGGTGCCCCTTGGTGCCGGCCGAGAGCAGCACGGTGGCATAGGAGGCGGCAAAGCCGACGGCTACGGTGCTGACCTGGTTCGGGATCATCTGCATGGTGTCGTAGATCGCCATGCCGGCATATACGGACCCGCCGGGCGAGGAGATGTACATCTGGATGGGGGCTTCCTGGTCTTCATTGCTCAGGTAGATCAGCTGGGCCACGATGAGGTTGGCGGTGTGATCTTCGATGGGCGTGCTGAGCAGGATGATGCGGCGCTTGAGCAGCAGGGAGTAGATATCAAACGAGCGCTCGCCGCGACCGGTGGTCTCGATGACCATCGGAATGACAGATTGCGGATTGAACATGGAGTCTTCCTTTCGTGCTTGCATAGCTATTGTTATTCTTCTGTCGCCTTTTCTTCGACAGGTTCCTCGCTCTTCTTGGCTTTCTTTGCGGCTTTGTCTGGGGACTGGCCCTGGGCGGTCAGGCGCAGGCGTTCCAGCGTGCGCCTGATAACTTCTTCGGAGAGGGTGCGGCTGACCAAACCTTGCAGGTTTTCCTTGGAGAGCACGCGCTTCATCTGATCTTCGGTCAGGGTTTGGCTTAGGCGCAGGATGCGCTCTTGCACCAAACCCTCCACTTCGTCATCGCCGACTTCAATTTCTTCTTGCTTGGCAACTTCCATGATGACCAGCGACTTCTTGAGTCGCTCTTCCACCTCTGGAGTTACTTCTTCTTCCAATTGGTCGAAGGTAATGTTGCGGCTCTTGAGGTAGGTGTCCAGATCCATGCCGCGGGCGGCCAGGTCTGGCCCCATATCTTCAATGTGGTGGTGGATTTCGTGGTGCAGCATCTGCGAGGGGAACTTGACTTCGCTCTCGGCTACAAGTTTTTCCACTACTTGGGTTTCATAGGCGCCTTCTGCTTCACGCCGGAAACTTTCGGTGAGCTGGCTTTCAATCTCGGCGCGCAGGTCGGCTAAGGTCTGGTAGCTGCCCACAGACTGGGCAAAAGCGTCGTCCAGCTCCGGCAGTTGGCGGTCCTTGATCTCTTCGAGCTTGAGTTTGAAGCTGGCGGTTTCCCCGCGCAGGTCTTCAAAGTCGGAATCCTCAGCAAAGGTATGCTCGAGGGTCTTCTCATCACCAGGCTTTAAACCCAACAGTTCTTGCGAGAAACCAGGGTAGGGCCACTCGCCCTTGGTGTCGGTGTCCGGCGCTTCGACCATTACGGGGTAGCGGCGCTCGTTGAGCAGCGTGGTGTCGCCATCCTTGTCCGGGGTCTTGCGCTCTGCACTCAGCAGGATGTAGGCGATGTCGCCGGCCTGCACCGGGCGTTCCACGGGGGCCATGATCGCGTTTTGCTCACGCAGGTTCTTGAAGACATTGTTGATGTCTTCTTCTGTGATGGGCTTGTCTTCAAAAGGCATGCGGATCTTCTGATACTTGCCCAGGGTGACTTCGGGGGAGAGCGGCACGCGGATCTCGAAGATCAGCGGGTCCTTGTCTTCATGGACTTTTTCCAAGGTGCCAGAACTGTAAGGACGGATCCCGCTTTCCTCGATGACCTTGGGGTACATCTCGTCCAGCACGATCTCAATCGCTTCATCTTTGATGGCCTCAGGGCCAACTTGCTTTTCGACAACACTAAACGGCGCCTTGCCGGGGCGAAAGCCAGGTATCTTTACGCGTTTGGCGATCTTGCGGGCGGCTTTTTGGCGCGCATTTTCCAAGGTTTGCTTTTCGACCTCGACCGTGAGATGCATTTGGTGGTCGTCTAGGGGCTTCTGTTCGATTTTCAACAAAGGATTCCTTAAGCTATGGCAAGAATGCGTGGATTATAGCATGGCGGCATTTTGGGCTGTGTCAGAGCTTTGTTAGATTGTGTGCGGCCGTGAGATACTACCGGTATGAAGTTCAAGACCTTTGGCGATGCGAAACTTCCCCGCATTGTGCTGTTGCACGGCGGTGGCTTGTCATGGTGGGCTTATCAACCCATAGTGGACGCTTTGCAGACCGAATATCACTTGGTGCTGCCGGTGATTGACGGCCATGGTGAAGATGGGGAAACCACTTTTGTCAGTATTGAAGATTCGGCCCGGAAGCTGATTGCCTATATAGATAGCGAGTTGGACGGGGAAGTAGCCTTGATTGGCGGCCAGTCTCTCGGCGCGCAGATCGCCGTAGAGCTGCTCTCCGCGCGACCCCAAATGGCGAAGCGCGCACTGATCGAGAGCGCCTTGGTCTATCCGGTGCCTGGGATCGCTTTGCTCTCTCGCGTCAGTTACGGCATGGCTTACGGGCTGATCAAGCAGCGCTGGTTTTCCAGGACGCAGGCCAAGAGTTTGTTTCTGCGCCAGAGCATGTACGAACAGTACTACCAGGACAGCCAGCGCATGTCCAAGCAAACCTTGCTGAACATCAGCGCCAGTAACGGGAATTACGCGCTCAAAGAAGAGCTGCTGCAGCACAGCCGCGCCAAAGCCTTAGTGGTTGCCGGCTCGCGTGAGTTGGAGATCGTGCGCCGCTCGGCGCGCCGCCTGCATGAAGTGCTGCCGCTCAGCGAGCTGTACCTGGCGCCACAAATGGGGCATGGGGAACTGAGCTTGGCCCACCCGCAGACGTATGTCAGCTTATTGCGGCAGTTGCTGAAAAGCTGAGCTAGTACTATGCGGCTTGAGGCGTCGCCTGCCGCCTTCTTGCACCAATATTTATCCCTGCCTGCGCACCATTTCTTTTATCCAAATTGGAGCGAATGGCGAGGTGCAACCCCGGGGAACAGGATAGTCGCGATAGACACCCAACTTCTCGCCAACCTCAATGGCGCGCTGGCGGTGCTGGGGATGGTTGATGCCAATCTCGGCCAGAGCAAAATTCATGGTCCACTGCGCCTCGGGGGCCGCCGTAGCCATTTCATTTTCGATGCGGTCCAATAAGTCCGGAATATCCAGCGTGTCTGAAGCCTTAATAACTCTTTGCGAGGTCAGGTTCCAGCCGGCGCGGCTGGCCATGGGGTGCTCGTCCATCATCCATTTTTGCCGCAGGGTTTCGCTGTCCGGGTGCACCTTGACCACGTAAGAGTTGATCCAGTCCGCCAGGCGGGGATGTTTTACCGAGCGCACCATGTTGTCCAGTTCATCTGCGCTGAGCTCTTTGGGCTTGATGAGCAGCATGGCCAACATTTGGGCATCAAAGTTGCCAGTCTCCCAGAGTTGAAGAGCCAGTTGATGGTTGGTTTTGATCTTTTTGGCCAACACACGCAGGTCGCCCAGCTTCACGCCATATTGGTTGTCCCAAATGCCGATCTTCGCATTTTGCGCTTTGGTCTTTTCATCACTTAGCGCTTCGAGTTCTTTGAGGATTTCTTGGACAGTCATTGGGCTTCCTCTAGGATTAAATGGATGGTAGCAGAAGCTTTGAAGTTCGCTTGGTGGGGAAGGAGGGACTCGAACCCTCACGCCTTGCGGCACATGATCCTAAGTCATGCTTGTCTGCCAGTTCCAACACTTCCCCGGCTGCGAGATTATAGCAAGAAAGCGCTGAGAGAAGCTGGCTTGAGTATAATGCCGCCCGGTATGGAGAACTTATGGGACGTGTGATCCGCACAGAAAGCCTGGCCAGCGAACGTACTCGGCTGATGAAAGCCATGACGCTCGCCGTGAGGGAGTTGGCAAAACTAGGCGCTTTTAACAGCGAAGCGCGCGACTTGGCGGCTTTCCTGGTGCTGGCCTTGGACGGGGTTGCCGACACGATCGAGCGCAGCGTGCAGCCGTGGGAGAAGCGGGATTTCTGGCTGAAGGCCGACCGCTTCCGCATGGAATGGGCCTGGGTGGAAACCCTGCGCCGCGAGTTGCGCAAAACGGTGCTGGCGGAGGATGCGGGGGAGATCGCCTTTCATCTGGCTTCATTGGGCCAGCGCTTGAAAGATGTGCAAGTGTCCGAAAAGCACCGCCTGGGGACGCCATGGAAGGGTGCCTGGGCGCAGCTGACCTCCCAGAAGTAGGCGGCAGTGCGTGGCGCGCTTGTATCTGGTCGCCAAGAGCAGGTAAGATGAAAGCAGATGCGCCAGAAGATCCTTGTCGTTGAAGACGATGCCGCCATTCAAGATGCGCTGGTCTACAACCTGATCCAGACCGGTTACGAGGTGCTGACCGCTGGCGATGGCGTGCAGGCGCTGGCCGTGGCGCGCAGTGAGCAGCCTGATCTGGTCGTGTTGGACTTGATGCTGCCAGAACTGGATGGCTTTGATGTCACCCGCGTATTGCGCAAGGAGAGCAGTGTGCCGATCCTGATGCTGACCGCGCGTGATGATGAGATCGACAGGGTGCTGGGCTTGGAACTGGGGGCAGATGATTATCTGACCAAACCGTTTTCCATGCGGGAGTTCCTGGCACGCATTAAGGCCATGCTGCGCCGCGTGCAGTTGGGCCGCGAGGAGGCCGGTGAAAGTACGGCAGCGGTGAGCACACAGGATCAGATCATTTCCGGGAACTTGCAGATCGATTTGACCCGCCATGAAGCCCGCCTGGGAGATGCCGTTATCGAGCTAAAACCGCAGGAATTCGATTTGCTGCTCTTCTTTGTCCAGAACCGCGGCCGCGCCTTCACCCGGGAGCAATTGCTGGAGCAGGTTTGGGGCTGGGAGTTTTCCGGGGGAAGTCGAACTGTGGATGTGCATGTGCGCTGGCTGCGCTCCAAAATTGAGCAGGATGCTGATGCGCCCACCCGGCTGGTGACGGTGCGTGGGCTGGGATATCGTTTTGAAGGCTAGCCATGTTTTCGGGTCGCTTTAGCTGGCGGCGCTTCGCCGCTTTTCTGCTGCTCCAACTCCCTCTAATTCTTATTGTCTATGTAGCCCTGCAGCCAGTGGCCCCTGTTTCGCCTGGTTCTTCGTGGCTGAGCCTGGGGCTGGCCGCCTTAGTCGTGCTGACCACTGCCGGGCTGGCCGCTTGGCGGCGAGAGGATAAGCCGACGCCCGTGCAGCCAGAGACGCCCCCCAACCCGCACGAGAACGCCCTTGACCAGCAGCAGATGTTGGGGCATCTGAAGGTCGGCCTGGTGTTGGTTGACTCAGATGGAGAAGTGCGCATAGCCAATAAAGCTGTTGCACAGCTTTTTTCTCTCAGCTCTCAAGAGGCGCAGGCAGAGAGCCTGCCGCACCTGTTGCGCCATTATCGCTTTGTGGAGCTGTGGCGGCGCAGTAGGGAGCTGGGATTGCCACAAACACTTACCGCTGAGGTACCCCAGAGCAAGCGCCATTTGAGCGCCACGGTCTATCCACTCTCTGGCGATATGCAGGGCCAGGCGCTGATGCTGTTTGAGGATGTGAGCGAGTTGCTGCGCCTGGAAACCATCCGGCGTGATTTCGTGAGCAATGTATCGCACGAACTGCGCACACCGCTGACCTCGCTCAAGGCGCTGACGGAAAGCTTGCGGGCGGGTGCTTTGGAAGAGCCAGAGATGGCGCGGCGTTTCTTGGGCCACATTGAAACCGAAGTGGATGCTTTGTCCGAGCTGGTCTCAGAGCTTTTGGAGCTGGCCCGCATCGAGTCCAAGCAAGTGCCGCTGCAACTGCAGCCCACGGATAGCGCCGCCGTCGTGCAGCGCAGCCTGGAACGTTTGCGTTTGCAGGCGGAGCGCGCCGGGGTGCAACTGGAGGCTGACTTGGATGCCGGCGTGGCGCAGGTGATGGCGGATGCTTCCCGCCTGGAGCAGGTCTTGGTGAACTTGATCCAAAATGCGATCAAGTTCACCCCCAAGGGCGGGCGCATTTCGCTTGCTCTGGGCCGCGGGGATGGCGTGATGGAATTTTCGGTCACAGACAGCGGGGTGGGCATTTCTGCCGAGGACCAGCCGCGTATTTTTGAACGCTTTTACAAGACCGACCCGGCCCGTAATAAAACAGGCACCGGCCTGGGGTTGGCGATCGCCAAGCATGTGGTTGAAGCGCACGGCGGGCGCATTGGCGTGGAAAGCCAGGAAGGTAAAGGCAGCCGCTTTTATTTCACCATTCCCCTGATCTAACCGCAGAATTCGTTAACAATCCCTTAGCATGGTTTTTCCATTGGCTTAAAGTGGGACTGCTACCATGCTGCTGTATGAATAACCCCACTTTTCCCTTAGGAGGAATCCCCATGAATCGAAAGATTCAAACGCTGCTGGCCCTGCTGGTTATTTCCGGCTTGGCGCTGGCAGCCTGCGGCGCCCCTGCGCCCGCCACTGAAGTGCCGGCGCAGCCGACCACGGCTGCCGCGGCAACTGAGGAGCCAGCCGCGCCGGCTGACCCGTTCAGCCCGCTGAACGTTTCCGGTGACATCATCACCGCCGGAAGCTCCACCGTCTATCCCTTGTCTGAGCGCATGGCTGAGCGCTTCAACCTGGAAGGCTTTGGCGACACCATCACCATCGACAGCATTGGGTCTGGCGCCGGCTACGAGCGCTTCTGCGTTGCTGGTGAGACCGACATCGCCAATGCCAGCCGCCCGATCCGCGAAAGCGAAGTCGAGTCCTGCCGCGCGATTGGCCGTGAGCCTATTCAGTTCTATGTAGGTACTGATGCGGTTTCTGTGGTGGTCAGCTCGCAGAACGACTTTGTCACCGACGTGACCAGCGAAGAGCTGGCCTTGATCTTTGGCGCCGCCAACACCTGGTCCGATGTGCGCTCTGAATGGCCGAACGAACCCATTCAGCGCTTCATCCCTGGTACGGACTCCGGCACCTTCGACTTCTTCGTCGAGATCATCCATGGTACAGACCCGACGGCTATCCTGGCTGCTTCCAATACCCAGATGAGCGAAGACGACAACGTTTTGGTTCAAGGCGTGTTGGGTAGCCCGTATGCGATCGGTTTCTTTGGCTACGCTTACTACGTGGAGAACGCCGGTGCGATGAACATTGTCAGCATCAATGGTGTAGCTCCGGACAATGTCAGCGTAGAAGACGGTAGCTACGTCTTGGCTCGCCCGCTGTTCCTCTTCTCGGATGCCGCCATCCTGGCGGAGAAGCCCCAAGTGGCTGCCTTCATCCATTTCTACCTCTCCTATGTGAATGAGGAGATCGTGGACGTGGGTTACTTCCAGGCCAGTGAAGCTGCTATCGAAGCTTCGTGGGACAACTTCTGGGCCGCTGTCGGTCAGTAAAACTCCGCACCACGACTGTCGCAGTATCAGAATTCCTTGGGGCGGCTGGCCTGAGCCAGCCGCCCCAAGTTCACTGACCTGACACAGTTATAATGAATTTCACTTTCTTGCGAGGTTAAACAAGACGCGTCATGGCCATTCCAACCCCTCCTGTTCCTCCGCTGCGCCGACGCACTCGCATCCATGAAGTTATTATTCAGGGCTTGTTGTTCCTTTGCGGCCTGATCTCGATCTTTGTCACCACCGGAATTATTTACGAACTAAGCAAAGAGGCATATCTTTTCTTCGGCTACCAGCAGTGGTTGCCAGCCCACAAGCCTTTAGTGGCTGATATATCCCCAGAGCAAGCTCTATTTGAAGTGGGTGCGCAGGGTCCGGCCTTGGAAGTGGGCTCCCACTACCGTATCGGCGACGAGATCATGTTGTTGGAAGCTGTGGACGGCACGATCGTTCAGATGCAGCGCGGCGCACAGGAGACTGAGCCAATCGCTCATCGGGCTGGGCTGACCCTTTCCCGGGAAATTAACCCCAGCCTGTTGGAATTCTTGACTGGCACGGCCTGGGAGCCGCACAACGGACGTTTTGGCATTCTGCCTTTGTTGAACTCTACGTTGATCGTTTCAGGCATCGCCATTCTGGTGGCTCTGCCTTTAGGCTTGGCGACGGCCATCTACCTCAGCGAATACGCTACACCGAAAGCGCGCAGCAGGCTTAAGCCGATTTTGGAGATCCTGGCAGGAGTGCCGACGGTGGTATACGGCTTCTTTGCTTTGACGTTCATGACCCCCTTGCTGCGCGCCATCTTTGGTTCCAGCGTAGTCGAGATATACAACATGGCTTCCGCCGGCATTGTGGTGGGCATCCTGATCCTGCCCTTTGTCAGCACGGTCAGTGAGGACGCCCTGTCCGCGGTGCCCCGTTCTTTGCGGGAGGCGGCCTATGGCTTAGGGGCCACTCGCTTGGAGACTGCGATTCAGATCGTGCTGCCGGCCGCTTTCTCCGGCATTGCCGCCGCTGTCATCCTGGCCACCTCGCGGGCGATTGGTGAAACTATGGTAGTGGCGATTGCGGCTGGGGCCGGGCCAAACTTCACCTTCAACCCCTTTAAAGCTGCAGAAACCATGACCGGGCATATCGCTCGGATTAGCGGTGGTGACCTAAGTTACGACTCTCTGGATTACAACAGCATCTTTGCAGTAGGTCTGATGCTATTCCTGATGACCTTGGTGCTTAACATCATCAGCCAGCGCATCGTGCGTCGTTTCCGTGAGGTCTACGAATGAGCCAGGCATCTTCGAAATTTACAGATACCTCTGTTCAAGTAAGCCGCCGACATGTCAGTGGCAAGCTGTGGCTGGCCATTTTCCAGGTGGCCACCTTGATCGGGGTGGTGGCGCTGACCGTATTGCTGCTGACCATCCTGAATGACTCGTTTGGGTATGTCGCTGTCGAGAACAAGGTGGACCCGGACAGCTTGGCTGTCAACGGCATTCCACTGGATGCGCAGGACAAGGAGAACCTGGTGCAAACGCTGCGCGGCAACATCTCGGCCGGCCTTTACGCGCGGTTCGAGCGCGATCAACCCTTTGCGGAACGCGATGAAGCCAATGTGTATGCGCTGATCCAGGAGTTTGTGATTTCCCCGCGTATTCTAGAAAGTTGGACGTTGTACGACTCCTTGTTCATTCGCGAACAAATTTCGGAGACGCTGGAGAGGGATTTCCCTAATGCGGAATTGCAGTTCCGCAACTGGCTGAGTTGGAATTTTGTGCGTGCTCAGCAGTCCAGCTATCCTGAAATTGCTGGGGTGCGCACTGCAATTTTGGGTTCGTTATGGACGATCGCCATCGCCATCGCCTTTTCACTTCCAGTGGGCGTAGGCGCAGCGGTGTATTTGCAGGAATATGCCCAGGATAATCAAATCAACCGCATCATTCAAACCAACATCAATAACCTGGCGGGCGTGCCTTCGATCATCTATGGCATGCTCGGTTTGGCTATCTTTGTGCGGGCGTTTGGCCTGTTTACCAGCGGCATTGCTTTCGGTGCGGTGGACCCGGCTACGGCCAACGGGCGTACCATCCTCTCAGCTGGCTTAACCCTCGGTTTGTTGGTGTTGCCGCTGATCATCATTAACGCTCAAGAGGCCATCAAAGCCGTGCCAAATTCACTGCGTGAAGCCAGCTTTGGTCTGGGTGCCACGCGATGGGAGACCATTTGGGCGCACGTGCTGCCGAATGCGCTGCCGGGTATTTTGACCGGCAGCATTCTGGCGGTCTCTCGGGCGATCGGTGAAACCGCGCCGCTGATCGTCATCGGGGCATCCACTTTTATTCAAGTGGACCCGAGTGGCCCTTTTTCCAAGTTCACTACATTGCCCATTCAGATTTTCCAATGGACCACCCGCCCGCAGGGCGCCTACCATCACCTTGCCGCAGCGGCCAGCCTGGTTTTGCTGGTGATGCTGCTTACCTTGAATGCGACTGCAATCTTACTGCGCAATCGCTCCCGAAGGAGTTACTGAAGTCATGCAGAACAGCACCTATGCGATCGAGACCAAAGATCTCGCCATTTTCTATGGCGCCTTTCAGGCTGTGGGTAATGTCAATTTAGAGATTGAGCATCATAAGATCACCGCCATCATTGGGCCTTCTGGCTGTGGAAAGAGCACCGTGTTACGCGCTTTCAACCGTATGAATGAGCTTATCCCCAGCGTGAGCACAAAGGGAGTGGTGCTCTTCAACGGACACAATATTTACGAGCGTGATGTGGATCCTGTTGAAGTGCGCCGGCATGTCGGCATGGTGTTCCAAAAGCCGAATCCTTTCCCCAAGTCCATTTACGAGAACATTGCCTGGGGCGCACGAATCAATGGCTACACCGGCAATATGGACGAGTTAGTGGAATCGGCATTGCGCGGCGCCGCCCTTTGGGATGAGGTGCATGACAAATTGGACCAAAGTGGGACGTCACTCTCTGGTGGCCAGCAGCAGCGCCTGTGCATTGCGCGGGCGATTGCGGTAAAGCCTGACATCATTTTGATGGACGAACCCTGCTCAGCCCTGGACCCGATCGCCACGCTGCGCATCGAAGAGCTGATGCATGACCTGGCCCGCGAGTACACGATCATCATCGTCACGCACAATATGCAGCAGGCGGCGCGTGTGTCTGACTACACCGCTTTCTTCTCGCTCTCCGAGGATGGCAAGCGCACGGGCCAGCTGATGGAATACGGCGATACCAAGACGATCTTCACCAACCCGGGTCGCAAGATCACCGAAGATTACATTACCGGCCGTTTCGGATAGCCTAGCCGGGCTGCACCGGTTTTAGCCAGAGATAGCTGTAAGACGGCAGGGTTAACTCCAAGAAGCCGCTGGTGGGGCTGTAAGTTTGCTGGGAGAGTAAGTCCACAAGCGCCGGCGTCAGCATGCCTTCGACCAGCTCGATGCGCGTGGTCTGCTCTGACTCGCTCAAATTATTGACCACAAGCACCAGCTCATCGGCGAACTGGCGATAATAGGCCAGGATCTGTTCTGGATGATCATTTTGGGCCCAAGCCAGCTCTCCCCAGCCAAACACGCGTTCATTTTTTCGATTGGCGATCATGCCCTTGATGTGGTGGTAAAGCGAGTTTGGATCGGCTTGTTGGCTGGCCACATTCACGGACTGATATGAAAATGGCGGCTCTGTGATGACTGGCGCATAGGTCTGCTGCGCAGGGGAAAAGCCGGCATTGGAGCTGTCCTCCCATTGCATCGGCGTGCGTACGCCGTTGCGGTCGTCCAGCCAGATATTGTCGCCCATGCCGATCTCGTCCCCGTAGTACACAATGGGAGAGCCGGGCAGTGAGAAGAGCAGCGAGTTTGCCAGCAGGATCTTGACTTTATTGTTGCCCAGCAGCGGCGCTAGCCGGCGGCGGATGCCCAAGTTGAGGCGCATGCGCGGCTCTGGGGCGTATTGCTCCCACATCCATTGGCGCTCCTCTTCCGTCACCATTTCCAGGGTCAGTTCATCATGATTGCGCAGGAAGGTGCACCATTGGTTGTTCATCGGGATGGCTGGCGTCCGCTCCAGAATTTGACGGATCGGAGTGCTATCCTGGCGCTTGAGCGCCATAAAAATGCGCGGCATGACGGGAAAATGAAAGGCCATGTGCATTTCATCGCCGTCGCCAAAGTAGGCGCGCACATCCTCCGGCCACTGATTGGCTTCGGAGAGCAGGATGCCTTCTGGGGCATGCTGATCAAAAAATGCGCGCACTTGCTTCAGATAGGCATGCGTCTCAGGCAGGTTTTCGCCGTTGGTGCCTTCGCGTTCGTATAAGTAGGGGATGGCGTCGACTCGAAAGCCATCGATGCCCAGGTCCAGCCAGAATTTCATGATATCCAGCATTTCCTGCTGAACTTCTGGATTGTCGTAATTCAAGTCGGGCTGCGAGGAGTAAAAGCGATGCCAATAAAATTGCTGCGCTTGATCGTCCCAAGTCCAGTTGGATTTTTCCGTGTCTAGGAAGATGATCCGCGCTTCACTGAATTTCTCGTCTGTATCTGACCAGACATAATAGTCGCGATATCTGGAGTTCTTGTCTTTGCGAGCTTCTTGAAACCAGGGATGCTGGTCCGAGGTGTGGTTCATCACCATGTCGGTGATGATGCGGATGGACCGTTTGTGCGCTTCGGCGATCAGCAGCTTGAAGTCATCCAGGTTCCCAAAGTCGGGGTGAATGCCGCGGAAGTCAGCTACATCATAGCCATCATCCAATAGTGGGGAAGGGAAGATGGGCATCAGCCACAGGCAGTCCACCCCCAGGTCTTGCAAGTAATCCAGTTTCTCAACCAAGCCGAGCAAGTCACCGTGGCCGTCTCCGTTGCTGTCCCGGTAGGCGCGTACATAGACTTCGTAGAAGACGGCATCTTTAAACCAGTGTGTGTTTTTGTCCATAAGTTAAAGAACCTGACCCATCCGCTGAGTGTAGATGGGTCAGGTTCTTTGGTCAAGTGATTGATCTGAGTTGGCTTAGCCTTTGACCGAACCAGCCGTCAGGCCGCGTACAAAGTAACGCTGCAATGAGAAGAAGATAATGAGGGGCACGATCATGGTGATAAAAGCGCCTGCGGTCAGGATGTGCCAGTCCTGGCCACGGTCGCCGATCAGACTGGCCAACTGGGCCGTCATGACCACTGAATTGCGGCTGGTGCCTAGAAAGACCAAGGCCACCAGCAGATCATTCCAAACCCACAGGAACTGGAAGATGGCGAAGGAGGCGATGGCTGGCACCGAGAGGGGCAAGACCAGGCGGATGAAGGTGGCCATAGGGGAGGCCCCGTCAATTTGAGCCGATTCGATGATCTCTTTCGGCAGTGAAGATATGTAGCCGTAGAGCAAGTAGATCGCCAGAGGCAGACCAAAACCGGTGTGGGCCAGCCACACGCCGAGGAATGTGCCGTTTAGGTTTAGCGAGGTGTAGACCCTTAACATCGGTATCAGCGACATGTGCAGGGGCACCACCATCAGACCGATGACCAGGGCAAAAAGGAAATTGCGCCCGGGGAATTGCAGCCAGGCGAAAGCATAGGCTGCAAAGGCCGCAATCGTGATGGGGATGACCACCGAGGGTAGGGTAACCAGGAAGCTATTCAGAAAGGCCGTTTCCATGTTTGCCGAGGTGAGCACATCCACGTAATTTTCTACGGTCCACTGGCTCATCTCGAAAGGATGCAGAAGGGTTGTCCACCATCCGGTGGTTTGCAGATCTGCTGCCGGACGGAACGAGCTGATTAACAAGCCGGCTGTGGGCAGGGTCCACAAAAAGCAGATCGCCAAGATGACGATGCGCATAGGCAGCCCAGTGAGCACTTGGCCAAATTGTTTGAAATTGCTGGATTTTCGTGTTTGGGCGGTCATGGCTCAGTTCCTTTCACGTTGCTGGCTGCGAATATTGCTGATCATGATGGGGAATACGGCCAAGAGCAACAACACGGCCAAGGCGCTGCCCCGCCCAAAATGCCGAAACGTAAACATTTCGGTATACATGCGGTTGGCGATCACCTGCGTATCGAACTGCCCGTTGGTCATCACAAACACGATATCGAATACTTTGAGGACCATGATGATGATGGTGGTGGTGATGGTGATGATCGTGCCCTGGATGTAGGGGATGATCACGTTAAAGAAGATCCGTATTTCACTGGCGCCATCCAAGCGGGCGGCTTCGATCAATTCTGCAGGTACGCCTTTGACAGCTGCGGATAGCACCACCATCGCAAAGCCAGTCAGCAGCCAGATCAGGATGATGATTAAGAAGAAATTGTTCCAAGGTTTCTCGATCAGCCAGCCTACAGGATTATTGCCGAGCGCGACCCATATGGCGTTGAGCAAGCCATTTTGCGGTTGGCCGGGCGCACGGAAGTTATAGATGAATTTCCAGATCACGCTGGCGCCCACGGCCGAGATGGCCATGGGAAGAAAGATGATCGACTTGGCCAGCGATTCCAGGCGGATGCGGTCCACCATTACGGCGATGATCAAGCCCAATGAAACCACCACCGTGGTAACTCCGACCAGCCAGAGCAAGTTGTTGCGCAGCGTGAGGAGCATGCTGGGGTCTGAGAAAATAAAGACGTAATTGTCCAGAGGCAAGCCGAGGGGGCTGTTGACGTTTGCCCAATCCAGGCCGCGGGCATCCCTGAGGCTCAGGTAAATCGTGTTGAAGGTGGGGTAGATGAGGTAAGCGGCCAGGATAATGACCGCCGGCCCGATAAAAGCATAAGGGCGGACGCGCTCCCGCATGCTTTCCGGCAACAGGGAGACGAGCGAGTCCATCACCAGGTACAAGGCCCACACGCCCACCACGCCGACAAACAGGGCTACCAGGGCGGCCATGTACTTGTTGACGCCCGGGGTGGTCATAAAGCGCAAACTTTCGCGGAAGACGAAGAAGGTCACCACTGGGCCTAGGAAAGTCATGGCCACGCGCAGCGGCCCAGTAGAAAGGAAATCAGTCAGGTTGCGGCTGGTGGTTTTAAGCATGCCGGCTCCTTTCAGCACTTGGTGATCAGCCAGTAGTAAGCAGGGCAGTCAAATGACTGCCCTGCTTCTCTACTTTAGCACAAAGACATTAAGCGGCCTGAGGCTTAAGGCCAGCTGGTGTCAATTGCCTGTAACACACTGTCCAGATTGGAGCCGCCCACGAAGTCCACAATGCCGGTCCAGAAGCTGCCAGCGCCCACGGCGCCAGGCATCAGGTCAGAACCGTCGAAGCGGAACGTGTCAGCATTGGCCAGGATCTCAGCAAAGCCGCGGGTCAGGTCGTTGGGGTACCAGTCGAGGCTGGCGTCCAGATGCGGAGCGATCAGGATGCCGGCTTCCACTTCAGCCCGAGCCGATTCGCCGGTGGTCAGGAACTCCATCACGGCGCGTACAGCGGGGGTGTCCTTGCCCATGCTCAACAGCGAACCGGAGCCAAGCACTGGCTTGCCATAAGCGGCGTCAATCGGCGGCAGGTAGAAGTAATCCACATCCGTACCGATCTCAGTGCCCTCGGCAAAGAAGCCGGCGATGAAGCTGGCTTGGCGCATCATGTAACAAGCGGGCTCATCACCCAGCAGCATGTTGGGCGCATCGCCGAAGTTGGTGGTCAAGATGCCGGTGGTGCCGCCCAGGACGTAGTCCGGGTTCATCCAGATCTCGCTGGCAACTTCAAAAGCGTTGCGTACTTGGGGAGAGTCAAAAGCCAGCTCGCCGGCCACCCAGGCGTCATAATCTTCCGGGGAGGCAGTGCGCAGCATGATGTCTTCCACCCAGTCGGTGCCAGGCCAACCCGTGGCGCCACCGCTCTCAAAGCCGATACACCAGGGCGTGCCGCCATCGGCAACGATCTGGTCAGAGAGGGCGATCATTTCGTCCCAGGTCTGCGGGATGGAATAGCCAGCAGCGTCAAAGGCCGGTTTGGCGTACCACACCAGGCTCTTCACATCCGCATTATGCCAAACGCCATACAGCGAACCATCCACCGTGCCCAGATCGATCCAGGACTGGGTGTACTTGGTCAGCATATAATCCTGTGAGAGGAAGCCGCCCAAATCCACCAGGAAGCCAGAGCGGGCAAAGTCTGCCATCAGGCCGGGTTGGGGGAAGTTGAGGATGTCGTAGGAGTCGCCAGCTTCGGCGCGCACCAAGGCGACGGTCTCAAAGTCGGGCGAAGCTTCAACCACAACTTCAATGCCAGTGCGCTCTTCGAAAGCATCGAAGTTGCGCTGGAAGAGGGCAACCTGCTCGCCCTCAGCGGCGGTGAAGATGGTTACAGTTTCGCCGGCAAAATCTGCCGCGTCGCCGCTGTCACCCGTATCCGCATCCGGGGTGCTAGCCGCTGGGGCGCAGGCGGCCATAATGAGCGCGAGCATTGCCAACACGCTCACCATGAGCCAAACCTTATTGAAATTCTTCATTCTTTTCTCCTTGGATAGTTGCAGGGTAATACTGAAGCTAGAGAACAGTACTTTTTCTGGCGCCTCCTTTAGCAGATATTGCGGCACACGATTAAATGTGCCGGAAAACGCATCTTTGTCCCACTACCAGTAAGAGAAATTTGTAAGCGGTGCATGCACCTACTACGATAGTACTACTCAGAAAATTCAGTGTCAAGTAAAGCTACCCTGTGGCGCTCCCGATCGGCTTGCCTGGCTCAATGGATTGTTGGACCAAAATACTCGATATGCGCAGTTTGTCCATGGAGCGGACCGTAAAAGTGAGGCCTTGATAGACGATTTGTTCGCCCACTTTGGGCAGGTGCCCCAATTCAGACATGATCAGGCCGGCGCAGGTGGTGTAGGCATCCGTTGAGGGCAGCTCCACATTGAGTTTGGCGCTCAGATCGCCCAGCTGGATATTGCCGGCCACCAGCCAGGCCTTGTCTCCCAACTTGCGGATTTCCAGGTTAGCGGGTTGGTATTCGTCATCGATTTCACCCACGATGACCTCCAAGACATCTTCCAGGGTGAGCAGGCCGGCGGTCCCACCGTATTCGTCCAGCACGATGGCCATGTGGGTTCGCTGTTTGGTGAGCAGGCTGTAGATCTGTGGCAGGTGCAGGGATTCTGGAATATAAGCCAGCTGGCGGGCAATATCTCTTAGTGGGGTGTCGTCTTGGGCCCAGATTAAGTCTTTGAGGTGGACATAGCCCACCACGCTATCCAAGCTCTCTTCATAGACGGGAAAGCGTGAATGGCCCGATTTTGCGGCCTGCTCCAGCGCTTCACGCGGGCTAAGCGAAGCCTCCAGCGCGCTGATCTCGGGACGGGCCGTCATGACCTCGTGCGCTTTGCGGTCGGCATAATCAAAGACGCCGCGCACAAAGGCGCCTTCACTGATCTGGAATATGCCTTCTGCAGTGCCTTGCTGAACGAGCAGTTCGATCTCTTCGGCGCTGGTGCTGGGGCCGCCGTCGGTTTGTGGCCCCAGCAGGCCCAGGATCAGATCCGCCGAAAAGGAGAGGAAGCGGATGGGCAGGGCGGCGATCTTGGAAAGCCATTTGACCGGGCGTACCAATGCCACGGAGAGCGCCTCCGGATTGCGCAGAGCCAGTTGCTTAGGCACCAATTCGCCGAAGACAAGCGATAGGTAGGTGATGGCGAGCACGATGGTGAGCAGGGCTAGCTGGTTGGCGTAGGGGGCGAGAAGGGGCACTTGGCCAAGCGCCTCGGCAATGTCTGGTGCCGCCGATTGGCCGCCAAAAGCCGCAGCCAAGTGGCCGACCAGGGTGATGCCCACCTGCACAGTGGCGAGATAGTGCCCGGGTTTTTCCTTGATTTGGAGGACGTCGGTTGCGGCGGTCTTGCCCTCGTCCGCCATGGAGCGAAGGCGATGCTTGCGAGAAGTGACTAAAGCTAATTCAAGTGCGGCGAAGAAACCGTTGATGAGAACTAAAACAATGATCAGCAGAAATTCGAGTGCCATGTGTCCTTTGCAATACTTAGATTGTGAACGCTAGTATAACAAATCGAGTGATACACAAAACTGCGCATAGCCATTAACCTGCATAAAAATAATTCCATTCAATTCTCAAAAATATCGTGATAGCCGCGATCCAATTCATCATCACTTAGGTGGGCGTAGCGCTGGGTCACCTGAATATTGCGGTGGCGGGCGAGTTCCTGGGCCAGTTTGAGATTTCCGCCTGATCCTCTGAGGACTGTCGTTACGAAGTAGTGGCGGAAGGAGTGGGGCGTGATGCCGCTGTTCCCCACGCCCAGCGCTTGCTGCGTGCGTTCCGCCACGATGTTCCTGCCCGTGGTAGGAGTCATCAGCTTGATCGCTTTCGCACTGCCTTTGTCGTGTCGGGCGAAGATGGGCAGTGTGCCTAAGGGGCGGCCGGAACTGCCATCCAGGGTGCTGCGAGCGTTGAGATAGTCCTTGATGGCGCGCAGAGCGCGCTGGGAGAAGCGCACGACTGCCTCGCGGTTGCCTTTGCCGATGATGATGGCTTTGCCTTCGTTGGGGTCCAGGTCGCCCCTGCGCAAATTGCAGGCTTCATGCACGCGCAGGCCGGTATCGGCCAAAGTGATAATGAAGGCGCGGTCGCGTAAGTTGCGCAGGTGGTCCGTCTCGTTCTCCACAGGATAAGCAGCCAGCTGGTTGGCAAAGTCAACGGTTTGCTCAATAGCCTGGCGCGGGAACTGCGGTAAGCGGGGGCCGGGCCGGCGGCTGCGCTGGCGGATCAGAAGCCGTACGCGCGGCAAGTTCGGCTCTGCCAGCCGCTCAGCGGCCAGGAACTCAAAGAAGCCGGCGACCGCTGTCAGGCGTTGGCGCTCCGTAGCCGGCGAGAGATGCTTCTGGGAAGCAGCAAACCAAGCCACGCTGTCTTCTTTTAGATACGAAAGAGAGGTTTCCTTGGGGTCTAAACCCTCATTGAGAAGCACCTGCGAAAAGGCCGCCAAGGCTTTGTGATAAGCGATGGTGGTATTCTCTGATCTGGCCAGCTTGACCGCGTCCACATACTGGCTGATGGCTTGTTCGATTGTCAGCGTAGTTTCCGAATCCATTTAGGTAAATTATAGAGGGCGGTCACGAATTATCGCAAGCAAACTATGTGGGACATTCAACTTTAGAGCAAGAGCCCCAGCACGGCTGAGCCAAAAATTCTTCCCACCAACAGCAGGGAGATCAGAAACGCCCACATTCCGATAAAGGTACCCAGCGCCACGCGAACAACGGTTTGCATATGCTTTTCTCCTGGAAGATTTTTTCAACACAATTTAGTATAGACCCAAAGCGGCTTTTTTGACCCTGTATGCAGTATAACATAATTTGCGATAATAATACTTATCGAAATCATAAAGGTACGGCGGTACTCATCCTACTCTACTAACTTAGCTGTGCGCTCCATACTTCGGAACAGAAAAATCTACGATGCAGCAAGTTCTAGGGTGTCCATTTTTCAGGTCACTTAGGCTTAGCAGTTAATCTACGGCCACTCCCCCACCATCATGAGTTAGCTCTGCAGTTACAATGTGCATTCCCGATTCGTTTACCAAGACCTAGTGGAGGGAACATGTCCCCTGAAGACTTTAGCAGCAAAGAAACGTTGTTGAATAACGGAGACGAACCTCAGTCGGCGGGTTCACGCATAGCTGGCTGGCTGCGAGGGTTTATTTTCTTTGTACTCATTCTGGCAGTGGCGGGCTTGTTGGCTTGGTTTCTGCTGATAGCTCCCTTGCAGAGCCAAGTGGCTGATCTGACTGCTGAGCTGCAAGGCGCCACTGAGCAGGTGGCTACACTGCAAGCGTCCCGCCCATTGCAAGAAGTCTACAGCCTGCTGGCGGATGCGAACACGGCCCGCTTTGAACTGATGCGCAACCGCTCTGCGAGTGCTTCGGCGGCCTTGCTGAGCTCTGAGCAGACCTTGGCCAGCCTTGAGCAGTTGGTTGGTGAGCGCTATGGCGATACCCTGGGGGACATTCGAGAACGCCTGGAGCTGGTCAAGGCGGACATCGCCACCGAAGATACTTTGGCCGCGCTCAGTGATCTGGATGTGCTGGTTAACATCCTGACCCAGCTGCAGCGCACAATTTCCGAATAGCACTTCTGGCCATGGAAACATCCTGGTGGCTTTCTGCCCTGGTGATCGGGGCCGGTTTCGTCTGCGGGGTTATCAATACGCTGGCCGGCAGCGGCTCACTGATCTCGCTGCCGATCCTAATTTTTCTCGGGCTCCCCGCACCGGTGGCCAATGGAACTAATCGCGTCGGCATCTTGCTGCAGAATGTGGCTGCTGGTTGGAGCTTCAAACAAAGCCGGGTGCTGGATCTGCGTGGCGCCTTAGTGCTCAGCGTTCCGGCTGTGCTGGGCTCCATCCTGGGCGCTTCCGTAGCGGTTAATCTCAACGAAGAGCTTATGGAGCGCGTGATCGGTGCGGTCATGCTGCTGATGCTGGTGGTTCTGATCCTGCGCCCGGAGCGTTGGTTGCAGGGCCGTCTTTTGGAGCTCTCCGGCCGACTGAACTGGAAACAATCCGCCAGCATGTTTGTGATCGGCGCCTATGGGGGTTTTATTCAGGCGGGCGTTGGTGTGTTCCTGCTGGCGGCCTTGGTGCTGTCGGTTGGGTACGATTTGGTGCGAGCCAATGCAGTCAAGATCATCATCGTCCTGGCTTTTAGCATTTCTTCCCTCCTGATATTTAGCAACAACAGTCAGGTGGATTGGGGAATTGGACTGCTTTTGGGTTTGGGCAATATGCTCGGCGGCTGGGTAGCTGCCCGTCTGGCGGTCAACAAAGGCGCCAACTGGGTCCGCTGGGTAGTGATTGCCACCGTAGCCTTGTCAGTGCTGTACCTGTTTGACGCCTTTGATTATTTGTTGGCCTTCCTCGGCAGCTAGCTGATATATAATCGCTTTCATTCCCTACCGACTGGAGCACTAAAGCATGGAGTGGATCACGAATCCAGAAATCTGGATAGCACTTCTTACATTAACCTCATTGGAGATTGTCCTCGGCATTGACAATCTGGTGTTTATCTCCATCCTGGCCAGCAAACTACCAGCCAACCAGCAGAAGCGAGCCAGCCAGATAGGCTTGGCCCTGGCGTTGATCACCCGCCTGCTTTTGCTTTTCTCGATTGCCTGGATCACGCGCTTAACCACCCCACTGTTTGTGCTGCCGATCATTGAACAGGCCGTATCCGGCAAAGATATGATCCTGCTGGTTGGCGGCCTGTTCCTGATCGGGAAAAGCACCTTTGAAATTCACGACAAGCTGGAAGGCGACGAAGAGCACGCTGAAGCTAAAGTAGCGGCTTCTTTTGTGGGCGTGATCACCCAGATCATCTTGCTCGATCTGGTCTTTTCGATCGACTCAGTGATCACAGCCGTTGGCATGGTGGATAGTGTGCCGGTCATGGTGGCCGCAGTCGTTATTGCCATCATCATCATGGTCCTGTCCGTCAACAGCATCAACGCCTTTGTGGAGAAACACCCCACCATCAAAATGCTGGCCCTGTCCTTCTTGTTGTTGATCGGCTTTTCGCTGGTTGTGGAAGGTTTGCACCAGCACATTCCTAAGGGGTACATCTACTTTGCCATGGGCTTCTCGGTCTTTGTGGAATTCCTAAATCTGAGACTGCGCACTAAGAAAACAGAACCTATCACGCTGCGCAAGCCATACACAGCTAAGCGCAAAAGCAAGGCGAAGTAGTCGTGTGGCTAATAGCTAAACGTCGTATCTTTCGGGTGATGATCAACCTCATCGTCCGCTCCCTGATGCGCGTCGAGATCTCTGGAATGGAGAAGCTGGAGAATGCCAAGGGACCCACGATTGGGGTTAGCAATCACTTGGGACGCTTTGACGCTGCCCTTTCACTGGGTCTGGTCAGGCGGGATGACCTGATCATTGTTGTGGCCGAGAAATATCGGCAATCGGCCTTCTATCGTTGGATGGTCAAGACGCTGGACCTGCTATTCCTGGAACGCAACGAGGCTGATTTCGGCACGCTGAAAGAAGTTTTACGGCGGCTGAAAAGCGGCGGCATGCTGATGATCGCTCCGGAGGGCACACGAAGCCACACTGAAGCATTGCTTGAGGGCAAGCCCGGTGCGGCCTTCCTGGCTGCCCGCTCTGGGGCCACCATCATTCCGTCGGCTGTGATTGGCAGTGAAGATCGTGTGGTTAAAGAGCAGCTGCGCAAATTTCGCCGACCCCACGTGCGCATCATAGTTGGCGAACCCTTCACTTTGCCACCGATACCCAAGACGGATCGAGATGTGTACTTTAAAGAATGCACGGATGAAATTATGGCGCAAATCGCCGCCCTACTTCCTGAAAAATACCGGGGCGTGTACGCTACCCACCCACGAGTGGCCGAATTGGTTGCTTTAAAGTCTTGAAGTTTTTTACTTTTTTGAATGGAATTGGCTATACGCATTTAATGCTTATGCAATTCCACTCCCTACAGGAGGCTTATAGCTATGCAAGTTAATGGAAAAACTACCATCAAAGCCCCACGTGACAAAGTGTGGGCGGCCCTTACCGACATGGATTTCGTTGCCGCCTGTGCCCCCGGCTTGGAGAACATGGAAGTTGTGGAAACCGACAGGAAATTTCGCGCCACCGGCTCAGTTGGCCTGGGCAATCTCAAAGTCAGTTTCACTGGGGAGATTGAATTCACCGCCCTGGAAGCACCAGATCGAGCGGTCCTAAAAGGCCGCGGGACAGCACCTGGCAGCGCCGTGGAAGGCACTGCCGAGATGCGTCTGAGCGACGACCCCGAAGGCGGCACCCTGCTCGACTGGACGGCCGACATCAACGTGCTGGGCACTATCGCCAGCCTGGCTTCCCGCATGATGGGCAGCGTGACCCAAAAACTCACAGCGGAATTTTTTGGATGCGTCAAACAACGGATAGAGTCGTAAACTAAGCTTATGCGCGAGCTTCTGCCGGACCTTGCAAACTGGCTGGCGGACGGCGAGAAAATCGCCATCGCCACTGTCATATCCACTTGGGGCTCGGCGCCGCGCGGGCCGGGATCCACCATGGCGATCACAACCGATGGCAAGTTGGTTGGCTCGGTCAGCGGTGGATGCGTAGAAGGCGCGGTTATCGAGGCCGCCCGTCAAGTCATTCAGGACGGGCAGCCACAACGCCTGCACTACGACGTGGATGATGAAACCGCCTTTGGCGTGGGCTTGGCCTGCGGCGGCGAGATCGATATCTTTGTCGAACGCGTGAATGCTGAGATCTTTGCCGCGCTGCTGCCGCGGCTCCAGAACCAACAACACAGCCACTTACACACAGTCGTCAGTGGTGAGGCCGCCGGGACCCAGGAATTGCTGGACGAGACAGGGCGCCCGATCGCCAGCAGCAACGGCCCTCTAGGTATCACCCTGGCAGATGGCCGTTTGCCGCAAATCATCTCGAAAGGGACAACTGAGGTCTTCAGCCATCCGTTGCCACCAGCGCCGACACTGGTCATGGTTGGCGGCGGGCATGTGGCCATCGCATTGACCCATTTGGCCAACACACTCAGCTTCCGCAGCGTCATCATTGACCCCCGACGCCTGTTCGCTTCCCAGGAGCGCTTCGCCCATGCAGACCTCTTGCTGCAGACCTGGCCCAACAAGGGTTTCGAAGAAGTTCAGCTCAACAGCTCCACCGCTGTGGCGGCCCTGGCGCACGACCCCAAAATAGACGACCCGGCCCTGATCGCAGCCCTGTCGAGCGATTGCTTCTACGTGGGGGCGCTTGGCAGCCGGAAAAACCAGGCCAAGCGAAGACAGCGTCTGTTAGAGGCAGGTTTGGACGAGATAACAGTGGATAAACTGCACGCCCCCATTGGCCTGAGCATTGGCGCCAAAACGCCCGAAGAAATCGCCCTGAGCATCATGGCTGAGATCGTGGCAGTCTATCGCGGCGAACATGCGGGCATTTAGCTTGCCCCCTCCCTGCTCCGAGACTACAATAACCAGTCCAAATGAAACCCGCACCCTTTAACTATTTTGCCCCCGCCTCTCTCGAAGAAGCTTTGGCTCTCAAGGCCCAGCACGGTGAAGAGGCCAAAGCTTTGGCTGGGGGCCAGAGCTTGATCCCAGCCATGAACTTCCGCGTGGCACAGCCAGCCATCCTGGTGGATTTGAATCGCATCGCCAGTTTGCGGGATATCCGCAAGAATGGCGCCCTGACCATTGGCGCCATGACCACGCAATCCACCGCGGAGAAGAATCCGTTGGTGGCCGAGCATGTCCCGTTGCTACATGAAGCCCTGCCCAACATTGCCCATCCGCAAATTCGCAACCGCGGCACGATCGGGGGCAGCGTGGCCCACGCGGACCCTGCTGCAGAACTGCCCGTGGTTTGCCTGGCTTTGCGCACCCGAATGCAGGCCCAAAGCCAATCCGGTGAGCGCTGGATCGAAGCACAGGAATTCTTTTCCGGCTTGTTCTCGACAGCCCTGGCAGCAGATGAGTTGCTGACCGCCGTGGAATTCCCGCTGGTCGAAGAGCGCACCGGCTACGCCTTCTTGGAGGTGGCCCGCCGCCACGGCGATTACGCCATGGCCGGGCTGGCCGCTGTGCTCAGTCTGGATGAAAACGGGCTCTGCCGCCAAGCGCGTCTGGTATACCTGAACGTGGGCGACGGGCCGCTGGAAGCGACCCAGGCCGCGGCCAGCCTGCAGGGCCAAAAGCCCAGCGCCAAAGCCTTTCAAGATGCCGGCAAAATTGCCAGCCAAGAGGATATGCAACCCTTTGGCAATTTGCACGCCAGCCCGCAATACCAACAACATCTCTCCGCCGTGCTGACCCAGCGCGCTCTGCAGCTGGCGCTGAACCGCATCACTCAGAAAGCTACACACCCATGAGCCAGACACACTCCATTCAAGTCAGGATCAACGGCACCCCATACGCCCACGAGGTTGAGCCTCGTCTCTTGCTGGCTGACTATATTCGCCAGGTGGTCGGGCTAAGCGGCACGCACATCGGCTGCGAACATGGGGTGTGCGGCGCCTGCACGATCTTGCTGGATGGACAGGCGGTGCGCTCCTGCATCATGTTGGCGGTGCAAGCCGACGGTCATGAGCTGACCACAGTGGAAGGCTTGGCTCAGGACGAAAAGTCTTTGCATCCCATTCAAGAGGCCTTCTGGGAAGCCCACGGCTTGCAGTGCGGGTTCTGCACTCCCGGCATCTTGATGACGCTGGTGCCCTACCTGGAAGAAAATCCCAATCCAACCGAGACCGAAGTGCGCGATGCGATCTCAGGCAACCTGTGTCGCTGCACCGGCTATCAGCACATCGTGGATGCTGCCCTGCTGGCGGCCGAAAAATTGCAAAGCAAACCGTAGATGCCAGAGAAAGAAAGCACCCTCTCGATGCATCTGTCAGCCCTGGAAGCTGACTTTGCACAAAAGAATGCCCAGCTGCACGCTTACGTGGCCGAAGATGACCGTTTTGAGCGCCTGCACAAAGCGGCAGCCCAACTGCCGGCAGAAGATAGTCCGTTGCACGGCAAGCTGCTTGCCGTTAAAGACATCTTCCACGTGGCAGAACTGCCCACACAAGCGGGCAGCCGGCTGCCCGCCCGCGCCCTGAAAGGCCCACAAGCCAGCAGCGTGAGCATTCTGAAGAACGCCGGAATGCTGGTGGTCGGCAAAAGCGTCACGACTGAGTTCGCCTACTTTGCCCCCGGCCCGGCCCGCAACCCGCACAATCCGGCTCACACACCGGGCGGTTCCAGTAGTGGCTCGGCAGTGGCTGTCGCCGCCGGGCTGGCAGATCTGGCTCTGGGGACACAAACCATCGGATCGGTCGTGCGGCCGGCCTCATTCTGTGGCGTAGCCGGTTTCAAACCCAGCCATGGGCGCATCGCTGCCGACGGCCTAATTCCGCTGGCGCCCAGCCTGGACCATGTTGGCCTGTTCGCCCGCACAACCAGCAGCCTGGCGCCTGCCGCAGCGATCTTGTGCGCGGACTGGGCCGCAGACACACAGAAGAGCGGGAAGCCTATTCTGGCCGTGCCCACAGGGGCCTACCTGCAGCAAGCCAGTCCAGAAATGCTGGCACATTTTGAAAAGGCCGTGACCAAACTGCAGCAAGCAGGCTACTGGGTACGCCGCATGGATCCGTTCACCGATCTGGACAGCATCCAACGGCGCCACCAACTTATTCTAGCGGCTGAAGCCGCGGCCACCCATGCTGCCTGGTTTCATGACTTCGCTCATCTTTACCATGCCAGGACTGCCGCTCTGATCCGTGAAGGCCAGGGTATTTCCGATTCGGCTCTGAGTAAGGCTAGGCGAGAGGCTTTCGATTTCCGGCAAACCCTCAGCACCCTGATGGATATTCATGCGATCGATTTGTGGCTCAGCCCGGCGGCCTTAGGCCCGGCGCCCAGAGGCATCCAAAGCACAGGCGACCCGGCAATGAATTTGCCCTGGACCCAGGCTGGCCTGCCCAGCCTGGCATTGCCTGCGGGCAAAAATGCTTTAGGCCTGCCTATGGGCATCCAGCTGGCGGCGGACTTCGGCCGAGATGAGGACTTATTGGCTTGGGGGAGCGAGATTGAAAGCGCCTTGGCGGGGCTGGCATGAGCGTGACCAAGAGCGAGATCCGTTCGGGAGCCTATTACGACTCTGTAGTCTTGATGCAGTTGCAGCGCAACCTGTTGCAACTGCCAGGCGTGGAAGATGCCGGTGTGGTCATGGCCACTCCCGCCAATCTTGAACTGCTGGCAGAAAGCCAACTCCTGCAGGCGGAAGGCAAAGCCGCCAAACCCGAAGACCTGCTGATCGTGGTCAAAGCGGCCAGTGGGGCTAAGGCACAAGACGCCCTGGCCCAAGTGGACGAGCTGCTGAAACGGCGCAGCGGCGCGGCAACCAGCAGCTTCCGGCCGCGCAGCCTGGCTGGGGCGGTCAAGGCCCTGCCCGACGCCGACTGGGTATCGATCTCCGTTCCCGGGCGTTATGCGGCCGGCGTTGCCCGGGAAGCACTTGAGTTCGGCAAGCACGTCTTCTTGTACAGTGACAACGTCTCGGTGGAAGATGAAATCGGCCTCAAGCAGCAAGCACAACAAAACGGCTTGCTGCTCATGGGGCCGGATTGCGGCACGGCGATCATTAACGGCATTGGCCTGGGCTTTGCCAACCACGTTCGCCAGGGTTCGATTGGCCTGGTAGCCGCGTCCGGCACAGGCCTGCAAAGCGTGACCAGCGCCATTCACAACCTGGGCGGCGGCGTTTCACAGGCGATCGGCACCGGTGGGCGAGACCTCAAAGAAGCCATCGGCGCGGCCAGCACGCTGCAAGGCCTGGCGTATCTGGCGGCTGATCCCGACACGCGGGTGATTGTGATTATTTCGAAACCGCCTGACGCGGCCGTGGCCGGCAAGCTGCTTGCCGCAGCCCTGGGCGCCGGCAAACCGGTGGTGGTCTGTTTTCTGGGTTTTGCCGCCCCTGCCGTCCGCCTGAACAATCTGCATTTCGCTTCAGGGCTGGAGCATGCGGCCCGCATCGCAGTGGACCTAAGCCAGCAGCCGGCCCGGGATAGCGGCAGCCCTTCTAAGGCAAAGCCCATCAGCGGCTATCTGCGCGGCTTATTCAGCGGCGGCACCTTGGCCTCCGAACTGTTCTTAGGGCTCAATCTCTTTTTATCCCCTTTATTTTCCAATGTGGCTATACGCAGTGAACAGAAGGTAAATGACGCCCACAAGAGCCAGGCCCACACCATCCTGGATCTCGGCGAAGACGAGTTCACCGTAGGCCGTTTGCATCCCATGATGGACAACGACCTGCGCATTCGCCGCCTCAAGCAAGAAGCGGCTGATCCAGAAGTTGGTCTGATCCTGCTCGACGTGGTTTTGGGGGAAGGCGCCCATCCCAACCCGGCCGCCGAGTTGGCCCCGGCCATCGCCGCAGCGCGCAAGGCCCGTAAAGAGCTGGAATTCGTCGCCCTGCTGGTGGGCACAGACGAAGACCCGCAAGACATCCAAAAACAAGAAGAAGCCCTAGCCAAAGCCGGAGCCACGGTCTATCGAGACATCACGCAAACGCTGGAACACGTGGTCGGGCGTCTGTTGGGCGCCGCAGAGGTGCAAAAAAGCCCAGCTCCGTTCGCACAACCTCTGGCGGTGATCAATATCGGCGTGGAAGGCTTTTACGACAGCCAAAGCGCCCAGGGAGCGCAAACCATTCATGTAGAGTGGCGCCCACCCGCCTCTGGCGACGAGGATCTGATGGCGCTGCTTAGCAAGATGAGGACTTGATGGTCAGTATCGACAAAGCCAACCAAACTGCTGTTGAAGGCATGATGGGCGCCCGCCCTATTTTGAAAGGCGTCGCCCCAGCCCGGGATGTGGTCCCCGGCATGCGCCCCAATCTGTTGCTGCACGCCGGCCCGCCAATTGAGTGGGAACGCATGTCTGGGCCGCTGCGCGGCGCCGTGATCGGCGCGCTCATTTTCGAGGGTCTAGCCAAGAATGAGAAAGAGGCTGAAGCCCTGGTTGGAAAAGGCGAAGTGGACTTTGCCCCCTGCCACCATCACGCCACCGTCGGCCCTATGGCCGGCGTCACTTCGGCTTCGATGATGGTCTACATCATTGAAAATGAGACGCACGGCAACATGGCCTATTCCAATCTCAACGAGGGGTATGGCAAAGTGCTGCGCTACGGCGCCTACAGTGAGGAAGTTATCGCCAAGCTCAAATGGATGAACGATGTAATGGGGCCAGTTCTGGCCAAGGCTATCGAGGCCAGTGGTGGCATGGACATTCGAGCCCTGCTCTCCGAGGCTCTGCACATGGGCGACGAAGGCCACAACCGCAACAAGGCCGGTTCCATCCTCTACACTACCAAACTCGCCCCCTGGATCGCCCAAACAGCTGGCGATAGCGCCGTGGCTGGCGAAATCCTCAAGTTCCTGGGCGAGAATGCACTCAGCGTGCTGAACCCGGTGATGGCCGCCTGCAAAGCGATGGCCGATGCGGCCCACGGCGTAGAAGGCAGCACCATGGTCAGCACCATGGCGCGCAACGGCACTGACTTTGGCCTGCGCGTCAGCGGTCTGGGCGACCAGTGGTTCACCGCTCCGGCTGAAGTGCCGGACGGCTTGTATTTCCCCAGCTACACAAGCGCAGACGCCAACCCGGACATCGGCGATAGCACCATCACCGAGACGGCCGGCATTGGCGCCTTCGCCATGGCCGCCGCTCCGGCGATTGTGACCTTCGTCAGCGGCACGCCGCAAGACGCGCTCAACGCCACGCTGGAAATGTACGAGATCACCACGGCAGAACACAGCCATTTCACCATCCCCCAGCTGGAATTCCGCGGCTCCCCCACTGGCATCGACATCCGCAAGGTGGTCGAGTTGGGGATCACCCCGCGGGTCAATACCGGCATCGCCCACAAGGATGCCGGCGTAGGACAGGTGGGTGCAGGTTTGGTGCGCCCACCGATGAAGATCTTTGAAGATGCCGTACGGGCATATGCCAAGCAATACAACTTATAAGGAGCCTTATGAAAATCCACGACCTATCCCAACCGCTGAACCAGGACGCTTCGTTCTGGCCTTTCTATCCGCCCTTTGAGGTCAAGTACATCAAGCGCAAAGCGGAGCACGGCGTAAATGCGCAATATATTCAGACCTCCAACCACATGGGCACGCACCTGGATGCCCCGCGGCACTTTGTGACCAACGGCAAAACCATCGACGAGCTGCCGCTGGACTGGCTGTACGGTGAAGGCGTGATCGTGGATCTGAGCGATCAGTTGGACGACCTGGATGTCTTTACTCCTGAAATGATCGAGGCCAAGGCTGAGATCAAGAATGGTGACATTCTTTTCATCCATACCGGCTGGCACAAATATTCCTTCTTTAGCGAGCAGGCCGACGAAGAGCGCTACATCCAGCGCCATCCCGGCCCGCACCACAGCATCTGCGATTGGCTGCTGGACAAGAAGATCCATCTTTGGGGTGTGGACATGATCTCCACCGACCACCCCATGAACCTGCCCATCGGCCGTTTCCTGGGCAAAGGCGGCCTGGAACATTGGGCCAAGGTGCGCGCCATTGTGGAAAGCAAGTTCGGCGGTTCCGCCAAAGTCGATGAGATGTTCCCCAGTGAAGCTTACCAACTGACCCACAACGCACTGTTCCCGCACGATTGCTTCCACGTGGAAAATATGGGCGGTGAGATCGGCAACCCGGCCTTGCATAACAAGCGCATCACGCTGGGCGCATTCCCCTGGAAGTTCAAAGGCGGAGAGGCTGCATTCTGTCGCGCGGTCGCCTTCACTCAGGAGTAAAACATGGCCACGCGCTACTTCGGCGAACGCATTAAACGTAACGAGGACCCCCGCCTGCTGACTGGGCGGGCGCTCTTCGTGGATGACGTAGACCTGCCGAACATGGCGCACATCGCCTTCGTGCGCAGCCCCTACGCGCACGCCCGCATCAAATCAATCGATGCTGCTGCTGCCCGGGCGCTACCCGGTGTGGCGGCAGTCTACACGGCAGCAGACCTTGGTGATTACTGGCGCACGGGCGTGCTCAACGTGGGCGTGCCGCCGATCAAAGACGCCAAGTTCAACGAACGCCTGCACTCGATCCTGGCCAAGGACAAGGTGCGCCATGTGGGCGAAGCGGTGGTCTGCATCGTGGCGGACAGCCGCTACATCGCCGAGGATGCGGCCAATCTGGTCATGGTGGACTATGAATCGCTGCCGGTAAGCACCGATATCCGCAAGGCCTTGGGCGAAGAAGCCGCGTTGATCCATGAGGATTTGCCGGATAACACTGCGGCCCACGTGGTGCAGACCAAGGGCGACTACGAGAAGGCCAAAGCCCAAGCCGACGTCGTGATCCAGCGCGAATTCCACTATGATCGCGGTACCGCGGCCGCCATGGAAAACCGCGGCATCGTGGCTGCTTGGGACGCCAAGGCTAGCAAGCTGACCATTTGGGACACCACGCAGGCGCCAGTCATCATTCGCAACGGCCTGGCCGGTATGCTGGGTCTCTCTGAACATCAGGTGCGCCTGGTGGCCCCCTTCATCGGGGGCGGTTTCGGCCCCAAGATCTTGATGTTCTACCCTGAGGAAATGCTGCTGCCGTGGATCAGCATGCAGCTGGAACGGCCGGTCAAGTGGATCGAGGATCGTTCTGAAAATTTCTATGCCACTACGCAGGAGCGCGGCCAGTACCACCAGGCCGAGATTGCGTTGAAAAAAGACGGCACCATCCTGGGCGTCAAAGACGTCTTTCTGCACGACAACGGCGCCTATGATCCCTATGGGCTGACCATCCCGATCAATACACAGTGCACCCTGCTCAACATGTACCTGGTGCCGAACTACTACAGCGAGTTCACGTCTGTCTTCACCAATAAGCCGATGACCAGTCCGTACCGCGGGGCGGGCCGCCAGCACGGCGTCTTCGTGATGGAGCGCCTGATGGACGCCGCCGCCAAAGAATTGGGCATGGACAAGATCGCCCTGCGCCAAAAGAACCTGATCCCCCCAGACCAGTTCCCCCACCGCCACGGCATTATCTATCAAGACTTCTCTGAGCTGACCTACGACAGCGGCAACTACGCGCCGCTGATCGAGAAAGCCATGGAGATGATCGACTACGACAAGTTCTACCAGGAGACCAAGCCCCAGGCGGAGAAAGAAGGCCGCAAACTGGGCTTGGGCTTCGTCTGCTACGTGGAAGGCACCGGCATTGGCCCCTATGAGGGCGCCCGCATCCAGGTGCAGGCCAATGGCCGCGTAAGCGTGTCGACCGGTATCGGCACGCAGGGCCAGGGTCACTACACCAGCTACGCCCAGATCGTGGCTGAGCAGCTGGGGATGCCGATTGACCAGATCGATCTGGTGACTGGCGACACCGACCAGTTCCACTGGGGCGTAGGCACCTTCGCCAGCCGCGGTGCGGTGGTGGCGGGCAACGCTATTCACGCCGCCGCCGTGCGAGTGCGCGAGAAGATCTTGAACAAAGCCATCGAAGAATTCGAAGGCGAAGTGACGGCAGACAAGCTGGAGCTGGTCAACGGTGTGGTGCAGATCATCGGCGCGCCGGAAACCGCCATCCCGCTGGGCGTGCTGGCGCAGAAGGCCAATCCCATGCGCGGCGCGGTCAAGCCCGGTACAGAACCTGGTCTGGAAGCCACCGACTACTTCGGCCCGGAAATGGGCGCTACCGCGGCCGGCGTGCATGCCATGATCGTGGAAGTGGACCCAGACACGCTGCTGCTCGACATCAAGAAATACATCACGGTGCATGACTGTGGCAACGTGATCAACCCGCTGATATTGGATGGGCAAATCCAGGGCGGCGTGGCCCAAGGCATTGGCAATGCGTTCTACGAGGAGCTGGTCTACGATGAGATGGGTCAGATCCTGAACGCGTCTTTCATGGACTACCTGCTGCCCGGCGCGCATGATGTGCCTCGCATAGAGATCGGCCATCAGGTCACCACCTCCCCGCTGAACCCCTTGGGCGTCAAGGGCGCTGGCGAAGCCGGCGCCATCCCGGTGGGGCCGCTGTTCGCCCAGGCGATTGAAGACGCCCTCGGCGAAGGCTTGGAGCTGCGTGAGATCCCGCTGAGTCCCAATCGCCTGTGGGAGCTGAGCCGCTCCTCCGAATGAGCTCGGCTCCGTCTCGCAGGCTGCGAGCCACCAGCATCACCCCACGTGCCAAGGCCTGGCTGGCCGGCACACAGCAAGCCTATGTACTGCATTCCTTTGAACGCGCCATTAACCTGGTCAACCAGGAAGGGGACGTGCTTACTATCGCGGATGAGGGGCTGGGCCATGGGCCTTTCTCACTCCTGATCGAAGACCACTTGCCTGAAGGCATAGACATCAGCAGCAAGCTGCTCGTGTTCGAAAATGGGTTGTGGCTTGGCGACTGGTTGGTAGATGCTGAAGACGCCAAGTTGTGGCAACCCACCCCAAACTGGTCCTCCATTCGCTCTCTCAGCGATCTTGGCTGGGTAAGCCAAGCCCTGGCCGAACTGCTGCGCCAGCACGCCACGGCTGAGAGCTTCGCCCATTTAGTAGTCAGTCCCTTGGGACGCTCGGCGCTGCCGGGCCGCATCCAGCAAGCGGCCGAGCAGCGCATCCCGCTGCTCTTTGCCGCCGTGCGGGATGGCAATAGCGGACAAGCAGCCCAGGCAGCCAAAGGGCTGGCCGGGCTAGGCCCGGGCTTGACCCCCGCCGGTGACGACCTGCTGTTGGGCGCCTTGTTCGCCTGCTGGGCGCGCCTGCCAGTCGAAGAAGCCAGGCTGTTCAGCCAAGCGATCATATCTGCGGCTGTGCCACGCACCCACCAATTGTCAGCCGCCTGGCTGTCTGCCGGCGCGGCAGGCGAAGCTCCAGCCGTGTGGCATGAACTTTTTGAGGCGATCGTAAAACAAGATGCAGGTTCACTCAGCGAAGTGGCTATGCGCATTCTACCCACCGGACACAGTTCCGGCGCCGATGCGCTGGCAGGCTTCTCGGGTGTGCTGCAGGCTCTGCAGGGAGGCGTCGCCTAGTCAAACAAGAAGCAGCGTGCTAAAATCTTTCGGTTACGCTGAACTCAATTCAGTTTCCGCTCTGGCTTGCGCGAAACCAGGGCAACCCCGTGGAATAGGAGCCACACACATGCGCAATTACGAAGTGATTTACATCGTCCACCCCGATTTGGACAGCGACGCCTTTACACAGCTCAACAAGCAGGTTGAAGGCTGGATCAAGGACGGCAAAGGCAAGATCGAGAAAAGCGACATCTGGGGCAAGCGCAAATTGGCCTACCAGATCAAGAAGCAGAGCGAAGGCCAGTACGTCTTGCTGCGCACAGAAATGGATCCGTCCCTGTGCGCCACGCTTGAACAGCAATTCCGCCTGCAGGAGTCTGTTCTGCGTTTCATTATCGTTGCTCTTGAGGAAGAGGCCGAACCGGCCGGCTAAGCATTCGCTTCTCCCCAACAGGAGGCAGCATGAGCAGAGGGCTGAACAAAGTCATGATCATCGGCCACTTAGGCCGTGATCCAGAAATGCGCTATACCCCTTCCGGCCGCTCGGTCACAAGCTTCAGCGTGGCCACCAGCCGCAACTGGACCACGGCCGAAGGGGAGCGCCGCACCGAGACCGAGTGGTTCAATGTAGTTGCCTGGGGCAGCCTGGCGGAAATTTGCAACCAGTACCTGAAAAAGGGCCAGCAGGTTTACGTGGAGGGTCGCTTGCAAACCCGCCGCTGGGAAGATGAAGAAGGCAATAAACGCAGTGCAACCGAAATTGTGGCCCGCGAAATGATCATGCTTTCTCACAAGTCTGAGAAAGAAGGCGAAGCGGGCAGCGACGACCACTACCCAGAGAACGACGAAGAGGAATTCCCCTTCTAGCACATTCACGAAAAGAGAACAACGGACTTCATGGCAAACACACAAAAAACCCCTGTTCTGTCACGGGTACAAAGAGCAAAGCCCAGCAGCGAACGCGACATGAATCGGCTGGTCCTGCTTGGGACTGGCGCCCTGGTAGGCATCGTCTTGCTGCTGGTGGGCTGGACTTGGCTGTTGGATGCGGTGATCTACCCCAACCAAGTCGTCGCCGTAGTGGAAGGCAAAGAGATCAAGGGGGAGCAGTACATTTCCCGCACGCGTCTCAATCGCCAGCAAATGATCAACAACTATTACCAATCGTACAGTGAATATACGCAGATGAGGCAATTCTTTGGGGACGACCCGCGGCTGCAGCAACAGTACTTCACGGTTATGGCTCAGATCGAGATGCAGCTGGACCCCGAATATGCGGCGGAGTACACGGTCAACCAGCTGGTGAATGAAGAATTGATCAAGTTGGAAGCCGCGGCGCTGGGGATCAGCATTAGCGACGCAGATTTTGCAAAAAGCCAGGAAGAGCTGTTTGGCTTCTTCCCGAATGGGACGCCCACTCCAGCGATCTTCCCGACCGCTTTGCCCACGTCCACCTTGTCAGCGCAGCAATTCAGCCTGATCGGCATCGACCCCACGGCTACGCTGGACATTGATGCAGAATCAACAGAAGAAGGCGAAACACCGGAGACAGAGCTGGAAACGGCCACACTGGAACCCACCGCAACCAGCGAACCGACCACAGCCCCAGCCACCGCGACCCAAACGGCCGGTCCAAGCCCGACCCCCCTCCCCACAGCTACGGCCTACACTCAGCAGTTGTATGAGGAGAACCTGGCCACTTATTACACTAGCTACCAACAAGAGATTGGCGTGCGCCCTGAAGACCTGGAAGATGCCTATCGCACCCTGTTGCTGCGTGAGGCCCTCAAGGATCAGGTGACCGCTGACCTGCAACCACTGCAAGAGCAAGTGTGGGCGCGCCACATCCTTGTAAGCACTCTGGAAGAAGCTGAAGAGGCCATCAACCGGGTGAATGCAGGTGAGGATTTCGGTGACCTGGCCATTGAGCTATCTCTGGATACAGGCAGTGCCAGCGTGGGAGGCGATCTCGGCTGGTTCGCCAAAGAAGTCATGGTGGAGCCCTTTGGGAATGCCGCCTTTGCGCTCGAAATCGGTGAAGTCAGCGAACCGGTTGAATCGCAGTTCGGTTGGCACATCATCCAGGTCTTGGGTCATGAAGACCGCGGCCTGAGCCAAGCTGAACACGAACAGCTGCGTGAACAAGCTTTCCTGGTCTATTTGGACGGTTTGCGTGAAAAGTATGATTGGCGGATCGAAGACAACTGGCGCGATATGGCTCCAGAAACGCCTCGCATCCCCAGCAGTCTGCTGCAATAGCCAAAGCGCAATAAAAAGGCCGGTCAAAGACCGGCCTTTTTATTAGCTTACTCTCTTGGAATGATCAACCAGCAGACGAAGTAACTGAGGATGCCAGGCACCCCACCCGGAAGTGCAGCCAGGAAAAACATCAGCCGAAACCAAAAGGCGCTTATTCCAAAGAACTCGCCCAGACCGCCGCAAACCCCAGCGACAATCCGATCACTCTTCGAACGACGCAATCTATTTCTCATACTTGCCTCCGCTTCTTAGCGTGTGTATTCCTCTCCAACCTCGTCCAGTTTCAAACTGATCATCTGGCTGGCGGTATCACGGCCCATGGTAATTCCGTAGATAACGTCTGCGATCTGCACCGTGTTGCGGTTGTGCGTAATGACCACAAACTGCGTGTTCTCGCTCAATTCGCGCAGTACCTCGGTAAAGCGGCCCACATTGGCCTCGTCCAGCATGGCGTCCACTTCGTCCATGACGCAAAACGGAGTGGGTGAAGCTTTGAGCAAGGCAAACACCAAAGCCGTAGCGGTCAGACTGCGCTCGCCGCCGGAAAGCAGCGCCAAGCGCTGGGCGCGCTTGCCGGGCAGGCGCGCCTCAATATCAATGCCTGTTGCAGCCATGTCGGCTTCTTCTGTCAGCACCAAACGGGCGGACCCGCCGTTGAACAGACGGCCAAAAATGACCTTGAATTCCGCAGCCACGCGTTCAAAGGTGTCTCGGAATTCATTTTCCATCAGTGCGTCCAGCTCAGAAATGACTTGCTTCAGATCGGTTTCGGCAGAACGCAGGTCACTGACTTGCGTTTCCATGCTCTCGACGCGCTCTTTGATCTCGCCATATTCCTGCTGGGCTTCCAGATTGACAGATCCTAAACGCCGGATCTGGGCGCGTTGCGCCTTGAGCACTTCCTCCAACTCAGGGTCCAGCTCGGTGAGCATCGGGAGTTGCTCCACCAGGTTGCCCAAAGGCAGTGGTGTAGGCCCGGAAATGCCTTCTTCGTACTGGAACGCCACCAAGCCAAAGTCGTCCTCCACCCGTGAACGCAGAGTGTCCAAGGCTTCTTGCTGGCGGGCCATCGCAATCTGGGCCTGGGTGTGGTTGCGCTCCGCAGCGCTGAGCGTCTGCATGGCCTGGCTCTCGGCAGCCTGCTTTTGCGCCAGGTGAGCGTCAGCCTCGGTCAACCTGGCTTCAGCCGGAGCAATTTCGGCTTGTATTTGGGCTATCTCGCCGCCCATCGTGTCGCCCTGCCCGCCCAACTGCTCAATCTCCGCAGCAAGCGCCCGCGCCTGGTCCTCGACCTCGGCCTGACGCTCCTGCTGAGCGGCCAGCTGGTCCTTAGCAAGCTGCAAGGCCTGTCGGCGCTCCTGCACGCGGCGCTGCGCCTCTTGCAAAGCGCGCTGGCCCACGGCCAGGCGCATTTCCCAGTGTGCCACCTGGGCGTGCTGCTCATCTGTAGGTACGTCTTCAATAGAGCCGATCAAGTTTTCCAGGTCCTGCTTGGCGGTGACTTGCTGCTGGAGGATGCCGGCTTCCGAGTCTGCCAGGCCGGCCAGCTCCGTCAGGGTGGTCGCCGCCTCTGTTTCCAGGCTGCGCTGCTGGGTGCGGAACCACTCCAGTTGGTTTTCCAACTGGCTGACTTCCAGGCCACGCTCCTGCACAGCCCGGCGAGCGGCGTCGAGCTCGGCACGACGTTCCTGAACGGCAGCCTGGCTGTGCTGCACTTGCTCCTGCGCTGTCTCTATATGGCCCTTAAGGCGTTGCACCGACCCTTGATTGGTCTCCAGCTCAGCATCCACCTTCTCCAGCTCAATACGCAGCTCACGTTCCTGCCTGGGCCTGGCCAGCCCGGCGGCGGCCTTCGGGGCGCGCACTTCGATCTGGCCAGAGCGATGGAATAGCTCGCCCGCCAGGGTGACCACACTGGTGGCCTCAGGATGGCGCTCCAGGGCCGGTTTGGCATCGGCCCGGTTGGACACCACCAAGGTGCGGCCCAAGAGCAGATCCAGCGCGCTGCGCAATTCTTCGGGCGCCTGCACCAAGTCTGCCGCCACGCCCAGCAAGCCACCAGAGGGAGCCGCCTGCATGCGCACCGCACCGCTGCCAGAGGGTACCAAGGCGCCGGCCGCAGCCTGTGTCCCCAAAATATCCAGGGCGGCATCCGCATCTTTGCCATCCACCAAAACGACGGCATCCAAGTAATTGCCCAGAGCCGCCGAAATGGCGCGCTCCAGTTCTGCCGGCACAACCAGTTCACGCCCCAGGCTGCCCTTGCGCAGGCCCAAGCGCTTCTGCTGAGCCGCCTCTAACAGCACACGGGCGCCTTCAGCAAAACCTGAGGCAGTCAGCTGCGCCTGCTCCATGCCTGCAATTTCGGCCAGCAAACCCGCTTGGCGCGCCAAAAGTTGGCGGTTCTTGATCTCGTCTGCATCCAGCCTCTTGCGCTCAGCATCCAGAGCCAGCTCTGTTTGCTCCAGCTCCGCCAGTGCCGCTTGCAGAGCGCTCTCGGCGCGCTCGGCAGCCTGCTGCCCAGCCGAGGCCTGCTCTTGCAGATTGGCCAGGTCGGCGTCAAGATTGCCTAGGTTGTGCTGCAATTCCGCCACTTCAGATTGCAAGCGGGCCTGTTTGGATTGGAATTGCTCGCGCTGGGCCACCAGGCCGACATGCTGGCGTTCCAATCGAGAGATGAAATCACGGGCGGCTTCAATCTTGGCGGCATTGGCCTCTCTAGATGCCTGGCGCTCGGCCAAATCTCGATTGGCTTCATCCAGCTTGGCCTGAGCTTCGCCGGCTTCCACTTCGTATTGCTGGGTATCCTTTTTAGCTTCCTGCAAGCGATCACCCAAGACACGCAATTCGCCTTCAATGCGCTTGTGCTCCTCGGTTAGCGCTTCGCGGCGCTCGGCCAGGGCGCGCCGCCGCTCGTCGGCCACAGCCAAGCCTTTGGTGGCATCCTCACGACTGGCATGCAGTTCCACCAGACGCCGGCGCCAATCATTCAATTGGTTGCGCAGCTCCTGCGTCTGTGCGCGCAACTGATTGACTTCTTCGTTCAGCACACGCTGCTGCTCACGGGCCGTGTTCAGTTCCTGCTCACGCTGCTCAGCGTCCTTGCGCCGGGCGCGCAACTCACCTTGTGCGCTATGCCAGTGATAGCCATACCATTGGCGCAGAGTGGCTCTCAGATCGGCACGCAGGCGGGAATACTCCTCTGCGCGGGCGGCCTGGCGCTCCAGGCTGCGCACGCGCGGGCGCAGCTCCGCCAGGATGTCTTCGACACGTTCCAAATTGCGCAGCGTGGTTTCCAGGCGGCGCAGGGATTGGTCCTTGCGCGTGCGGTACAGGCCAATGCCTGCAGCTTCCTCAAACAAGCGGCGCCGTTCGTCGGACTTCAACGTCAGCGCCGCATCCACCAGGCCCTGGCCGATGACGGTATAAGTGCGCTCAGAAAGACCCGACTGGGCCAACAATTCGGTCACATCTTTCAGCCGCACCTTCTGCTGGTTGATGAGATATTCGTTCTGTCCATCTCGGTAGGCGCGGCGCGTGATGGCCACCTCCGAAAAGTCCAGAGGCAGCCAGCCATCGCTGTTATCAAAGGTCACCGTGACGGAGGCCATACCCGAACGAGCACGCTTCTCGGAGCCGGAGAAGATCATGTCCTCGGTTTTGCGGCCGCGCAGAACGCCGTAGGACTGCTCCCCCAGCACCCAGCGCAGCGCATCGGCAATATTGGACTTGCCAGAGCCGTTGGGGCCAACAACCGCAGTAATGCTGTCCGAGAACTCGAACAGCATTTTGCTGGCAAAGGTTTTGTAACCGTTCAGTTCAAGAGATTTAAGCCGCACAGTCGTTTTCGTTAGGTTGCCGCATCACAAACGGATGCTTCAGCGCCAACCGCTACATCCTTTCCATTTTCTGCAAAGCCTCACGCGCCGCCTCTTTGCTGGCCGCTTGTTTGCTGGAGCCTTCACCCCGGCCAATCGAGCGCCCTTCGACCAGCACCTCCACAACAAAGTGTTTGCTGTGGTCCGGACCAGTTTCTTCCACAATCTTGTAAAACGGGGCAGAGTTACCCTCTGCCTGCACGGCTTCCTGCAGCATGCTCTTTGGGTCCCGGTCGCCCAGGCGGCTGATCTTCTCCTCAGCTACCTCAAGCATGGGATGCACAAAATCACGCACAGATTCTATGCCGCCATCCAGGTACAAGGCGCCGATCAAAGCTTCAAAAGCGTTGCAGAGCATGGCCTGCCGGGTGCGCCCCCCGCCCTCCTCTTCGCCATGCCCAATGCGCAAGGCGCGCCCGATGCCGACCTCTGCGCCAAATTGCCCCAGTTGCTCTGTGCTCACCAGGGCAGCCCGCCGCCGGGTCATCTCCCCTTCGGACATGTAGGGAAAATAGCGGTAGAGCCAGGCGCCTACGACAAAGTCCAGGACGGCATCGCCGAGAAACTCAAGACGCTCGTTATCCTCTAACGCCTCGGCGTGCTCGTTCAGAAAAGAACGATGTGTCAGCGCTCTGGCCAGCAGGCGCATATCCTTAATTGGCAAGCCTAAGCGAGCAGCGAAGCTCTGGGGTGTTTCCAGCCCGGGGCCGTGTGCATTCGACATCATGCCTCCCGGAACTCAAGGAACGACAGCCACCCCTCGAATGAGGGGTGGCTAGCGGTCCGCTAGTTCCATTATGCAATTGTAATCGGGTTATTGGTACTTGCGCACAGCCAACACCGCGTTGTGGCCGCCAAAGCCAAAAGCGTTGGTCAGGGCCACGTCCACCTTGGTTTCGCGGGCCTTGTTGGGCACGTAATCCAGGTCGCAGTCCGGGTCTGGCTCCAGGTAATTGATGGTTGGGGCAATCAAACCGTTGCGGATGGTCTGCACACAGAAGATGGTCTCCAGGGCGCCGGTAGCACCCATCATATGGCCGGTCACGCCCTTGGTGGAGGAAACGGCCAGCTTGTAGGCTTGCTCGCCAAACACGGATTTGATGGCGCGTGTCTCGGAGAGATCATTGAGCACCGTGCCAGTACCGTGGGCGTTGATGTAATCCACCTGGTCCAAATTGATGCCAGCCACGTCCAGGGCATTGCGGATCGCCTGAGCGCCGCCAATGCCTTCGGAATGCGGGGCGGTGATGTGATATGCGTCTGCCGAGGAGGAATAACCAGCCAATTCGGCGAGAATGGTGGCACCGCGCGCCTTGGCATGCGACTCGGTTTCCATCACCAGAACCGCCGCCCCTTCGCCGATCACCAGCCCATCCCGCCGCTTATCGAACGGGCTGGGCGTGCCCTCCAGACGGCGAGACATGGCCTGCATACGGTCAAAGGCGGAGACAGCCGTCTTGGTGATGACTGCTTCAGCCGCGCCGGCAATGGCCACATCGATCATGCCGGAGCGCAGCATCATCCACGCCGTGCCAATCCCATCCTGGCCGGAGGCGCAGGCAGAGGCGACCGAGAGCGCCGGTCCTTTGGGGCCGTGGTCGATGCCGACCAGGCCTGCGGCGCCGTTGGGCATCAGCATCGGGATCATGAAAGGGCTGACGCGCCGCGGACCCTCCTGAAAAGCGGCCAGCACGCCCTCTTCCATGGAGGTCAGCCCGCCCACAGCTGCAGAAATGACGGTGCCGATGCGGGCAGCGTTCTTTTCCGTGATCTCAAGGCCGGATTGCTGGATGGCCTGCTGGGCCGCGGCGGCGGCAAACAATTCATAGCGGTCGCGGCGGCGGGTCTCGCGCGGGTCGACATACAGCGTAGGATCGAAGTCCTTGATCTCGCAGGCCACCTTGACCAAATGATCACTGCTGTCGAACAGCGTGATCGGACCCAAGCCCGACACACCATTCACTGCGTTCTGCCAGCTTTCTTCGACCGACTTGCCGACAGCATTGACGGTCCCCATGCCTGTAATTACGATTTTCTCAGCCATTTCACTCCTTAAAGCGCTTTAAGGCCAGAACCGGTGAGCACCAGCACAACCGGGTCTGGCAATGCCTCTGCCACTTGGGACAAGGCAGCCCATACGATGGCAGATGTTGGCTCTACAAATAACCCTACCGAGGCCAGAGCGTCGCGGGCGGGCAGGATCTCATTCTCTTCCACTGCGGCAAATTGTCCACCGCTGCGTTCCACGGCGGCGAGCAGCGCATCGCCGCGCAGCGGCTGGCGCACACGCACGCCTTCTGCGAGGGTTTCGCCTTCGGTCACCCAGGCCAGGCCCGCATAACCCTGGGTGGAAAGAGACCACAAAGGGGCGCAGGCACGCGCCTGGACACCAATGAGCTGTGGCAACGCGGCAATTTTGCCGGCGGCCAGCAGGGTCTCGAAGCCAAGCGCAATGCCCAACAACAGGCTGCCGTGTCCCACCGGAGCGAGCACGGCGCCGGGGGCGCGGCCTAACTGCTCACACAACTCATAGGCTATGGTGGCAATGCCCGGCAGCCCAAAGGGCAAATAAGCATGGCTGGCGTACACCGCGCCGTCGGCGGCAGCACGCTGCACCGCATCAGCCGCAGCCGAGCGGGGTCCTTCCACCGCCTGCAGCTCAGCCCCATAGGCTTCGATCTGCTTGCGTTTGGGGCCGGAGGCCGCAGCAGGCACGAAGATCCGGGCGCGGATGCCCGCCCGGGCCGCATAGGCAGCAAAAGACGCGCCGGCATTGCCGGAAGAATCTTCCACGGCTTCGTCAACTCCACGGCTCAAAAGCCAACTGGCCAAGAGCGCACTGCCGCGGTCCTTGTATGATCCGCTGGGATTTTGAGATTCAAGCTTAAAAGCCAGCTGCTTGCCAAAGCCCTGCCCAAACACCAGAGGCGTATTGCCTTCCCCCAAACTGATCTGCTGTCCATCGCTTGGCAGGCCCAGGCTTTTGAGATAGCGCCAAATGCCGGCCTGGCTGGCGTCAAGCTCGGAGTAGCTAAGCGGACCGGCCAAGCCGTATACCCCGCTGCACTGGCAGCGGTACGGCATACCCTCGCTGGGATATGACCGCCCACAATTGCTGCACTTGAATTCAACCACCGGCTAGTCACCCACCTCTGGAATATACTCCCCTTCGACCCATTCTTCACCTTGCGGGCCAACTTCTTTTTTCCACACGGGGACAATCTCTTTCAGCCGGTCAATGCCATAGCGGGCGGCCTCAAACACACCGCTGTCACGATGGGCTGCGCTGCACGCGATGACCACCGTGGGCGTGCCGGGCAGCAAAACGCCAATACGCTGCACAATCGCAATGCCTTGCACTGCTGGCCAGCGCGCGCGGATCTCCGCTGCCACCTGACGCATCTTGGCTTCGGCCATCGGGACGTAGGCTTCGTACTCGAGGCGAATAGTCTCATGCGGCAGCTCGCGCAGGGTCTGGCCGCGCACCATGCCACTGAAAGTGCAGGTGGCGCCTGTGCTGGGGGTGGTAATGCCCGCCAGCAACTGGTTCAAGTCGATTTGATGCTCTGTGACCGAGAAGACCTCAGGTGCCCCACTGCCGCCGCTGACGGGAGGGAACACGGCCACTTGGGCGCCGTCTGGCAGCAAGTCCTCATCAAAGGCATATTCCTGATTGACGGCGACCAGCAGGCTGGCTCTGCCCTGGGGCAGCTGGGGAAACTGGGCCGCCAACTGCCGACGAAAGTCAGCCACACGGCTGCCGGCCGGCAATTCCAGCTCGGCTTCGGCCACGCCGGCCTTGTCTTTCAGCGTGGCGAAAAAGAAAACCTGCACTCTAGTCACGCGGCTGGCTCTGTTTAGGAGATTTGGCTTGCTTGGCCTCAGCGGCTTTGCGCCGGGCAATTTCCTGCAAGGTGAAGACGCTGCGGCCGCTTACGCGCATGGCGCTCTTTTTCTTCTGCAGCTTTTTCTCGCGGCGCTGCCATTTGGCGTCTTGAACCTTGGGCATACTTACTCCGCGGCGTGATAATCGCCGCTTTTGCCGCCCGTCTTGCTCAGCAAGCGAATGTTCTCAATCCGCATGCTTTTCTCGGCAGACTTGGCCATGTCATAGAGCGTTAGCGCTGCCACGGAAACGGCGGTCAGAGCTTCCATCTCTACACCGGTTTTGCCGGTGATGCGCACAGTGGCTGTGACGCGCACCCCAGGCAGATCATCCTTCAATTCGAATTCAACCGCCACATGCTCCAAGGGCAATGTGTGACAGAAGGGAATAAGCTCCGCGGTGCGCTTGGCGGCCTGAATGCCCGCCACCTGCGCAACGGCCAGCGCATCGCCCTTTTGAAGGGCATTGGCGCGCAGCAAGGCCAGGGTCTCAGGCTGCATGCGCACCCACCCTTCCGCTACGGCAATGCGCTGGCTGGCGGGCTTCTCGCCCACATCCACCATCCGGGCGCGACCGCTCTGATCTACATGACTTAGTTTGGCAGCAGACATACACAGATTATAGCAACGAAGCCCTCTGGGCTTTGATATGATTGACTTATGCAAGAGATTATTGATCGTCTGACAAACTCCCAGCAGCGCATCCACGCGCTCTTGGAGCGTCTTTGACTTAGCCCAACGCGAAACTGAACTGGCCGAACTGGAGAAGCAAACGGCTGCGCCAGACCTGTGGGACGACCCACAGGCAGCCCAGCAATTGATGAAGCGCGCCGCTGCGCTGCGCGATGATATCGAGACCTGGCGCAAGCTGGAGAATCGCATCAGCGATGCGTTGGAACTGGCTGGGCTGGGTGACGAGAACCTGTCAGAAGAGTTGGGCAGCGAGTCGACTGCTTTGGAGCGCGAGCTCGAGCAGCGTGAGCTGCGTACCATGCTCTCCGGCGATTACGACGCGGGCGATGCGCTGCTGAGCATCAATGCCGGGGCGGGCGGCACCGACTCACAGGACTGGGCTGCCATGCTGCAGCGCATGTACCTGCGCTGGGCGGAAGAATCCGGCTACAAGACCGAGATCCTGGACCAAACCCCCGGCGAAGAAGCCGGCATTAAAAGCGTGACCATCGCCATCGGCGGGCAATACGCCTATGGTTACCTACGCCCGGAAAAGGGCGTGCACCGCCTGGTGCGCCTCTCGCCCTTTGACTCGGCCAATCGCCGGCACACCTCCTTCGCCCAGGTGGAAGTGCTGCCGCAGGTGGAAGATGCCGATGTGCAGATCAACCCCAATGACCTGAAGATCGAGACCTTCCGCTCCGGCGGCGCCGGCGGGCAAAACGTGCAAAAGAACGACACCGCCGTGCGCATCACGCACCTGCCCACTGGTCTGGTGGCCAGCTGCCAAAACGAGCGCTCGCAAACCCAAAACCGCGAAAATGCCATGCGCGTGCTGAAGGCGCGCCTGCTGGAAGTGCAGCAGGCTGAAAAAGAAAAAGAATTGGCCCTGCTGCGTGGCGATTACCAGAAAGCGGAATGGGGCAGCCAGATCCGCTCCTACGTGCTGCACCCCTACCAGATGGTCAAAGACCATCGCACGGACCACGAAAGCGGCAATACGCAGGCCGTCCTGGATGGTGACTTGGACGAATTCATTGAGGCATATTTGCGCTCCCAGATCAAGTAATGGAACGCAGCTTTCTCACCCGCTATGCCTGGCTGTCCATCGCCGCCGCGGTGGCGACAATTGCCCTGAAAACCACCGCCTATTGGCTGACCGATTCGGTGGGCTTGCTCTCCGACGCGGTCGAATCGCTGGTAAACCTGGCGGGAGGCGTACTGGCCCTGGTGGTGCTCAACATCGCCGCCCAGCCGCCGGATGAGGAGCACGCCTACGGCCACAGCAAGGCGGAATATTTCTCCAGCGGTGTGGAAGGCGGGCTGATCTTGCTGGCGGCGGTGAGCATCGCCTGGGCCGCCATCCAGCGTCTGCTATACCCGCAACCGCTGGAAGATATCGGCCTGGGCTTGGCCGTCTCAGTGACGGCTTCGCTGATCAACCTGGGGGTCGCCCTGGTGATCCGCAGGGCCGGCCAGCGCCACAATTCGCCGGCTTTGCAAGCCAATAGCCAGCACTTGCTCACCGACGTGTGGACCTCCGCCGGGGTGCTGCTGGCGGTAGGCCTGGTGGCGCTGAGCGGCTGGGGCTGGCTGGACCCGGTTGTGGCGCTGATCGTGGCCTTGAACATCACCTGGACCGGCTACCGCATCCTGCGCCAATCAACCGAGGGCTTGATGGACACGGCCCTGCCCGCCGAAGAGCTGTCCCAGATCCAGCAAATTTTGGATAGATACACTCAGGACTCGGTGCAGTTTCACGCTCTGCGCACGCGGCAATCCGGGGCGCGGCGCTTCGTCTCGATGCACGTGCTGGTGCCCGGCGACTGGAGCGTGCGCCGCGGCCACGGTCTGCTGGAGCAGCTAGAAGGGGAGATCCGGGCCAGCTTGGAGAACGCTACGGTCTTCACGCACCTGGAGGCACTGGAAGATGCAGCCAGTTGGGATGATCAAAGCTTGGATCGATCATAAAAACTCGACTTGCATGAAAAGTTCTGTTGGGTATAATTATTGGCTGTTGATCAAAGGACTAATTAAGGTAAGGAAATGACGCCACTTCCAAAACGAAAAGTTTCCAAGGGCCGCCGGGACCGCCGCCGCGCCCATGACAGTTTGCAGGTCCGCAACACGGCAACCTGCTCCAACTGTGGGCAGACCCGTCTGCCTCACCGTGCCTGCCCGAACTGCGGCCACTACAAAGGCCGTGAAGTGATCAAGGTGGAGCGCGACTAAGCACGCACAAAAAACGGGCCACGGCCCGTTTTTCGTTTAAAATGTTTGTCACCCTAGGTTCATAGCCATTGGGTATTTTTTTGGAGAGCCATGGCCACTTATGCTCAAATACAAGCTTATGTGAAGCAAGAACATGGATATACGCCGAAGACTTGTTGGATTACTCACATGAAAGAAAAAAGCGGGTTGCCCGTAACTCGGGCACATAACAGACAGTCTGAAGTGCGCCTTCTACCCTGCCCTGAGAGCAAAGAAGACAGCATTTTAGAAGCATTTCGACATTACGGGCTTTTGAAATGACCCCAGACCCCAAAACCACCGCCTTCATTTTCCCCGGACAGGGATCGCAAAAGATCGGCATGGGCAAGGAATTGTCCGCCGCTCACCCCGAAGCCAAAGCCATCTTCCAGCAAGCCGATGACACGCTGGGTTTCGCTTTCTCCAGCTTGTGCTGGGATGGCCCGGAAGCCGAACTGAACGATACGATCAACACGCAGCCCGCCCTATTCGTACACAGTATTGCCGCCCTGCGCGTCTTCGAGAAACTGTGGCCCGGGTTCCAGCCCGCCTTTGTGGCTGGCCACAGCCTGGGTGAGCTGAGTGCGGCCGTGGCTGCTGGGGCGCTGGACTTCGCCGCCGGGTTGCGGCTGGTACGCCGGCGCGGCGAACTGATGAAGCAAGCCGGCCAGCGTTCGCCGGGCGGCATGGCCGCCATCCTGGGGCTGGACATCCCGGCTGTGGAAGCAGCCTGTGCCAACGCCAGCACGGCCGACGAAGTCGCCCAGGTAGCCAACGACAACTGCCCGGGCCAGGTGGTCATCTCCGGCCATTCGGCGGCTGTGGAACGCGCCATGGAAGCCGCCAAAGCAGCCGGAGCCAAGCGCGCTCTGCCGCTGGCCGTGAGCATCGCCGCCCATTCTCCGCTGATGGCCAGCGTGCAAAGCGAATTTGCCGCGGCCATCGCCGAGGCCAACCCAGGCGAGCCAGCTATCCCCATGATTGGCAATGTTGAGGCTGCGGCGCTGGCCGACGCGGCGGCGCTGCGCGCCGACCTGGAAGCGCAGCTGACCGCCCGCGTGCGCTGGACCGAAAGCATCCAGATCATGCACCGCTCTGGCGTGACCCAGTTCATTGAGCTCGGCACTGGCAGCGTGCTGACTGGTCTATTGAAACGTATCGAGAGCGAGGCTCAGGGCATCGCCCTGGGTGAGCCCGCCGACTTTGAAAAAGCCCTCGCCGAAACCAGCTAAACGCCGGTTGGTATAATCTCCCCGCAGTAAAGGACCTTACCATGCCCGTAAACCCCACCCCCCTCGCAGACCAGGTCGCCGTGGTCACTGGCGGCTCACGCGGCATTGGCCGTGCCATCGCCATTGAGCTGGCCGCCCGCGGCGCCAAAGTGATCATCAACTACAACAGCAACGGCAAAGCCGCCCAGGATGTGGTTATGGAGATCGTCAAAGCCGGCGGCCAGGCCGCCGCGCTGATCGGCGATGTGGCCAAGTCTGAAGACGCCCAGGCGCTGATCAAAGGCGCCATCGAAAAATGGGGAAGCATCGACATCCTGGTCAACAATGCTGGCATCACCCGAGATATGTTGATCATGATGATGTCCGAAGAGTCTTGGGATGCGGTCATGGACACCAACCTCAAAGGCACCTTCAACTGCTCCAAAGCCGCCGCCCGGCATATGATGAAAGCCCGCCGCGGCCGCATCATCAACATCACCTCCATTTCTGGCCAAATTGGCAATGCCGGCCAAACCAACTATTCGGCCTCGAAAGCTGGCCAAATCGGCTTCACCAAGGCGCTGGCGCGCGAGGTGGCTTCTCGCAATGTGACCGTCAACGCCATTGCGGCCGGCTATATTGATACGGAAATTTGGGACAGCGTGCCGGAGGAGATGCAGGCGGCCACAGTTAACATGATCCCGCTGGGCCGCAAGGGCCAGCCGGAAGAAATTGCGAAAGCCGTGGCCTTCCTGGCCTCGGATGAAGCCGCCTACATCACCGGCCAGGTACTGGCTGTGGATGGCGGGTTGGCCATGTTCTAAAGGCGGCCCCCATGCGAAACCCCGATACGACCACTGTTGCACCCGATGTACTGCAATCGATCGCCCGGCTCACGGCTCTGGATGTGCCCGGCGTGTACGCTATGCTGGCGCACGGCGTAGGCCGCCGCTCCGACCAGGGGGTGCACGTGAAGATCGATGGCAATCATGTCGAGATGGATCTGTTTCTGGTATTGGAGAGCGGGGTCAACCTGCGCCAGGTGGGCCATGAGGTGCAGGCAGCGGTAACCCGCGCCATCGACGAAATGGTGGGCATGCAGCCCGGTCGCATCAATATCCACATCGAAGACATCTATTACCCGAACAGCTGACCCGAGATGAAACCAAGGACACGGGCACGCAGTCTGGCGCTGCAAGCACTTTACGAGATCGACCTCACCGATCACCTGCCCGGTCATGTCCTGCAAGTTCGTTTCAGTGAACACCAACTGGAGCAGGAGCTGGAGGAGTTTGCCCGGCATTTGGTACTGGGCGTACTGCCCTTGCGCCAACGTCTGGATGCGTATATTGCGGAGCACGCACCCGAGTGGCCAATCGACCAAGTTTCCGTAATCGACCGCAATCTGATCCGCATGGCCGTGTGGGAATTTGCCGTCAGTGGTGAAACACCAGTCAAGGTCGCTATCAACGAAGCCGTGGAACTGGCCAAGCGCTACGGTTCGGACAGCTCGTCCCGTTTCGTCAACGGCGTGCTGGGCAGCCTGGCAGACCGCCGCGAAGAGATCGGGCAAACGCTCAGTTCGCTGGCCCCGTTGGGCGACGAGAAGAGCTAGCGCCATGGAATTCCTGGGAATTGGCATTACGGAACTGCTTGCCATTCTGATCATCGTCTTCCTGGTGATGGGGCCGCGCGACCTGGTGAAAATTGGCGGCAGCTTGGGGCGCACCCTGCACAAATTTCGCAATTCCGAAGCCTGGCGCGCCATGCAAGACGCCAGCCGGCAACTGCGCGAATTCCCTGAAACACTGGTTCGCCAGGCAGGCCTGGATGAACTGGAAAGTGACCTGAAGGAACAAAAGCAAGCCTTACGCGAACTGGAAGGCCAATTCAGCGCCTGGACGCGCTCGCCGGATTCCCTGTCCCAGAAAACCCAAGCCCCCAAGGACCCTGCTGCAGGCGACAACCCACAAGAGGCTAAGTAATGCGGGTGGCGCTTACTGTCCTGTGGCGCGGCCTGACCGCTCCCTTCCGCTGGGTCGCCCGCGGTTTGGACCGGTTGACGGCAGGACCGCGGCGATTCTTTGGCGAGGAACCCGAGGATTCACCCTTGGGCGAAGCCGTACAAAAGGCCGTCGCCCGCCCTAACGAAGTGCTGGCGCACTTGGCCGCCCTGCGCGGCCATTTGTTGCGGGCGACATTGGCCATGGCCCTGGCCGCCATCATTCTGTTCGAATTCTCCGGAACGCTGCTGGACTGGCTGGCTGCCCCGGTGGGCGGCTTGGAGGCCTTGCAAGCGGTGGACATCACCGAGCCGATCGGGACCGTGATGCGTGTTACTTTATTGGCCAGCTTTGCCGTCACCCTGCCTTACATCGCGCTGGAATTGCTACTGTTTGTGGCCCCCGGCATTTCGCGCAAGGCGCGCATCCTCGGCCTGCTGGCGATCCCGCTGGTGTTCGTATTGTTTGCCGCCGGGGTAACGTTCACCTATTATGTGTTGCTGCCACCTGCGGTCAATTTCTTGCTCAACTTCATGGACATCCCCACGATTGTGCGGCCTTCCTCCTATATCGGCTTTGCCACAGGACTGATGTTCTGGGTCGGCCTTTCTTTTGAATTTCCCCTGGTGTCCTACACGCTGGCGGCCATGGGCTTACTCCCAGCCCGCTGGCTGGCGCAAAATTGGCGTATCGCCGTGGTCCTACTGGCCGTGCTGGCCGCAGCCATTACGCCCACAGTCGACCCGATAAACATGATGCTGGTGTGGATCCCGCTCAGCCTGATCTACTTTCTCAGTGTGGGCACAGCCGCCCTGGGCCAACGCACCCGCCGGAGATTGTCATGAAGCGATTGTTCTGCCTATTTCTTACCCTGGCATTATCCGCATGCAGCGGTCAGACCACCCAGCTCAGCAGCTACGAATTGCCGCGCTCAGTGGATGTGACCTTTAGCGCACTGCTGCCCCAAGACACGCCAGCCGGGGAGCAGATCTTCCTGGTGCTGTTGGATGACGTGACTGGATTGGCATTGAACACGCAACCAATCGCCATGCATTCCACCGGGGAGCAAAGCGTCAGCCTAAAAATGAGCGTGCCGCAGGGCAGCTTGCTGAAGTATCGCTATATGCGTCAGGGGGCCGCCGGCAGTGCCAATGAAGCCGCCGCCGACGGCGCAGCGATCGAGTTTCGGGCCTTCTACGTGGATGGCCCAGGGCACGTGGCGCACGACATGGTGGCGGCGTGGACGGACATGCGCGTAGAGCAGGAGACCGGCCAGGTAAGCGGGCAGCTGACAGCGGCAGACGGCAGCCCATTGGCCAATATGGTGGTGGTTGCCGCCGGCCTGCAAACCCGCACCGACCCAGAAGGTCAGTTCGTGCTGCCCGGCTTGTTGCAAGGACTGCACAATGTGTTGGCTTACTCCGCCAACGGCAGCCAGCGGACCTTCCAGCAGGGCGCGCTGGTGGCGGCCCATAGTGATACGCCGGCCACGATTGAAGTGCAGCCCAGCAGCCTGGCGACTGTCACCTTCTGGCTGACGCCTCCCGCAGACCATACCGCCGGAACCCCCGTGTTCCTGACCGGCAATCTGGATAGCCTGGCCGCCCGCCCGCTGATGATCTCGCAAGCGGACGGACGTTATGGCCTGATCTTGCAATTGCCGACCGGTGTGGACATTCGCTACAAATATACGCTGGGAGACGGCCTGTGGAACGCGGAGCACCTGGCGGATGGCAGCTTTTTGCTGCGCCAACTGATCATCCCGGACGGCACCAGTGAGCTGGAGATCCACGACCAGGCCGTCTCCTGGTCGGCCGGGTCTGCCGCGCCCATCTGGTTTGAGCTGCAGGCGCCGGTGGATAACCTGCTGGCCTATGTGCAATTCAAGCTCGGCGATTGGTCCACCCCGCTGCCAATGTGGCCGCTTGGGCCGGGACACTGGGCCTACCGACTCAACAGTCCCACCAACTTTGCACAAATGCTGGAGTACCGCTACTGCCTGGACCCCGCCTGCACCGTGTTGGACAGTGCGGGCATCCGCAGCGTAGAAGGCAACCAGCCACAACTGCAAGAGATCCGAGATGTCGTAGCAGGCTGGCAAAGCGAATAAAAACGCAAATCCCAATGGGTATAATTAGATCTGGAAGGGAAATTTTGTGAGCTACGACTCGTATGAAGACAGCCCCATCTACGCAGAGGGGCAGACCACAGACAATTCTTCCCGCAACCTGATGATCGGGTTGGTTGTGCTGGGCATTTTGATGCTTGCGGGTCTGGTCGCGGCGATCTACTTCCTGCTGCAGCCTGGGGCGCCTACGGAAACCGTGCGGGATATTCTGATTATCCTGGTTGCCTTTGAGTTCCTGCTGGTGGGTTTGGCCTTGCTGCTATTGTTGGTGCAAGTGGCGCGTCTGGTCAATTTGCTCAACAACGAAGTGCGCCCCATCCTGGAATCTGCCACCGAGGCCGCAGACACGATGCGCGGCACAACCCAATTCATAAGTGATAAACTCGTGGCCCCCATCGTTAAGGTTAATAGCGGCGCAGCGGCAGTCCGCCGTGCGCTGGACCTATTACGACTATGGGTTAACAAATAATCGGGTTAACCAAATTTAAGGAGTGTGACATGTCTGACAGAAATGGTGATTTTGGAGCTTTCTTTTCCGGCCTGCTGATGGGCGGCATTATCGGTGCGGTGAGTGCTCTGCTGATGGCCCCGCAATCCGGCGAAGAGACCCGCAAGCTGTTGCGTGAAAGAGGCATTGAACTGCGCGATATGAGCAGTGACGCCCTGGAGAAGGCTGCCGCTGAGGCACGTGAGCGTGCCGATGAACTGACCCGCCTGGCGCGTGAACAGGCCAAGGATCTGCGTGGCCGCGCCGAAGATGTCCGTACCCGCGGTGAAGCCGCGATCGAGGACATTCGCCTGCGCGGTGAAGCGGCCGTAGAAGCTGCCAAGACCCCGCGTGGCGGCAAGAAGAACTAAGAACACGATCTGTATATGAGCATAAAGGACTGGCCTGGCCAGTCCTTTATTGTTTAACCCATTGCGGCTGCGATGGCCGCGGGCAGCTCCGCCAGCAGATCGCTGGGCAGAACACCAGCCGCGGTGCCCAGGCGACTTAAGGCACGCTCGCCCGTATGTCCATGCAGCCATACTGCGGCGCAAGCAGCCTGGTAGGAGGACACCCCCTGCGCCAGTAATCCGGTGATGAGGCCTGCCAGAACGTCTCCGCTGCCGGCACGGGAAAGCACCGGGGTGGCCAACGGCAGGGTAGCGCTGCGCCCGTCTGGCGCGGCCACCACGCTAAAGGCGCCTTTCAAGACCAGCACCTGTCGCCAGGTCTGAGCATAGCGCTCGGCCACTGCCAGCCTGTCGGCCTGGATGTGCTCCACACTCAAGCCGCTAAGTGCGGCCATCTCGCCCGGGTGCGGGGTCAGCACGCTATCCGCTCTCAGGCGACCTGGCCAATCTCCGATCTCCGTCAGCCAGCGCAAGGCGTCTGCGTCGATGACTGTAGGCGGCAGAGCCAAACCCAGTGCAGCACGCACAAAGGCACCTGTGCCGGGTTGCTGGCCCAATCCCGGTCCCAGCAACAAGCCCGTTGCGCGCGGCAAAGCGGCCGCCAGATCAGCCGCGGCGGCCTCGGCGATGGCGCCAGCCTCGCTCGGTAGGACCGACCAAACCGCCTCAGGCAAGTGCCCGGCCAGCATTGCCTGCACCGCTGCCGTGGTTCCCACGCGCACTAGGCCACTGCCCACCCGGTAGGCAGCCTGAGCGGCCAGTAAGGCCGCTCCGGGATACGCCTGGGAACCGGCCACAACCAGGGCGGTGCCAAAGGTGCCTTTGTGCGCGTCCAGGGGGCGCGGCGGCAGGGTCTGGCGCACCATAGGACGGTCGATTACCGCGCGCGGAATGGCGGCCCAGGCAGGCAGGTCCTGCGGTAGGCCAATATCGCCAATCTCTAATTGCCCTAGATAGGGCCAGGCACTGGTGGTCAGCATGCCTTGCTTTACGGCAGCCATGCATACGGTCAGGTCTGCGGCCAGGGCCTCAGGGGCGACTGCACCAGTCCGGCAATCCATTCCAGAAGGACAATCGACGGCGACCACCAGCGGCCGCGTGGCCAGGTTGTTGAGTATTTGGACGGTCAGGTCCAACGCATCGGCAAACGCCGGGCGCAGCGGAAGGCGCATGCCGGTGCCTAACAGGCCATCCAACAGCACGGCACATTTTTGCAGAGCAGTTTGGGCCAGATCTGGCGCAAAGGATGAAATCCGCACGCCCCCACTTTGTGCAGCGAGCAGCAGGTCATCCTCAGCCGGCCTTCCGCCGACCAACAGCGCTTGGGTCTGCCAGCCCGCTTCAGCCAACAACCGCAAAGCCACCAAGGCGTCTCCGCCATTGTTTCCAGGCCCCACCAGGGCCACTATATTCTTCTCAAGGGAATGACTATGCGCAATCACGGCTTGCGCTAAAGAAGTGCCCGCAGCCTGCATCATGTGAGCGTAAGACCAGCCTGCAGCGTCTGCCGCCCGTTCAATGGCGACCATCTCATCGACTGTGACCAGTTTCGCCATAGGTTGATTATAGGTTAAATCAAAGACAGCGAGCAGCCCATCACAATGAGTCGCTCGCTGTCGATTGGTGCGCTGGGTGGGAATCGAACCCACACGCCTTGCGGCACATGGCCCTCAACCATGCCTGTCTACCAGTTCCAGCACCAGCGCAGACAAGGAATTATAATGCCCGCAACCTTAGTGTCAAGCAACAGCGGTTTTGGTAAACCCCTGATCCACTTTTTGGAGGATAGATGCGTATCGTTCTGGACGCCATGGGCAGTGACAACCATCCTGCACCGGAGGTTGAAGCCGCAGTGGAACTAGCCCCAAGCATGGGCGCAGACCTGATCCTGGTGGGCGATGCCCCCCGTCTGAAGGAGATGCTGGGTTCACGCGCTGCCGGTATAGAAGTGGTTAATGCGCCGGAAGTATTCGAAATGAGCGATCACATCGGCCCTGGCGCCCTGCGCCGCTCGCAAAACTCCATGGGCGTGGCCCTGGATCTGGTCAAAAGCGGCGAAGCGGCCGCGTTCGTCACAGCAGGCAACACGGGCGGCGCGCTGGCCATCGCCTTAGCCCGCCTGGGCCGCCTGCAAGGCGTGCTGCGCCCCGCCCTGACCGTGATGTACCCGGTCAAGGGCGGTCGCTGTGTGGCGCTGGATATCGGCGCCAACGCCGAATGCAAGCCGGAATACTTGCAGCAGTTTGCCCTGATGGGCGCCGTATACGCGGAAGAGATCCTGGGTATCAGCAGCCCGCGCATCGGCCTGATCTCTAATGGCGAGGAGGAAGGCAAAGGCAACGACCTGATCAAGGCTACCTTCCCGCTGATCGCCGCCAGCGGCCTCAACTTCGTGGGCAACATGGAGAGCAAAGAACTGTTCGGCGGGCAGGCAGACGTTGCCGTGACCGATGGCTTCACCGGCAACGTGCTGATGAAGACGGCCGAAGCCGTGGCCAAGCTGATCACCGAGCGCCTGCGCGAAGAGCTGATGGCCTCCCCGCTGACAAAGATCGGCGGTCTGCTCTCGCGCCCAGCCTTCCGCCGGCTGCGCAAAGACCTGGACCCGGGCGAGATCGGCGCGGCGACCTTGCTGGGCGTCAACGGGCTGGTGTTCATCGGTCACGGCCGCTCAGACGGGCGCGCCATCGTCAGTGCGGTCAAGCTGGCGCAGCGCTCCGCGCAGGTAGGCCTGCTGGACAGCCTGCGCATGCGCATTGAGCAGGGTCTGAGCCAGGTCACTGCGCCAGCCAGCGAATGACCATGCATATTCATAACAACGAAGCGCTATATAAACGAAACATCCGTGGGTCTTTTGTGGCCAGCCTGCTGGGCATGCTGGCGCTGGTCGGGTCCGTGTACGTGTTGTTCGGGGAGGGCCAATTCGGCCTCTACCTGCTTTTCCTGGTATTGGGCATCGTGCTGGTCCAGGTGGGTTCTTGGTTCAGCCGCTGGGGCCGCCGGGCCGACCAGGGTTTCAACAAGGCGCTCGGTTCGCTGGACAACCATTTCAGCCTGTATCACTACCGTTCGCCGGTAGCGCACCTGCTGGTGGCTCCCAGCGGTGTTTGGATGCTGCTGCCGCGGCATACCCGCGGCCAGGTGAGCTATGACAGCCAAAAAAAGCGCTGGACGGTTAAGCTGCCCAACATCTTGGCGCGACTGGGACAGGAAGGCATCGGCCGCCCAGTGGCTGAAGCCTCGATAGACGCCGAAGCAATCGACCGCTTCCTGCAAAAGCACTGGCCGGACGCACAGTTGCGTATCCAGGCGGTCTTGGTGATGATGGATGAGAATACCGAGGTCGAGCGCGTGGCTGGCGCCCCCATCCCGACTGCTTCCATCAAGAAGCTCAAGCACACTTTGCAAAAAGGCGATCCAAAAGCTCACCTGACTGCGGCACAACGAGACAAGCTCAACCGCCTGCTGCACCAGCATTACCCAGCCTGACAAAAGCGCGCAGGTATTCTTCATGGTGTATAGTGAGGCCGAACTAATCTTTCCAAAAACCTAAGGAGCATTTATGGCTACAGAAAAGGCAACACCCAAGAAGACAGCAAAGAGTAGCAAACCCGCCGCCAGCAAACGCACGGCCACGTCCCCGGCGGTCAGCGAAGCAGCCAGCGTGGATATGGCCGCAGTCGGTAAATGGAGTTTCCTGGTCGGCCTGACCCTGGCCGCAGTCCTGGGCGTCCTGCCTTCCACTCAGCTCAATCCCGTGGTTACCGATTGGGCCCGCTATATCCTTATGCTGTTGGGTCTGGTTGGTGGTGTGCTGTTCATCAATAAGGCAGAAGAAAATTCTTTCATCATCCTGTCCATCGGTCTGGCCTTGTTTGGCAATTCCCTCGGAGCCATTCCCCAGATTGGCACCTACCTGTCTGGCATTAATGGCGCGCTGGTCTTCTTCCTGGGCTTTGCGGTGATTGGCGTCGTGGTCCGTAACATCATTTCCTGGTTCACGCGCTAACCAACTGGAATCAAGAACAAAAAAAGGCGGCCAGCTGGCCGCCTTTTTTGTTCTGTGCTGTTTGCAGGATTTAGATGCCGAAGAAGGCGTCCAGAGAAAGGGCGCCAGCACCGGTGAAGACCAGCGCCAGAGCAGCCACCAGCAGGGTGAACTCCAACTCCCAACCGCCCACGAAATCGGCTTTGGCCATGCCGATCTTCACGCCACGAATGGCCACCAGCATTACAGCAACAAAGCCCAGCGCCACCAGCGGAGTGAAGATGCCCAGAGCCAGCAAAACGGCCCCAAGGGTTTCCCACAAAGAAACCACCCAACCCATCAGACCCGCGGCAGGCACCTTAAGCTGCTGCAGGAAGCCGGCAAACTTGCCGACATCTTTGATCTTGGGCAAGCCATGAGCCCAAAAAACATAGGCTACGCCCAAGCGCAAGATCAAGAGACCCCAATCGGAATACTGCGTAATAAAATCAAACATGTTGCTCCTTAAAGAAGATAATTTTGACGAAATGACACGATGTCATTTTGCTCACAGATTTATGCGGCGACAAGATCCCAGCGGCCCCAGGCCACAAACAGCGCCAACAACAACAGCACTAGATTGATGACTATCGCCGGGTGTTCCTTTCGTGAAAAGTGGAAACCCGAGGCCAACACCATCACCAGCGCCAACAACGCCGCCGCCACAGGCGTGAGCCAGGGCAGCACCCCTGACAGCATCGGCAAGAACCCCCAACCCACCGGCGATCTCCGCCAAGCCGATGAAGCGCAGCAATGGAGGGGATACGGCAGACATCCAAGCCATGGCAGGCTGCGCGGCAGCCTGCTGGGCGCGAAACGCCTTGTTATAGCCAGCAGCGATAAAACCCAACCCCAACAGGCCCTGGGCGATCCAAAGAATGATATTCATGCAGCTCCTTGTGTAAACAACACTTGTAGTGTATGCTACAGATGATAGCTAAGTTGACCAATTCGTCAACCAACAAAGAACCGAGTATGTTCGCTATGCGACAAAAGGCCAAGAATGTTGATTAACCAACTTGCCACTACCGAGCGCGAGGACCCGCGCATCACGCGCACGCGCAATCTGCTGATTGATGCGCTCAACGAACTGATGGGCGAGAAAAGTTTCGAGTCGATCACGGTCAGTGAGATCGCCGAGCGCGCCACCTTGAACCGGGCTACTTTCTATGCGCATTTCCAGGACAAATTCTCCCTGCTGGAGTATTCCATCCGCAGCCTGGTACGCACCCAACTGCACGCGGAGCTGAGCGCCGACCCCGGCCTGACCGAGATGATCGAAAAGATGCTGCGGGTGGTCTGTGGGCTGCTCGAGGGCTATGAAAAGCACTGCCCTGCCCCACGCGGCCAAATGCAGGCTTTGTCCGAAAAGCAAATCAAGGACGAGATTTACACTCTGCTGCTGCAGCGTCTGGAGACCAGCAAACCTAACCGCCCGCAGCAAGCCTCTGTGCAGCAAACCGCCATGGTGACCAGCTGGGCCATCTATGGCGCGGCATTCCAGTGGAGCCAGCAAAACAAACGACAGCCGGTGGCGGAGCTGGTGCGCCAGGTGCTGCCGCTGATCACCGCCAATTTGCAAGCCTATCTACCCGTCAAGCCAGAGCCGTTGGCCAGCCCGCAGCGGGCGGCTGCCGGGCGGGCTCCCTCCGGCTTGCTTAGCTACAATTTGCGCCTCCACCCCCAATTCATCTAAAGGACTACCCATGGAAAAGAAACTGAAAGAACTGAAAACGCGGCTCGAAGAAGTCTCCAACCTAAATAGCGCCACCGCCGTACTAGGCTGGGACCAGGCCACCTTTATGCCTCCCGCCGGAGCCAACAGCCGCGGCCGCCAGATGGCGACTCTGGCCAGTTTAAGCCAGGAGAAGTTCACCGACCCGGCGATCGGCAAGCTGCTGGATGAACTGCAGCCCTACGCTGAAGGCCTGCCCTACGACTCTGATGACGCGGCGCTGATCCGCAAGACGCGCAGCGATTACGAAAAGGCCGTCAAAGTGCCACCGGCTTGGGTAGCGAAATTTAGCACCCATTCTGCCGTGAGCTACCAGGCTTGGACCGAAGCACGCCCCGCCAACAACTTCAAAGCCGTGGAAGACAAGCTCAAGACCACGCTTGACCTGAGTCGCGAATACGCCAACTTCTTCCCCGGATACGAGCACATCGCCGACCCGCTGATCGACGGACCCGACCCGGGCATGAAGGCATCTGACATCCGCCGCGTCTTCGGCGAGTTGCGCGAACAGCTGGTACCGCTGGTCAAGACCATCACCGAACAGGCAATGGCGGATGACAGCCCGCTGCGCGCTGGCTACCCGGAGGACGAACAGCTGGCTTTCGGCATGCAGGTTGCCAAGGACTATGGCTTCGACTTCAACCGGGGCCGCCAGGACAAAAGCCCGCACCCGTTCATGACCAGCTTCGCCATTGACGATGTGCGCATCACCACACGCGTGCAGGAAGGCGACCTCTCCGACGCGCTGTTTAGCACGCTGCACGAGACCGGCCATGCCCTGTATGAGTTGGGCATTGACCCGGCCCTGGAAGGTACACCACTGGCGGGCGGCACGTCCTCCGGTGTGCACGAGAGCCAATCACGCACCTGGGAGAACATCATCGGTCGCAGCCGCGGCTTCTGGGAGCATTACTACCCCAAGCTGCAGAAGCAGTTCCCCGGCCAGCTGAACAGAGTCTCGCTGGACGAGTTCTATCGGGCGATCAACAAAGTCTCACGCTCCCTGATCCGCACGGATGCCGACGAGGTGACCTACAACCTGCATGTGATGCTGCGCTTCGAGCTGGAGCTGGAGCTGCTCGAAGGCAAGCTGGAAGTTAAGGACTTGCCGGAAGCCTGGCACGCCCGTTACCAGGCCGACCTGGGCATTCACGCCCCCAGTGATGTGGACGGCGTGCTGCAAGATGTGCACTGGTATGGCGGCGCGATCGGCGGAGAGTTTCAAGGCTACACCCTGGGCAACATTATGAGCGCGTTGTTTTACGACGCAGCGCTCAAGGCACACCCAGACATTCCCCAGCAGACCGGCCAAGGCCAGTTCGGCACACTGCACAGTTGGCTGAAGGACAACTTGTACCGGCACGGCTCCAAGTTCACTCCGAACGAGCTGATCGAGCGGGTGACTGGCGGTCCCCTACGCATCGAGCCGTACATCCAGTATCTAAAAACAAAATACGGCGAACTGTATACGCTCTAAGAAAAACGGCGGGCCAATGGCCCGCCGTTTTTTTTGTATAGATAAGCGCCAAATTAATGCGCTCAGTCTGCGGGCTGGGCTGGGTACAATGCGTTGGCTGATTTGAGATTAAGGAGGCCTGATGAAAAGAACCCTATTGATCCCGATATTTTTGGCTGCGGCCATGCTGCTGAGCGCCTGCGGCCTGTCTGAAGCGGATCTGCAAGCCACGGTGACGCAGGCGGTGGGCGATGCAGTCACCACCGTGCACGCGCAATATACCCAGGTGGCCTTGCTGACCCCCAGCCCGACCAACACAGAGCCACCCACCAGCACGCCTGATGTCACCGAGACACCGCTGTTCACGCCAACCAGCCCGGCAGCGGGCGGCGCGGGGACCGGCACAGGCGGCACCTGTGATGTGATGGGCTTCCTGGCGGATGTGACGGTGAGCGATGGTGAAGAGATCGCGGCCAATACGCCGTTCACCAAAACCTGGCAGGTGCGCAACGCGGGTACCTGCGAGTGGTCCACCAGCTATACGCTGATCTACAGCAGCGGCGATCAAATGGGCGGCACCAGCGGCCAACCGCTCAGCGTGGCAGTGCCTTCTGGTGGCAGCACGGAAATATCAGTAACTCTGACGGCCCCCGCCACGGCCGGTGACTATACCGGTTGGTGGGCGTTGGCGAATGCCAGCGGACAGGCTTTTGGCTATTTGTCAGTTGTGATCAAGGTTCCTTAGCTCAAGTCTATGCATACAAACAGAGGCCGCTGAAAAGCGGCCTCTGTTTATTTAATCTTCCTCGCCAGGAAACGGCGTCAGGTCCACAGCCGCTTGGAGCAGCGCAGCCACTTCAGGCGCCTCCACATCTGCCAGAGCACCGATCTTCATGTGGCGGGCGTATTTCCCGGTACCCTGCAGCAGACCTTCGGGGTCAGGCATGTCGACACCACGCGGAAAGCCCAGGTTGACGTACTCGCTGTAGAGAATCACGACGCAAATGATGTGCTTGTACGTGTCGGCGTAACCGTAACCCAGCAGGCTGGCTTTGATATCAATTTGCTCTTTGACACGCGGCTCAATATCGAAGATACGCTCACGCAGGGCCAGAGCCAGATTGCGCACATCCGGCGCATAGTTGGACAGGAAGTCTTCCAAGTCTTCTGAAATTGTTTTGCGGACATTCATCATCGGTTCACCATTCCAGCGGGGACGCTCCCAAGAGCCCACGGACGTCATTGATGTGATGCAAGTTGTGATAGAGCGTGAAAAACAACAGTTCGCGCAGGGTGAGCTTGCCCAGCAGAGGGTGTGGCACAGCTGCCTTGTCCAAGTCTTCATCCTGCCAAGTGGCGGCTGCGGCTTCCAAGCGGGAAGCATCCTTGCGCCAGCTCTCCAGAAGCTTTTGCTGGGCGGCCTGCGGGTCGGCGGGTTGGTCGTCCACCTCGGCCACAAATTGGGCCGGGGCAACGCCTCCCTGTCCCAACGCGGCCCGGTAGGCTGCCACCAGCTCAGGGAATGGGCGGCTGTGGCCCGGTGAGCCCCAAATCAAACCAGACACGCGGCGAGGCACACGCAAAGCCAGCGTGACCGGACGCACAGAAATACTTAGATGGGCCAAGTTCTCCGCCGGGGACCAAACCCCAGCTGGGTGTTGGAAGAAATCCTGGCTGGGGATGCCGGCAAAGTATTCATATACCTGGCGGTCCATGTCGACAAGGCTGGCGTGGATCTCCGAAAGCGAATAAGGGTTCACGCTGCAATCATAACGCCATCCGACAGCCAGCTGGAATGCTAGGGTTATAATCCCCCAAGAACCACAGCAAAGGAGACAAATGTCTAAATCTTCCAAAGTACGCGTCGCCATTATTGGCGTCGGCAACTGCGCAAATTCCTTGGTGCAGGGCGTAGAGTATTACAAGAACGCCTCGGAGACCGATGAAGTCCCCGGCTTGATGCATGTCAATCTGGGCGGCTATCACATCCGCGATATCGAGTTCAGCGCTGCCTTTGATGTGGTATCCACCAAGGTGGGCAAGGACCTGAGCGAGGCCATCTGGGCCTACCCCAACAACACGATCAAGTTCGCTGATGTGCCGCACCTGGGCGTGCCGGTGCAGCGCGGCATGACGCACGACGGCCTGGGCAAGTACCTACGGGAGGTGGTGGAGAAGGCGCCGGGCTCCACGGCGGATATCGCCCGCATCCTGCAGGAAACTGGAACAGATGTGGTGATCAACTACCTGCCGGTGGGGTCCGAAATGGCCACCAAATGGTACGTGGAGCAGATCCTGGAAGCCGGCGTGGCGCTGGTGAACTGCATCCCGGTGTTCATCGCCAGCCAGGAGTATTGGGGCCAACGCTTTGCGGAGCACGGCCTGCCGATCATCGGCGATGATATCAAGAGCCAGGTAGGCGCCACGATCACGCACCGCGAGCTGGCTCGCCTGTTCGTGGAGCGCGGCGTGCATTTGGACCACACCTACCAGCTAAACTTTGGCGGCAACATGGACTTTTACAACATGCTGGAGCGCGAGCGTTTGGAGTCGAAGAAGATCTCCAAGACCGGTGCGGTGACCAGCATGCTGCCCTATGAGATGAACCCCGACGATGTGCATGTCGGCCCCAGTGACTATGTGCCCTGGCTGACCGACCGCAAATGGGCGCATATGCGCCTGGAAGGCCGCTCGTTTGGGGATGTGCCGCTGAACATCGAGGTCAAGCTGGAAGTGTGGGACTCGCCCAACTCGGCTGGCGTGGTCATCGATGCGGTGCGCTGCGCCAAAGTGGCCCTAGACCGCGGCATGAGCGGCCCGCTGATCGCGCCGTCCGCTTACCTGATGAAGACCCCGCCCCAGCAGATTCCCGATGACTTGGCGCGTAAAGCCATGGAGGAATTCATTGAGGGCGAAAACGTGATCGCCGAATAAACCTGAAACACACAAATCACAGGGCCGGGTGCATACCTGGCCCTGTTTGATTCTTCCGCCGGATTCTATTGTAGGTGTTGCGCTTGTTACAAGTTTGCCAATATGGGTTGTTGTGCTGGCTTGACGAAAGCGCTGGATTTTGTACAATAGGCAGGACATGCACGAAACGCCACACCAACTTCCCCTGTACGTCAGCGCCCAAGAGAACAGTCTCTTGGGCGCTTTTTTTGTGCCTGGCGGCGACCGATGCTGACGCGCCTGCCCGCCCTGGCCGATGTGCATGTGCACCTGCGCGAACCTGGCGCGACGCACAAGGAGGACTGGGCCAGCGGCACGGCGGCGGCGCTGGCCGGCGGCATCACCACCGTGTTGGCGATGCCCAACACGCTGCCGACGATCAATTCGGCCGAAACGCTGGCGGCCGGCCTGGCGCTGGCAGCCGGCAAAGCCCACTGCGATTACGGCCAGTACATCGGCGGCGCTAGCGGCAATGCGGCCACAACCGCCTCCGTCGCCCCCTTGGCGGCCGGGCTGAAGCTATACCTGGACCAGACCTACGGCGACTTGAAGCTGGACGACATGCGCGACTGGCTGCCGCACTTCGCCGCCTGGCCGCAGGACTGGCCATTGTGTGTGCATGCCGAAAGCAAGACGATGGCGGCGGCCATCCTGCTGGCCGCGCTGCACGACCGGCCGGTGCACATTTGCCACGTCTCGCTGGCAGAAGAGATCGCCCTCATCCGCTCGGCTAAGCAAGCCGGCCTCAAAGTGACCTGCGAGGTGTGCCCGCAGCACCTGTTCCTGTGCGAGGACGACATCCCCGCGCTGGGCGCCGGGCGGGCCGAGGTGCGCCCGCGGCTGGCGAGCAAAGCCGACCAAGAGGCGTTGTGGGCCAACCTGGACGTAGTGGACTGCTTCGCCACGGACCACGCCCCACACACGCTGGAGGAGAAGGACAGCGCCACACCACCGCCCGGTTACCCTGGGCTGGAGACCATGCTGCCGCTGCTGCTGAATGCGTCCCGCGAGAGCCGGCTGACGCTGGACGACATCATTGCCCGCCTGCACAGCAACCCCCAGCGCATCTTTCGCCTGCCGGAGCAGCCAGAGACTTACGTGGAGGTAGATCTTAACAGCCGCTATGAAATCCGCGCAGCCGAGCAGCACACCCGCTGCGGCTGGACGCCCTTCGAGGGTTGGCAGGTGAACGGCCGGGTGGTGCGCGTGACACTGCGCGGGCAAACAGCCTATGAAGACGGCCGCCTGCGGGCTGCCCCGGGCAGCGGACGGCCCATTCGTCATTAAATGGAGGAACCTATGACCCCTTTATCCAGTGCGATCAATACCTTTAGCCTGCCCTTTGGCGAGCAACGCAACGCTCCGCTGTACGGGCAGGACATCCTTTCAGTGAACCAATTCAGCCGGGAGGATCTGACCTACATCTACCGGGTGGCCCACGAAATGCGCAGCATCGTAGAGCGGATTGGCAGCTTCGATCTGCTCAAAGGGAAAATCCTGGCCAATTTGTTTTACGAACCTTCCACGCGGACTTCCTCCTCCTTCACGGCGGCGATGGAACGGCTGGGCGGCTCGGTGATCCCGATCAACAATGTGCAGTACTCTTCGGTATCCAAAGGCGAATCGCTGCCCGACACGGTGCGCACGCTGGAATGCTATGCGGATGTGATCGTGCTGCGTCATCCAGAAGTAGGCTCCTGTGCCCTGGCGGCACAGTACGCCAAAAAGCCGATCATCAACGCCGGCGACGGCATTGGTGAGCACCCCACTCAGGCGCTGTTGGACCTGTTCACCATCTTTGAGGAGCTGGGCAACCCGGAAGGACTGAGTGTGACCTTGCTGGGCGACCTGAAGAACGGCCGCACGGTGCACTCGCTGGCGCGGCTGCTGGCCTTGTTCAACGTCAAGCTAAACTATGTCTCACCGCAAGTGCTGAAGATGCCGGAGGAGATCGTAGCCGAGCTGAGCAAGAAGAATGTGAAACAGGAAGCATTCAGCGAGCTGGACGGCATCTTGCCGGAGACCGATGTGCTGTATGTAACCCGCGTGCAGAAAGAGCGCTTCGCCAGCCTGGAAGAGTATGAGCAGCTCAAAGACCTGTATGTGATCACGCCTGAGACGATGAAAGCCGCCAAGCAAAGGATGATCGTAATGCACCCTCTGCCGCGGGTCGGCGAGATCAGCATGGATGTAGATGATGACCCACGGGCGGCCTATTTCCGCCAGATGGAGTACGGCATGTACACGCGCATGGCCTTGCTGGCCATGGTGCTGGGAAAGGCATAGCCTTGACGGGATTCTTTGCGCAATTGGAGGCGCGCTGCCGCGCGGTTGATAGCCTGCTGTGCGTGGGGCTGGACCCCCACGGGGAGGACCTGAGCGAGCCCAGCTCAGCGGCCGCCAGGGAGTTTTGCCTGCGGTTGATCGAAGCCAGCGCGCCCTACGCCGCGGCTTTCAAGCCCAACTCAGCCTTCTTTGAAGTCTTCGGCGCGGCAGGCATGCAGGCGCTGCAAGATGTGATCGCGGCAGTGCCGGAGGGAATCCCCGTGCTGCTGGACGCCAAGCGCGGCGACATCGGCAGCACGGCGGCGGCCTATGCGCGGGCCGCCTTTGGTGAGCTGAAGGCAGGTGCGCTGACCGTCAGCCCCTACCTGGGCCAGGATGCGGTGGCGCCCTTTCTGGAAGACCCGGCCAAGGGCGTCTTCCTGCTGTGCAAGACCTCCAACCCCGGCGCGGGCGACCTGCAAGATTTGGGCGCCGGCGGCCAGCCCGTGTACCTGCACGTGGCGCGGCTGGCGCAGGAATGGAACCAGCACGGCAACGTAGGCCTGGTGGTAGGCGCCACCTACCCCGCCGAGCTGGCGGCGGTGCGCGCCGCGGCGCCAGGGCTGTGGATCCTGGCGCCGGGGATCGGCGCCCAGGGCGGCGATCTGCAAGCAGCAGTGCATGCCGGCCTGCGGGAAGATGGGCTGGGGCTCTTGGCGCCAGCCTCACGGGCCATCAGCCGGACGGCTGACCCGGCCGCTGCGGCAGCCGAACTGCGCGAGGCGCTGAACACGGCGCGAGGCAGCAAAGCCCAGACGGCCAGGTCGGTTTTTCGCCATGCACAGCTGGCCGACGACCTGCTGCGACTGGGCTGCGTGCAATTTGGCGAGTTCAAGCTCAAGTCCGGGCAGCTCTCGCCGATCTATTTGGACCTGCGCCGGCTGGTGGGCGACCCGGCGGCACTGGCGCGGGCGGCGGCAGCTTACAGCGCCGTGCTGCGCGGCCTGCGCTTTGACCGGCTGGCGGCGCTGCCCTACGCGGCCCTGCCGCTGGGGGCGGCCATTGCCATACACGGCGGCTGGCCGCTGGTCTACCCGCGCAAGGAAAGCAAGGATTACGGCACGCGTTCGGTAGTGGAAGGGCCCTACGAGCCGGGTGAGACCGCCGTAGTCATCGATGACCTGGTCACCACTGGCGAGAGCAAGTTCGAAGGCATCGAAAAGCTGCAGGCAGCCGGGCTGAAAGTGCGCGAGATCGTGGTGCTGGTGAACCGCCAGGCCCAGGGACAGGACGTTTTTGGCCCGCGCGGCCTGGCCCTGCACGCCGTGCTGCGCTTGCCTGAACTGCTGGACTATTGGCGCGAGCAGGGGGCGATCAGCGCCCAACAGCACCAAGCCACGCTACGCTACTTGGAGAGCTGATGTATCAGCGCATACGCCCCTGGCTGTTCCGGCTGGACCCTGAGATGGCGCATGGTGCCAGCCTGCGCCTGCTGCAGCTGGCAGGCAGCTTGCCGCCAGCGGCGGCTTGGCTACGGCGGCAGTATGCTGCCCCAGAGCAGCCCGTACAGCTGTTCGGGTTGCGATTCGCCAACCGGGTGGGTCTGGCGGCTGGCTACGACAAAGACGGCTTGGCCTGGCGCGGCCTGGCCGGTCTGGGCTTCGGCCACCTGGAGCTGGGCACGGTGACGCCGCGGCCGCAGCCAGGCAACCCGCGGCCGCGGCTGTTCCGGCTGCCCGAAGATGAGGCGGCCATCAACCGGCTGGGCTTCCCCAGCCGGGGCGCGGACTTTCTGGCCAGGCGGTTGGCGGGACGGCGGCCGCCGGGGTTGGTGCTGGGGGTTAACCTGGGGATCAACAAGGACACACCACTGGAGCAAGCCGCGGCGGATTACCAACAATTAATGCGGACGTTCTCGCCGTTGGCCGACTATTTGACGATCAACATCAGTTCGCCCAACACGCCCGGGCTGCGCCAGCTGCAAGACCGCCGCTATTTGGACGGCTTGCTGAGCGCGCTGACCCCGCTGAGAAGGGTGCCGCTGCTGGTAAAACTCTCGCCGGACCTAGACGATGCCCAGCTGGATGATGTGCTGGAGGTGCTGCTGGGGCAGCGGGTCGACGGCGTGATCGCCAGCAACACCACCCTGGCGCGCCCAGCAGGCCTGCGCTCGGCTGCGGCTGGCGAAGCCGGCGGGCTGAGTGGCCGGCCGCTGGTGGGCGCCAGCCGCAGCATGGTGGCGCGCATCGCCGCCCGGGCGCAAGATCGCCTCCCGATCATCGCCGTCGGCGGGATCTTTGGCGGCCATGAGGCCCAGGCGGCGCTGGACGCGGGGGCCAGCCTGGTGCAGGTCTATACGGGCCTGATCTATCGCGGGCCGGGCCTGGCCCGCGAGATCGCCGCAGCCCTCGTACAATAAGGCTATGTCCCACGCGGAAGTTCTGGTCACCGGGGCGGCCGGCAAGACCGGCCTGGCCGTGCTGCGCGCCGTAGCGCGGCGCGGCAAGGCCGCCCGGGCGCTGGTACACCGGGGCGACCAAGCCGCTCCCGCCCACCAAGCCGGCGCGGTACAGGTGGCAGTGGGCGACCTGCTGGACAGCGCAGCGCTGCGCAGCGCGATGCAGGGCGTGCGAGCCGTCTACCTGATCTGTCCCAATGTGCACTACCAGGAAACCGAGATAGGCCAGGCGGCGATTCTCGCAGCGCAGGCGGCAGGCGTGGAACACTTCGTGTACCACTCGGTGCTGCTGCCGGCTGTGGCGGCCATGCCGCATCACTGGCAGAAGCATCTTGTCGAGCAAAGCCTGCAAGCCAGCGGGCTGCCCTACACCAGCCTGCAGCCGGCCAGCTACATGCAGAACGTGCTGCCGTATTGGGAAAGCATCCGGAGCGGCCTGTACCGCGTGCCGCATTCGCTGGAGGCGATCTTCACCCCGGTGGACCTGGAGGATGTCGCCGAAGTCGCCGCGACGGTGCTGGCCAGCCCTGTAGAGTACACCGGCCGGGTACTGCCGCTGGCCGGGCCGGAGCGGCTGAGCTCTGAGCAGATGGCAGCCGAGATGGCCGCACAGCTAGGCCGCCCGGTGCGGGCCGAGGCGCAGCCGCTGGCCGACTGGGCGGCAGCGGCCAACGGCCTGAGCGACTATGCCAGCCACGCCCTGCAGCGCATGTTCGCCTATTATGATGTGCACGGCTTTGCTGGCGAGGGCACGGTGCTGCAAGCCACGCTGGGCCGCCCGCCGCAAACCTTCCGGGGATTTCTCAGCCGGCTAGCGAATTAGAATATTTGTACTATAATCACGAGAAGAGGCTTTGATTCCATGACTGAAGAAAAAGGCTTACTGCACGGCATACGCGTGCTGGATCTGACCCGCGTATTGGCCGGCCCCTACTGCACCATGCTGCTGGGGGACCTGGGGGCCGAAGTGATCAAAGTGGAAGAACCCTCCCGGGGCGATGACACACGCCAGTGGGGTCCACCCTACACGCAAAACGGCCTCTCAGCCTATTTCATCTCCGCCAATCGCAACAAACGCAGCCTCACGCTCAACCTGCGCAGCCCTGAGGGCCGGGCCGTGCTGCGCGAGCTGATCGCCCAAAGTGATGTACTGGTGGAAAACTTCAAGACTGGCACGCTGGAAAAGATGGGCCTGAGTTATGCAGAACTCAAGGCGCTCAAGCCGGACATCATCTACTGCACGATCACCGGATTCGGCTACAGCGGCCCGCTGAAGGACCGGCCGGGCTACGACTTCATCAGCCAGGCCATGGGCGGTATGATGAGCCTGACCGGCGAGGCCGAAGGCGAGCCCATCCGGGTGGGCGTGGCGATCGTAGACCTGCTGGCAGGTAGCCATGCGAGCAACGCCATCATGGCTGCGCTTTTTGCCCGAGAACGCCAGAAAACCGGACAGCGCATCGATATTTCGCTGTTCGACTCGCAAATCGCCACGCTGTCCTATGTGGCCAGCAATTATTTGATCTCAGGCAAGCCGCCCAAACGCTACGGCAACGCCCACCCCAATATTGTGCCTTACCAGTCGTTCAAGGCCGCCGATGGCTATTTTGCCTTCGCGGCGGGCAATGACCTGCAGTGGGCGCGTTTTTGCCAGGAAGTCGGGCAGGAAGACTGGGCGCGTGACCAGCGTTTTGCCAGCAATCCACAGCGCAACGCCCACCGTGAGGCGTTGCTACCGCTGCTGGACGCCTTGTTCGTCCAGCAGCCCATCGCCCATTGGCTGGAAGTGTGCGAACGGGCCACGGTGCCGGCGGCGCCGATCCTCAGCGTGGACCAGGCGCTGGCTCACGAGCAGGTGGCGGCGCGCGGCATGCTGACGCAGGCAACCCTCTCCGACGGCGAAAGCATCCAAATGCTCGGCTCGCCGCTGCAAATTCCGACGCAGCCGGCGCAAGTGCGCCTGCCGCCACCGACCCTGGGCGAGCACACGGCTGAAGTCCTGAGCGGCCTATTGGGCAAGACGGAGGCCGAGATCGCCCAACTGCAAGACGAAAAGATCATCTAATCAGCCAAATGGCTATACGAAATGGCCCAGCAAAATACCCGAACGCCCGCACCGCGCACCATCATCCACCTGGATCTGGACGCGTTCTTCTGCGCGGTGGAAGAGCTGCGTGACGCCTCGCTGCGCGGCAAGCCGTTTGCCGTAGGCGGCAGCCCTGAGGGCCGCGGCGTGGTGGCCTCGTGCTCTTACCCGGCCCGCAAGTTCGGCATCCGCTCGGCGATGCCGATGGCGCGGGCGCTGCGGCTGTGCCCGGATCTGATCATCGTGCGCCATCACTTCCGTGATTATGTCGAGATGTCCAACAAAGTGATGGAGCTGCTCAGCGGCGTCTCAGAAATCATCCAGCCGATCTCGATTGACGAAGCTTTTATTGATATCAGCGCGCTGCCCGGCGACCCTTTGACGATCGGGCACGACCTGCAAAAAGCGATCCGCGACCACTTGCAGCTACACTGCTCATTGGGCATTGCCAGCAACAAGCTGGTGGCCAAGATCGCCACCGAAGTGGGCAAAGGCTCGGTGCGCACAGGCGCCTACCCCAACGCACTGCAGCACGTGCCGGCGGGCGAAGAGGCCGCCTTCCTGGCTCCGCTGCCCTGCGAGGCGCTGTGGGGTGTGGGGCCCAAGAGTGCCGAGCGGCTGGCGGAGGTGGGCTTGCGCAGCATCGGCCAGATCGCGGCGCACCCGCTGCGTGAATTGCAGCGGCTGTTCGGCCCGCAAGGCGGCCTGGATCTGCAGCGTCGCGCCCAGGGCATCGACAACAGTCCCGTGCACACGTCGCACGAGACCAAGTCGATCAGCCAGGAAGAGACCTTTGCGCGCGACACAGACGACGGGGCGCTGCTGGAAGAGCTGATCCGTAGCCAGGCAGAAAGCATCGCCCGGCGGTTGAAGCGCAAAGAGCTGTACGGCAGCACGGTCAAGATCAAACTGCGCTGGCCGGATTTCACCACGATCACGCGGCAAAGTACCCTGCCCGAGGCCAGCGACGACGCCCGCCAGATCGAAGCGGCGGCGCTGCAGCTCTTCCACCAGAACTGGCGGCCGGGCCGCAAGCTGCGCCTGCTGGGTGTGGGCATCAGCCGGCTGGGGCCGCCCAGCCGGCAGCTGGGGCTGTGGGACTGGAACCCCAAAGAGGCCGCCAAACAAGAGCGCCTGGAAGCGGCGGTACGCGCGCTACAGGCGCAATATGGCGATGCGGCCATTCACCGAGCCAGCCAACTGAAGGTAGAGCCGTGAACCACGCCATCGGCACTTTACGCGAACAGGGTTTACACGCGGCCTTGAAGCTTCACCTGGCGCAGCATGGCGACCGCTTTGAGCAGGAAGTGGATGGTTACCAGATCGACATTTTGCGGGGGGACCTGCTGATCGAAGTGCAGACCGGCAACTTTTCTGCTCTGCGCAAAAAGCTGGGCGTCTTGCTGGAAGCGCACCAGGTGCTGCTGGTGCACCCGATCGCGGCGCAAAAATGGATCGTGCGCCAGGACAGCCGCGGCCGCCAGGTGGCGCGGCGCAAGTCACCCAAGCGCGGCCGGCTGGAGAACATCTTTGACGAACTACTGTACATCCCCCAGGTCATCCAACACCCCAACTTCGCTTTCCGGGCCGTGCTGACGGAGGAAGAGGAGGTCTGGCGGGATGACGGCCGGGGCTCGTGGCGGCGGAAACACTGGAGCATCGTGGAGCGACGCCTGCTGCGGGTGGTGGCCGAAACCGAGTTTGCCGGAGAGCAAGATTACCTGGGTTTGCTGCCGGCCACACTAAAGACGCCCTTCACCCACAAACAGTTGGCCCAGGCACTGGGCGTGAACACGCGCCAGAGCACGCGGGTGAGCTATTGCCTGCGCAAGATGGGTTTACTGGAGGAACATAGCAGACAGGGGCGCGAGCTGCTGCTGGCCCCCGTCATTGCTTCGTCCCAAGCTAACGAACACACACAATAGCAAGCCCGCAGCACTGAGGTGCCTGACGCAATATATGAGGACCCTTCACGACGCGAAGCCGCTGCCTTGCAGCGATTTTCGTTGTTCAGCTGACACGGCAGTTTGTACTCTTTGTGGCTTTGTGGTTTACTTCGCTTGATGCCCAACATCACCCTAGATCTCGGTAACTACCGAGCCGCCTACGAAAATACGCTCGACAAAGCCCGCACCGAACGGGTCGTCGAGCGCATCTGGCAGCGCGACCACACTGTGTGGGCGCCGCAGCCAGACGAGATCAGCAACCGTCTGGGTTGGCTGGATGTGGCCGAGCGCATGCAGGCTGAAGTGCCTGACCTGCAGGCCTTCGCCGCGGAGGCGCAGGCTGCCGGCTTCCGCCGGGCGTTGGTACTGGGCATGGGCGGCTCCAGCCTGGCGCCGGAGCTGTATGCCGCCCTGTTTGGCGGGGGTGACGGGCTGGCGGTGAGCATCCTGGACAGCACCGACCCCGCCGCCGTGCGGGCGGCCGAGGCCGCCCACCCCCCCAGCGAGACCCTTTACATCGTCTCGAGCAAGTCCGGCGGCACGGTGGAGACGTTCTCATTCTTCAAGTATTTCTACAATCGAGCTCTGGATGCGTTGGGGGCCGGCCAAGCCGGGAGGCATTTTATCGCCATCACCGACCCGGGCAGCGGCCTGGCGCAGACCGCCGAGCAATACGGTTTCCGACGCACATTCCTGGCAGACCCCAATATTGGCGGGCGCTATTCGGCGCTGTCGCACTTTGGGTTGGTGCCGGCAGCCCTGGCAGGCGCCGACTTGAGCGGGCTGCTGGCCCGCGCACAAGTAATGGCCGAGCGCTGCCGCGACAGCGACCTGGCGCACAACCCCGGCGCACGGCTGGGGCTGGCGCTGGGCGCCTTGGCCCAAGCGGGTAAAGACAAACTGACCCTGCGCCTGCCCGCCGGACGGGCCGGCTTTGGCGACTGGGTTGAGCAGCTGATCGCCGAGAGCACGGGCAAGCGGGGCTGCGGCATCCTGCTGGTGGTGGGCGAGCCGGTGCTACCCCAGTACGGCGAAGAGCGCGCCTTCGTGCAGTTCAGCGGAGCGCAGGCCGCGCCGAGCGGCCAGACGCGCATTGAAGTGGACTGGCAAGCGGACCTGGAACTAGGCGGGCAGTTCTTCCTTTGGGAGTTCGCCACGGCAGTAGCCAGCTATATCTTGGGCGTTAACCCTTTCGACCAGCCGGATGTAGAAGCTGCCAAAGTGCAGGCGCGCCAATTCGTGCAGGCCTACCAAGAAAGCGGCCAGCTTCCCAGCGGCGAGTCGGTCATGCCAAGCCGCAAGGCTCTGAATAATTTTCTGGCCAGCGCCAAGCCGGGCGACTATATTGCCCTGCAGGCCTATCTGGCCGCTGAGGCCGACACGCAAGCCAGCCTGCAGGCGCTGCGGGCGCAGCTGGGCGAGCAAACTGGGCTGGCGACCACGCTGGGGTACGGACCACGCTTTTTGCACTCCACCGGGCAGCTGCACAAGGGCGACGCAGGTCACGGTTTGTTCATCCAGCTGGTCAGCCCCCCGCCGCAGCCCGATCTGCCGATCCCCAACCAGGCCGGGCAGCCGGGCAGCGACCTGGGCTTCGGCGCGCTGAAAGCGGCGCAAGCGTTGGGCGACGCCCAGGCGCTGCGCAGCGCCGGACGACGAGTGCTGACCCTGACAGTGAACGACACCGACCAACTTGGGAGCCTGCCGGCATGAGCACGGACGAATACAAACGACAGGCCGCCGAAGCGGCCGTAGCACTGGTGCAGCCAGGGATGCGCCTGGGCCTGGGGCACGGCAGCACCGTACGCTTCGCCCTGGAGGCGCTGGCCGCCCAACTGCAAGCCAGCGCGCTGAGCGACATCATCACCGTGCCAGCCTCTTTGCAGACCCAGGCCGAATGCGAGCGTCTGGGCATTCCACTGGGCAACCTGAACGACTATACGCAGTTAGACTTGACCATCGACGGCGCCGACGAGGTGGATGGGCACTACAACCTGATCAAAGGCGGCGGCGGCGCGCTGCTGCGCGAGAAGATCCTGGCGCAGAACAGCCAGCGGCTGGCGATCATCGTGGACGAGGGCAAGCTCTCCGAACGGGTCGGCAGCCGCTTCCGGCTGCCGCTGGAGGTGCTGCCCTTCGGCTGGGAGCGCCAAGCCGGCTTCGTCGTCGCTCTAGGCGGCGTGGCCAGCCTGCGGGTAACCGCAGGCGGCGAGCCCGCCCTGAGCGACCAGGGCAACTATTTGTTGGACTGCGACTTCGGGTCGATCACCGACCCGGTCGCGCTGGCGACGGCGCTGGAGGCCCGCAGCGGCGTTTTAGAGCACGGTTTGTTTCTGGGCCTGGCGACCGACGTGTTCGTGGCCGGCGCGGGCGGGGTCAGACACTTGAGGGCGGACGCCTTTACTTCACCGAGTTGACAGAAGCAGTACGGGCGGCTTGCAAGCCGCCCGTACCAGGCATTTTATCCGCTCGGCGGAGTCGGCCTGCGGCTGACCAGGGCAATCACCAAAGCGATGACAGCGATAAACAGCGCGGCCACAACCGCCAGCACGACCACATTGTCAGTGCCCAAACCCCTGCTCGAGGCGCTATCCTGCTGATTCTGGCCGTCGGCACCGAAGATGTCAATGGTCCCCTGACCGGTTTCCGGGTCCACATCGATATCCACGCGGGCGCCTCCGGCGCAAGCCGTGAGCAAGGAACTGCCCAGCAACAGGCCAATCAGCGCGATCAGTATTCTTTTCTTATTCAACATGGGACAACCCTCCTAAGGGCAGGATACGCGAAAGTACAAAGAGGCGAACGGGGCGGTATGCCGCCCGTTATGGGGCCTACAGGGGGCAGGGGACAGGCTAATATGCAATTAACAGAGTAACAAGCTAAGGCAGGAAGCTGAGCCGTTGCCTAATCCGCCAGCCGGGCGGCGATCAGCTCGAGGGGGTGCGGAGCCTGGACGCCTACCCCGCCGGCGATCTGGGCGCGGCACGAGAGGCCGGAGGCGGCCACCTGGCGGCCATCTGCCGCCCGCACGGCCGGGAACAAGGCCAGCTCGCCGATCTGCATGGAGAGCTCATAATGCTCGGCTTCGTAGCCGAAGGAGCCGGCCATGCCGCAGCAACCCGAATTGATTAGCTCCACCGAGTAGCCCAGCGCGTTGAGCAAGACGGCGGTGGCGGCTTGCCCAGTGGGCAGGCCGTCATCAGCGGGCGGCTGGCTCTTCTGATAGCAGTGGCCGTGCAGTAGCACGGGCGCGGCGTCTTCGGGCGCCAGCGCGGTGCGCAGGGTCTCCAGTGGCGCCGGGCCATAATCCGGCTGGCGCAGCAGGAACTCGTCGAACATGAAGGTGCGCTTGGCCAGTGCGGCCATGCCTTGTTCAGCAGGCAGCAGATCCAAATATTCGTCGCGCAGCGCGTAGATCTCAGAAGGCTCAAAACCCAGCACCGGCAGGCGCCCGGCCGGGTCGGCTTTGCGCAGCGCAGCCACCACCTTCTGGGCGTGTCGGCGGGCCTGCGGCAGGAAGCCTTTGGAGATCAGCGGCCGTCCTGCCCCGGAAACCGGCAGCAGATGCGGACGCAGTCCGGCGGCGCGCAGCACTTTGGCCGCCGCGGCCGCCAACTCAGGATAGAAGAGGTCACTGAAGGGGTCACTGAGCACCAGCACATCCGCCTCGGCGGCGGACAGCGAGGCAACTTCGGCGCGCCGCCAGGTGAAGACCGGCAGGCTGCGGCGGGCGGCCAGGCCCAGCAAGCGTTCGGCGAGGAACTTGCCGGGCGCGCTGTGGGTGAGCAGGTTGACCAGCGGCGCAAACGGTCGTGCCAGGCGGCCCAGTTCGCCGATGTAAGCGAAGAGGTAATCACGCAACGGGCGGCGATGGGTCTGGTAATAGTTGTGCAGGAAGTCGTATTTGAGCTTGGCCATGTCCACGCCCGAGGGGCATTCGGCCTTGCAGCCCTTGCATTCCAGGCACAGGTCCAGGGCAGCATGCGCGGCCTGTTGGGCGGCGCGCTGCGCATCGGCCGCGTCCGGTAGACCGGTGCTGATCATGGCGCGCAGCAGGTTGCCGCGGCCGCGCGTGCTGTGCATCTCTTCGCGAGTGGCCTGGAACGAAGGGCACATCACGCCGCCGTCTTTGCGGCACACGCCGGCACCGTTGCACATCTCGATGGCGCCGCCCAGCCCACCCTGGACGCCGAAGTCGAGCACAGGCAGCCACGGGTCGGCCTGATAGTCCGGCCCAAAACGCAGGTTCTCATGCATGGGCTGCGGGTCTGGCGCCTTGCCGGGGTTGAGGCGGCCCTGCGGGTCAGCAGTGCGCTTGAGGTCGTCGAAGAGGCGGATGATCTGCGGCTCGAAGGTATCTTTGAGCCATTCACCGTGCGAGAGGCCGTCGCCATGTTCGCCGCTCATCGCCCCACCGTAGCGTTTGGCGGCGGCCATCACCCCTTGAGTGATAGCACGCATCTGTTCCAGACCGCGCAGGGTCTTGAGGTTGATCAGCGGGCGGACATGCAAGCAGCCTGCCGAGGCATGGGCGTAGAAATCACCGCTGGTGCCGTTGGCCTCCAGCACGGCGCGGAACTCACGCACGAACTGGCCCAGGTGCTCGACCGGCACGGCCACATCCTCGATAAAAGGCAGCGGCTTGGCGTCGCCGGGACGCGACATGAGCAGGCCCAGACCGACTTTGCGCACCGACCAAACCTGGTCTTGCTGCTCGGGGCTGATGGCATGCACCGTCTCCGGCCCCAGGCGGGCCAGCTTGGCCTGCGCCTCTGCCAGAGTGTCACCGCTGAATTCAATGATCAGAATAGCTTCGGGATCGCCTTTGACGAAGTCGAGGCGTTTGGCATAGGCGGGCACGGAGCGCGCCAGGCGAATCATCGCCTGCGGGATGAGTTCGATGGCTGAAGGTTCCAGCGCCAGCAGGCCGGGGGCGGCGTCACAGGCCTCGGCGATGCCTGGGTAGGACACCACTCCCAGCACGGTGAAGACCGGCTTGGGCACCAGGCGCACCTGAATGCGTTTGAATACGGCCAGGGTGCCCTCGGAGCCGACCAGCAGCGGGGCCAGGTTGATCTGGCCAGCCGGGATGGGCGGGTACGCTTCGCCTGCCCCGGTGCGCGTCCAGAGCGGCGGCTGGCTGGGCGACCAGGGCAGCAAATAATTGAGGCTGTAGCCAGAAGCGCGCCGCCAGGTGCGCGGCCAGTCCCGGCGAATGGCCTCGGCGCCTTCCTCGCGGATGCGCAGCGCCTGGCGGTAGAGCTGCGCCTCGAGCGTATCGCCCGCAGCGCGCTGCACCGCTTGCTTGAGCGGCAGGCTCTTCAGGCCGGCCTGGCTGCCATCAGACAGCAAGACATCCAGCGCCAGCACATTGTCAGCGGTCATGCCATAGCTGATGGAGTGCGCGCCGGTGGAGTTGTTGCCGAGCATGCCGCCAAAGGTGGCCCGGTCGGCCGAAGCCGGGTCGGGGCCGAACATGAGGCCATGCCGGGCGGTCTGACGGTTAAAGGTATTGAGCACCAGGCCGGGTTGTACCCAGGCGCGGCGGGCATCAGGCTCGATCTCCAAGACCTGGTTGAGGTGGCGGGTGAAGTCAATCACCAGCGCCGGGCCAATGCTTTGGCCGGCCAGGCTGGTGCCGGAGCCGCGCGGCAGTACCGGCAAACCCTCCCTGGCCGCCAGTTCCAGCAAGCCGGACAACTCGTCTTCATGGCGGGGGAAGGCCACGCCCAGCGGGCGAAGTTGGTAAATAGAGGCGTCGGTGCTGTAGAGCTGGCGCGTGGCCGCGTCCAGGCGGATATCGCCCAAGTCTTGCTGGCGCGCCTGCGCCGCAAACTGGGCGAGCTGCTGCGCCATTATTCGTCCTCGGCAGCCGGCACGCCGCGGGTGGCGAAGGCGCTGTAGCGGGCCAGCATGCGGCCGGGAATGCGGCCTTGAATATGCACCCCGCTGCGGGTGTGCTCGATACGGTCCACCTTGCCTTGCTCGTGGAAGAGCGCAATCAGCGCGCCCTCCTGGTAAGGCAGCAAGACCTCCACCGGGGCAAGCGCTTCGTAGAGCTTATGGCTGATGGCGGCCAGAAGCTCGTCCAATCCCTGACGGCGCAAAGCCGAGACGGCCACGGCGTCTTCAAAATCCTGCAAGGCTTCCTGGGCGGCGTCCGGATTATCCAAGCGGTCGATCTTGTTCAAGACGGTCAGGATCGGAATATGGTCGGCCTCAATCTCTGCCAGGGTCTGCAGCACGGCCTCGGCCTGCTCATGCACATTGGGGTGCGTAGTATCGACCACGTGCAGCAGCAGGTCCGCTTCCTGGATTTCCTCCAGCGTGGCTTTGAAGGCTTCCACCAAGGTAGTGGGCAGTTTTTGGATGAAACCGACCGTGTCGGTGAAGAGCGCCTCGCGGCCACCGGGCAGGTCCACTTTGCGCGTGGTTGGGTCCAGGGTGGCGAAAAGCTGATCCGCCACGTAGACCTCGGCGCCGGCCAGGGCGTTGAGCAGTGTGGATTTGCCGGCGTTGGTATAGCCCACCAGAGCGATGACCGGCAGCCTGGCGCGCTTGCGCTGGGCGCGGTAGCGGCCGCGGCGGGCGCTGACCTTCTCCAGGTCTTGCTTGAGCTTGGCGATCTTGCGTCCAATCTCGCGACGGTCAACTTCCAGCTGGGTTTCACCAGGGCCCCGCAGACCCACGCCGCCCACGCCGCTGCGGCCGCCGCCACCGCCGCCCTGGCGGGCCAAGTGCGTCCAGGCGCGCGTAAGGCGCGGCAGGCGGTACTCGTACTGGGCCAGCTCCACTTGCAGGGCGCCTTCATGTGTGCTGGCGTGCTGGGCAAAGATGTCCAGGATCAGGGCCGTGCGGTCGACTACACGGCGATTGTCGCCAAACACTTTTTCCAGTTCGCGCTGGTGGCGCGGGGAGAGCTCATCATCGAAGAGAATCACGCTGACGTTCAATTCATCGGCCAGGGCTTGGACTTCTTCGACCTTGCCTTTGCCGATCAGCGTTTTGGGGTTGGGCTTCTCCAGTTGTTGGGACGTGCCGCCGACAACTTCCAGCCCGGCAGTGCGCGCCAAAACAGACAATTCCTCCAACGAATCGTCCATCGAGAGCAAGGCAGGCTGGCCGGCGATTTGCACGCCGACGATCAAGGCCCGTTCCAGCTCCTTAAGATTGGAACGCGTATTCCCTTTGGGCATTACCCTATTCTACTTGTGCAGCCACTTGGCGATGCGTTCTACACCCTCGCGAATCCGCTCGATGTCGGTGACCAACGAAATGCGGAAATAGCCTTCTCCGTGCTGGCCGAAGACCACGCCCGGCGTGACGCTGACGCCGGTGTCCTCCAGCAGGCGGGCACAGAAATCCATGCTCGGCTCGCCGCCGGGTACCGGAGCCCAAATGTAGAGCGAAGCCTGTGGCGGGGCCACCTGAATAGCGGCGCGGTGCAGGCCGTCGATGGCGGCGTCGCGGCGGTCCTGGTAGATGCGGTTGCGCTCCGCCAGCCAGCTTTGGTCGCCCAGCATGGCGGCTTCACCAGCCGCCATGAGCGGCGCAAAGATGGCCGAATCCTGCTGGCTTTTGTAGGTCTCGATGTATTTGATGGCCTCAGGTTGGCCGACGGCCATGCCGACGCGCCAGCCTGCCATGTTGTACGTTTTGGAAAGCGAGTTGAACTCCAGGGCGACTTCTTTGGCGCCCGGCACCTGCAGCAAACTGGGCGCCTGGTAGCCGTTGTAGCCCACGTCGCAGTAGGGGTTATCGTGGGCCACCAACAGGTCATGCTTACGAGCAAAGGCGATGGTACGCTCAAAAAAGGCCATATCCGCAATGGCGCCGGTGGGATTGTTCGGGTAGTTGAGCCAGAGGATCTTGGCGCGCTGGAGCACATCGGCCGGGATGCTGTCGTAGTCTGGTAGGAAAGCGTTCTCAGCCAGCAACGGCATCTTGTAGACTTCGCCGCCGGCGATCTGCGTGCTCATGGCATAGACCGAATACCCCGGGTCCGGCACTAGAGACAGGTCGCCGGGGTTAAGCACGGCCTGGCTGAGAATGAACAAGCCTTCTTTCGAGCCGATCAGGTCGACAACCTCGCTCTTGGGATCCAGCTCTACGCCAAAACGCTGCTTGTAGTATTGGGCCACAGCCGCTCGGAAAGGCGCGGTAAGCCCCAGCATGTAGCCGTGGGTGCTCGGTTGGCTGGCGGCGGCAAACAGGCTCTCCAAGATGAACCCGGGAGGCGGCAGGTCCGGGCTGCCAATGTCCAAACGGACTACATCCACCCCTGCCGCGCGCATGGCAGTAATGCGCTTGGCCAGTTCCGAGAAGAAATACGGCTTGATGTGAGAGATGCGATGGGCAGGTTGAAGTGGCATAAGGCAGTAGTTTACCACTGTGCCGCATCCCTATCCTCGCAGGGCAGCCGCCCCTGACCTCGCTTAGGCGATTGCATCGCCCCAAAACCCCACGCAAGGTGTGTGCACCAGAAACACTGTTTATGTCCTAAAAAAGTTAGCCTGCGCTGGCTAAACTCGTCGCAGAATACGGCGCCGGCGTCAGGCAGGACATTATTCGAAGAACTGCTTCACTGCACTCTGCAATTGATCCCCCAAATCATCCGCATCCTGATAGCGGAGGATTTTTGAGGCACACTCCAAAGCCGTGCTCGAGACTTTCTCTTGTGCCCGACAGAGCAGCCAAATAGGAATGTCTATAGCATAGGCCATGCCCAACTCCACCAGGCCGCCGCGCAATTCCGGCGCATAGAGCACGATCATCAAGTCGGAGCGCTGGATTTCGGCGCGGATGGTCTGCATGAAGCCGGCATGCAGGCCGCGGCGCTGCAGCTCACGCGGCGCCACAAAACAAGTCATCCCCGTCGCATGCACCTGCCTTTCGATCAAGTCCGCCAAGGCAAGCGACTCGGCGAGCTTGGCCTTGGCGCTGAGGAAGACGTGCACGCTTAGTCGGTCCGTCCCAGCAGCCAGGCCAGCATGGTATCCCCGACGGCTTGCAGGCTATGCGCAGACACCTTGTCGAGCGTATCCTGGCGGGTGTGCCAATAGGGATAATCGAAGTCGATCAGCAGTACAGAGGGAATGCCCAGCTCAATAAAGGGTGTGTGGTCGTCCAGCATGCTGTGACGCACGCTGGGGATGAACAGATCGGCGTAGCCCAGCTCAGCGGCTGTGTCCCAGATCTCAGCGCGCAGACTTTCGTCAGAGTTGGCTTCGTAATAGACCTGCAAATCGGTATCGCCGATCATGTCCAGGATGATGACCGCGTCCGGATGTTCACTCAGCGATTGGGCAAAAGCGCGCGAGCCCATGATCCAGTCCCAGCCTGCGATGCGGCCGTTGTCCTCGGCATCGAAGAAAACCAGCCAGATCTGCCCCGGCAGGTCTGGCGGCAGCACCCGCGCCAATTCCAGCAGCACCGCCACGCCCGAGGCGCCGTCATTGGCACCGGGCACCGGGTGGGCATGGGCCGCCGGGTCGGGGTCAAAGTCGGCGGACAAGCGGCTGTCGTAGTGGGCCCCCAGAATGAGCCATGGTTCGCCCGCCCCGCGCTTAGCGATAACATTGCGCACCGGCTGGCCGAGCCATTCGGTGTCCTGCACTTCGGCCGCCCAGCCGGCAGCGCGCAAGCTGCGCAGCATCCACTCCACCGTATTGGCGTGGGCGGCAGACCCGGGCGTGCGCGGCCCCAAGGCCAGCTGATACTCAATATCGGCCAGGGCGCGCTGGCCATTGAAGGCCGGCTGCTGAGCGCCCTGCAGGCTGGCAAACAAAGATTGCGCCACCAGCGCCAAAGCCACAACCGCAACGACGAGATAGACGCGCTTGCGCATCAGCCAGCAGGTACGGCGGCGGTTTGCGCCAGGTAAGCATCCAGGTCGGCCAGGGCGCGCTCGGCGTAGCCAGCGGCGCGCTGGCGACGGCCGCTTTTGCCGCTGAGGGCCAGCGGCGGCAGAATGCCGAAGTTGGCCTTCATGGGCTGGAAGTCGGCCGGGCTGGCATGTGTGACATAGTGGCACAGGGCGCCCAGCATAGTGGTGGGCGGCAGCACCAACGGCGTCTCACCGCGATGCAGACGGGCGGCATTCAGGCCGGCCAGCAGGCCGGTAGCGATGTTGCCTACATAACCCTCGACGCCGGTGATCTGCCCAGCAAAGAGCAGATCGTCCCGGTTGTGGAACTGCAGGCTGGGGCGCAGCAATTCCGGCGAATTGATGAAAGTGTTGCGATGCATCTGGCCGTAGCGCTCGAAGATGGCCTGCTCCAGGCCCGGCACCATGCGGAAGACGCGGCGCTGTTCGGGAAAGGTCAGGTTGGTTTGGAAGCCAACCAGGTTGTAGAGTGTCCCGGCCAGATTGTCCTGGCGCAGCTGCAGCACAGCGTAGGGCCGCCGGCCGGTACGCGGGTCATCCAGCCCGACCGGGCGCATGGGGCCAAAGGCCAGCGCCTTATCGCCACGCTGGGCAATCACTTCGACCGGCAGGCAGCCTTCAAAATATTCGTGCAATCCGGCGCGCACGCCCTGGTCGATGTCTTGCTCAAAGTGACGCAGCTCAATGCGCTCGGCCCCGGCCAGGGCTGCCACAAAGGCCTCATATTCCTCTTTGTTGAAGGGGCAGTTGATGTAATCGCCCTCTTCTTCCTGGCCGCGGTCATAGCGAGAGGCGCGGAAAGCGGTATCAAAGTTAATCGACTCGAGGCTGACGATCGGTGAGATCGCATCGTAGAAATACAAGTGCCCCGCCCCACTAAGGGCGGCGATGGACTGGGACAGTTTTGATGAGGTCAGCGGCCCCGAAGCGATCACGGTCAGGCCGGGCGGCACCTCGGGCATCTCGGCGCGGCGCAGGTCTATATTGGGGTGCGCTTCAATGCGTCGGGTGACTTCGTGACCAAAACCCTCCCGGTCGACGGCCAGCGCGCCGCCGGCCGGCACGGCAGTGGCCTGGGCAGCCTGCATCAGCATCGAATTCATGCGGCGCAGCTCATTTTTAAGCAGGCCCGAAGCGCGGTCGGGCAGGTCTGAACCCAGCGAATTGGAGCAAACCAGCTCGGCGAGCGACTGGCTGACATGCGCCCCGGTGGGCTGCAGCGGGCGCATCTCGTACAGCTCGACGCGCAAGCCCTGCTCGGCGGCCTGCCAGGCGGCTTCGCTGCCGGCCAGGCCGCCACCCACGACGATCAAATCGGCACGTTTCTTGGACATTGGGTGAATTCTATCAAATTGATTTGGCACAGAACTTGCATCCAGGGGGATACTTCTCTATAATCACTGGAGCATATTATGGCCCTGCCCTCTCAAATCCTCTACCAAGGCGCCCAACAACGCCCTCAGGCAACCGCCCACCTGGCACAAACCATGAGTTTGTTGGGGCTGAATGCCCAAGAGCTGAATGCGCGCATCGAAGCCGCGCTGGCGGAAAACCCCGCCCTAGAGCTCCTAGAAGGCCGCCACTGCCCCAGCTGTGGGCGCACCCTGCGCAGCGGGGCCAGCTGCCAGGCCTGCACCCAGACCAAGGCCCAGGGCGATGAGCCACTGGTCTTCCTGGCGCCGACCGACTCCGGCTTCAGCGCCGAGGGACGCAGCGGCGAAGAACTTCCCGAAGATTACACCGGCGCGCAGCCCGAAACACTGGGTACCTATGTACTGCGCCAAATCGCCACCGAACTGGATCCTTTGGAACAGGAGATCGCCGCCCACATCCTCACCGGTCTGGACGAAGATGGCCTGCTGACCTTCCCGCTGCTGGAAGTGGCCCGCTATCACCATGTGCCCCTGGTGGTAGTGGAGGAAGTCGTCCAGCGCATCCAGCAGGCCGACCCGCTGGGCGTGGCTTCCAGCAGCCCCACCGAAGCCCTGCTGGTGCAGCTGAAGAGCCTGGGCAACCAAGCCCCTAATGCCGAACTGTGCGCTAAAGCCATCCGCGAAGGCATGACCATGCTGGGCAAGCGCCAATACGCCGAACTGGGCAACCTGCTGGGCGTGAGCAAGGCCAAGGCCGAACAAATTGCTGACTTCATCACCCAAAACCTGAGCCCCTACCCGGCCCGGGCGCATTGGGGCAACCTGGGCACACCCAACGCCGATACACCCAGCACGTATTCCCGACCAGATATCGCCATTCGCCAGCAGGAGGACCTGCGCCTGGTGGTGGAAGTGATGTGGCCGCTGCGCGGCCTGTTGCGGGTCAACCCGCTGTTCCAGCAAGCCCTGCGCGAAGCGCCGGAAGACAAAGCCGAGCAATGGAAGCTAGACTTGGAACAGGCCAACCTGCTGATCAAGTGCCTGGCGCAGCGCAACCACACCATCGTGCGCCTGATGCAGATCTTGGCTGTCCTGCAGCGGCACTTCATCACTGCCGGCGACGCGCACCTGAAACCGATCACGCGGGCTTCGATCGCCGATGAGCTTGGCGTACACGAGTCGACCATTTCCCGGGCGGTGTCCGGCAAAAGCGTGCAGCTGCCCTCCGGCAAGATCGTGCCGCTTTCGCAGTTCTTTGACCGCAGCCTACACATCCGCACGGCGCTCAAGCAGATCATCCGCCAAGAATCCCAGGAAGGCAAAACTTACAGCGACACCAAGCTGGCCCGCCTGCTGGAGCAACAAGGCTTTGCGATTGCGCGGCGCACCGTGGCCAAATATCGTATGATGGAAAATATTGAGCCTGCGCACATGCGCAAGGCACAAGCCGCGTAAAGACACATGACCATCTCCGGCATCGGCGAACTGTCCTTATTCAAACGCCGCGGGGCACACAGCTCGGAAGAGCTGGAAGCCCTGCTGGATCTGCTGCCCCACCCGACCCTGGTTGCCGACGGGCGCAGCGGCAAAGTGCTGTTCGCCAACCGGGGCGTGAGCCAATTGAGCGCTTACACCCGCCGCGAACTGAGCGAGCTGGAGCTGCCGACCTTGCTGCCCGACCTGAAGCTGGCCGAGTGGCAAGCCTCGGAGGCCGAGCGCAGCCAACTGCAAAAGCTGGTGATGCGCAGCAGCCGAGAGACGCAGGTCAGCGTCAAAGTGGATACGCTGGGTGGCGCAGAACACTGGGTGGCGATCAGCTTCCTACCCCCGCAGAAAAGCGAACAAGACCCGCAGGCCGTGCAGCAGCAGCGTTGGGAGGCTTTGCACATGCTCAGCCTGGCCCAGCAGCAGGAGGAGCTGGGCGCCTGCCTGCGCCAGACCGTGCAGGCGGCCGGCTTGCTGACCGGCCTGCCCGCTTTGGCACTCTATGTACGCGGCGAGGGCGACACGTTGGCTTTGCAGCATGCGTTGGGCGACCCAGCGCTGTTCCCAGCGGCATTGACCGCCGCCGACCTGGGCCATTTGCGCGTGCCCAAGATCTGGCAGCCCGGCCGGGCGTTGGAATCGCCTCTGCACAAAGCCGCCCACGCGGCCAAGCTGGCCTACCTGGCCAGCACGCCGCTGGACCTGAGCAACCCGGAGAGCGGCTTGCTGGCCGCCGCCGATACTCAGGGCCAACCCAACCAGGAATTGCTGACCCAGCTGCAGATCGTGGCGGCCAGCGCCGCCACAGCGCTGCTGCAGCACCAGGTGCAGCAAGCCTTGCAATACCAGCTTGACCGTTTCGCGCAAAGCGATGCGGTCAGCAGCCTGCTGCAGGGCCAGACCCAAGACGGCATCCTATTCACCGATGGCGAGCTGCGCGTGCTGGAGATCAACCCGGCCGCAGAGAGCATGCTGGGCTACCTGACTGCCGAAGTGCACGGCCGCCCGGCAAATGACGTGCTGGTCAGCGGGCAGTCACTGACCCCGGCGATGGAGCTGGCCCTGTCTGAAGGGCACGCCATAGACTTGGGTGAGCGCAAGCTGCACCGTCGCGACGGCAGCGAATTTCTGGCGGCGCTGCGCGTGGCGGCCATCCCCGGCGGCGCAGGCCGCGCGGCGCTGGCCGTGCTGTTCAGCGACCTGACCGCCCATGAAATCTTCCATTCCGAAAGCCAAAAGCTGCAGCATCGCGCCTTCTTGGGTGAGATGCTGCTGGACTTCGCCCATGAGGTTGGCAACCCGATCAACAGCATCAGCACCGGGTTGCAACGCATGCGCCGCAACCTGCCGCCTGAAGATCCTCTGCAAGATCAGCTGCGCCGCATGGAAAATGACTGCGACCGATTGGACCATCGCATGAAGTCGCTGTTGAGCCAGGCCCGCAACATTGAAAATCTGCAGCGCCCGATCCCAATGGACATTGAGGAATTCCTGCAGATGCAGCTGGAACGCTGGCGGCCGCGCCTGGCTCGCAAGAACATCGAGAGCCTCTTGCAAGTGGCCGAAGGTACGCCCCAGGTGCTGGGCGACAGCCGGGCGCTGGACCAGGTCTTCACCAACTTGATTACCAACGCCATGCATGCCCTGGAGGGTCAGGAAGACGCCATGCTGGCCATCAAAGTCGGCCTGTATGCGCAGAACGCCGATATGGTCGAAATCATCGTCTCGGACAATGGGCCTGGCATCGCCAAGGAAGCGCAAGAGCGCGTCTTTGAGCCGTACTTCACCACCAAACGCAGCGAGGGCACAGGCCTGGGGTTGGCAATCAGCCGCCGGATTGCGCGAATGCACAAGGGTGAAATTCTGCTGGAAAGCATGCCCGGCGGTACACTATTCAAAGTCTTGTTGCCCATGGTCCGCCCCCAGGCGAGTGAAGGGACGCCCGCAGAATGAGTTTGAGCGTACTGATCGTAGACGACGAAAAAAATGCCCGCGAAAACATCGCCGCTTTCCTCTCTGAAAACGATTACGAAGTTTCTGAAGCCGAAGATATTAAGTCCGCCCGCAAGGCGCTGCAAGAAGGCAGCGCTGACGTAATTTTGCTGGACGTGGAGCTGCCGGACGGCCTGGGTACCACCCTACTGGAAGAGACCAGCCGCATGCCCAACCGCCCGCCGATTATTATCATTACGGCCAAAGGTGAGATTGACATGGCCGTAGAGGCGATGAAGAACGGTGCCCACGACTTCTTGCAAAAGCCGCTCAAATTTGAACGGCTGGAACAGACCATTCAGCGCGCCGGGCAGACAGTGGCGATGCGGCGTGAGCTCAACCACCTGCGCCAGGTACAAAAGCAGAGCGACTTTGTGCTGGGCCAGAGCGAGGCCATGAAAACCCTGCTGATCCAGGCCGAGCGGGTGGCTCAGACCAGCGCCTCAGTGCTGATTTCTGGCGAAACCGGCACGGGCAAAGAGGTGCTGGCCAAGGCGATTCACCGCATGGGGCCGCGGGCCGACAAGCCTTTTATTGATATCAACTGCGCGGCCGTGCCAGCGATGACGATTGAGTCGGAGCTGTTTGGGCACGAGGTCGGCGCATTCACGGGTGCGGACAAGCGCAAGCAGGGCCTGATGGAAGTTGCCAACGACGGCGTGCTGTTTCTGGATGAGATTTCGTCCATGCCGGCCGACATGCAGAGCAAGTTGCTGCGCGCCCTGGAAGAACGTTCCTTCCGGCGGGCCGGCGGTACGACCCTGGTCAAAGTAGACGTGCAGGTGATTGCGGCGTCCAACCGCGACCTGCCGACCATGATGAAGAACAACGAGTTCCGCGACGACTTGTACTACCGGCTGCGCGTGGTGGATATGGACATTCCACCCCTGCGCGAGCGCACGGTGGACATCCCCGAACTAGTGGGCTTCTTCATCCAATACAACAACCCGCGCCTGGGCCGTAACATTCTGGACGTAACCCCCAAGGCGATCGAAGCGCTGATGGCACATCCCTGGCCTGGCAACATCCGCGAGCTGCGCAACGCGGTGGAACGCGCCATGATCTTCTGCGATGAAGCCGCGATTGACGTGGCCCACCTGCCGGCCGACATAACCAGTCCCAAGGACAAGTAATTTTAGAAGAACAGAGGGTAGCGCTGCGGCGCGGCCTCGTGCATCATCGCGTAGACCGTGTAGATGATGTCTTCGGCGTTGGGCTTGGACCAATAGTTGCCGTCTGTTCCGTAGGCCGGGCGGTGCGCCTGGCCGGAGAGCGTACGCGGCGCCGAGTCCAGCCACTGGTAGCCGCCCTGCTTTTCCAACACCTCTTGCAGCATGAAAGCCGTGGTGCCGCCGGGCACGTCCTCGTCCAGGAATAAGACGCGGCCGGTCTTCTTGAGCGATTCCCCAATGCGACCGTGCACATCAAAAGGCATCAGCGACTGCACGTCGATGACTTCCGTCTCCACGCCCAGCTCGGCCAGGGCCTGGGCAGCTTCCAGGGCGATGCGGCACAGCGGGCCGTAAGTGACCACGGTAACGTCGCCGCCTTCGCGCAAGACTTCAGGCACGCCCACAGGGACGCGGAACTCGGCCAAGTTGTGCGGCAGGCGCTCTTTGAGGCGATAGCCGTTGAGCACCTCGACCACCAAAGCGGGCTCATCGGCCTCGAGCAGCGTATTGTAGAAACCCACCGCCTGCAACATGTCACGCGGGGTGAGGATAAGCATGCCGCGCAGTAGGTGCAAGGCCCCAGCCATCAGCGAGCCGGAGTGCCAGATGCCCTCCAGGCGATGGCCGCGGGTGCGGATAATGACGGGGGCCTTCTGGCCGCCCTTGGTGCGCCAGCTCAGCGTGGAGAGATCATCCGACAGGATCTGGATGCCGTAGAGCAAATAGTCGAGGTATTGAATTTCGGCGATGGGGCGGAAGCCGCGCAGCGCCAGGCCAATCGCCTGGCCCATAATGGTGGCCTCGCGGATGCCGGTGTCGCTGACGCGCAGCGCACCATACTTCTCTTGGAGACCGGCAAAGCCCTGGTTGACGTCGCCCAGATAGCCCAGGTCCTCGCCGAAGGCCACCACGCGGTGATCGCGGGCCAGGATGGCGTCGAACCCTTTGTTGACGATCTCGAAGCCACTGAGCAAAGGCGCATCCGCGTCGAAGGCCGGCTTGACCCCGGCTACTTGCAACGCGGTGCCGGTGTACAGCTTGGAATGGTAGCGGTCCTGCGCCTGGGCGTCTTGTTGCTGTTTCCAGCCCAGCAGCAAGGGTTTGCCGGGCAGGGCTTCATCACGGGTAAGCGTCATGGCCTTGCGATAGGCAATCAGCATGTCCTGTCGCAGGGGATTGTCGGCGGCAATCAGGTTCTTGACCAAGGCCTCCAATTCGGTCTTGTGCTGGGAGGCGCCGGCTACTTCGGTGAGCAGATCCGCAAATGCTTCGATGTCCTTGCGAATCGGCTCTTTGTAGGCCTCCCAGGCGCGCTGGCGGATGGTCTCGACCTCGACGCGGCTCTCGCTCTCAATCGCTTCGAGGTCGGCTTCGCGGGCCAGTTTCTGCTCGAGGATCCAGTTGCGGAACATCAGCAGGCAGTCATGCTGCTGCTCCCATTGCAGACGTTCGGCGGTCTTGTAACGCTCATGACTGCCGGAGGTGGAATGGCCCTGCGGCTGGGTCAGCTCGACGACGTGCACCAGGGCCGGCACATGCTCCTGGCGCGCCCGCTGGCTGGCCTGGGCGTAGACGTCCACCAGGGCGGCGTAGTCCCAACCCGCCACGGTGTAGACATCGTAGCCATCATCGCCGCCGGGGCTGCGCTGGAAGCCGCTGAGCAGGCGCGACAGATCAGCCGTGAGCTGGTACTCGTTGGGCACGGAGATGCCGTATTCGTCGTCCCAGATCGAGAGCACCAGCGGCGCCTGCAGGACGCCAATGGCGTTGACGGTTTCCCAGAACAAGCCTTCGGCGCAGCTGGCGTTGCCAATCGTGCCAAAGACGACTTCATTGCCATTGTCGGAAAATTTCTTGGACTCTTTGGTGGCCTTAAGCTGCCGGTAGAGCTTGGACGCATAAGCCAAGCCGACCATGCGCGGCATTTGGCCGCCGGTGGGCGAAATGTCGGATGAGGAGTTGTACTCCTCGGCCAGGGTCTTCCAATTGCCGGCCTCATCCAGCAGGCGAGTGGCGAAGTGGGCGTTCATCGCCCGCCCGGCTGTGGCCGGCTCCATGGCTATATCTGTGTTGGCGAACAGCTGAGCGAAGAACTCATCGACCGTGTGGCGGCCAATCGCAAACATAAAGGACTGGTCGCGGTAATACCCAGAACGCCAGTCGCCCTTGCGAAAGGATTTTGCCATGGCGATCTGGGCGACTTCTTTGCCATCACCAAAAATGCCGAACTTGGCTTTGCCGCTGAGCACCTCGCGGCGCCCCACCAAGCTAGCCTGGCGGCTGATCCAGCCCAGGCGGTAATCCGCCAGCACACTCTCTTTGGAATGCTCTGTAGAAGAAGCTTTCTTGGATTTGGTGGCCATTCACTGTCCTGTACGGGGGTTCAGCGGTAGTGTATCACAGCCTGTTTTACCCCGCGAATGGCGCTTTAAATGACAAACGCCTAGGTGAGGGGGGCACCCAGACGTTCATCGACGTACAGTATAGCGTTTTCAAAACAAATGTCAAGTCCTTGACACACAAATTTGTCAGACCCGTGTTCATAGTCAGTCTCGGGCAAACCAAGGCAACGCGTGCCCCGGTTCTGCCCAGACACGCACACGCGTGCCCGGCCGGTAGCGCACGGTGTGCGACGCAGAGGCATGCAGCAGGCGTCCTGAGGGCAAGCGCAAGCGGTACAAATTGGTGGTGCCGCGGTAATGCCGAGCCAAAATGATGCTGTCGCCGGCAGAGTCGGCCTCAAACTGGACATCATCGGCGCGCAGCACCAAGTCCACCGCAGCGCCTGGCTTCGCATCCACTGCAGGGCCGATCAGGCCGATCTCGGTCTGAACACCGGCTGGCGTGGAGGTGCCGGGCAAAAAGTCGCCCTTGCCCATAAATACGGCCACGAAGTCGCTGGCGGGAGTGCTGAAGATCTCTTCCGGGGTGCCCACCTGCTCCACTCGACCCTGATTCATGACCGCCAGACGGTCGCCCAGATAAAGCGCTTCTTCCTGGTCATGCGTGACGAATACGGCAGACAGCTTGGCGCCCTTGAGCAGCACGCGCAACTCCTCGCGCATCTTGAGGCGCAGGTCGGCGTCCAGACTGCTGAGGGGTTCATCCAGCAAGATCAGCACCGGTTGGGGCAGCAAGGCGCGCGCCAGGGCGACCCGCTGGCGTTGCCCGCCAGAGAGCTCTTGGGGGTAAGCATCCTGGCGGCCGTCCAAGCCCACCAGACGCAACATGAACTCCACTTTCTCGGCGCGCTTATCTCGCTGGGCACGCGGCAAGCCAAAGGCCACATTGTCGCCCACAGTCAAATGCGGGAACAAGGCATAGTCTTGAAAGACCATCCCCACCCCACGATGTTCGGGAGGCACAAATTTTGTGCGGTTGGCCACGGAGCGCCCATCGAGCAAGACCTCGCCTGAATCGGGCCGTTCAAAGCCGGCGATCAAGCGCAGCACCGTGGTCTTGCCGCAGCCGCTTGGTCCCACCAAGGTCAGCACCTCACCGGGAGCCAACTGCAAATCCACGCCCTCAACTGCCGGATGCTCTCCAAAGCGCTTGCTGACATTTTTCAGTTCTAAAGCCAAATGATCCACGGGCAGATTCTAACTTTCTTTCTCTTCACGCAGCACCATGATCGCCATAGGCACCGAAGAGGCCAGGATAAGGAGCAAGGCCGGGGCGGCGGCCCGGGCGAAAAAGGCTTCGTTGATCATGGTCCAGACGTTGGTGGCCAGGGTGCGGAACCCGATGGGAGCCAGCAGCAAGGTGGTAGGCAGCTCCTTCATGGCGGTGAGAAAGACCAGCGCCGCGGCGGCGCCAATGCCGGGGCTGAGCAGCGGTAAGGTCACGCGGCGCAGCACGCCCAGCGGGCCTTGCCCCAAACTGCGACCGGCTTCCTCCAGTTGGGGAGGAATGCGCAGAAAGGCTGTGCGCACCGTGGCAACCGCCTGCGGGAGAAATAGAATCAGGTAAGCCAGCACCAGCATAGGCAACGTTTGATAAAAGGTCAGCGCGTAATTGGCGCCGAAGAAAACCAGGGCCAGGGCGATCACAATCCCCGGCAGGGCAAATGCCAGGTTGGTGACGCCGCCCAATAGATTGGTGACCTTTCCCGGACGACGCACCAGCAAATAGGCCACCGGCAAAGCCGCCAGGGTCACCGCCAAAGCCCCCAAGCCCGAGGCGAGCACAGAATTCCAAGCCAGCGGGCCGAGGTTGCCCACCACCTGGCCGGCAGCCCACCCCCGCACCAACCAATAAAGCAGCACACCGGCGGGCAACAGCAGCGCCAGGAAAACCACGGCGGCACAAAAAAGCAGGGCGGGCCAGCGCCAACGCCCCAGGCGCACCACCGGCGGTTTACGGCCACCGCTGGCGCTGGAGAGCTGATACACACGACCGCGGGCGCGGTTCTCCAGCACTAGGACGAGTAAAGTAAAAACGATCAACATCAACGCCAGCACCGCTGCCGTCGAGCGATCCAAAGCGCTCTGGTATTGAATATAGATGGCACGGGTGAAGGTGGTGTAGCGCATGACTGCCACGGCGCCAAAGTCACGCAGCACGTAAAGGGCCACCAGCAAGCCGCCAGAGGCGATGGCCGGCCGCAGCTGGGCAAAGGTCACATGCCAGAAAGCCGACCAGGCGCCGTGCCCCAGGCTGCGGGCGGCTTCCTCCTGTGAGGCGTCCACGCGCTGCAGGGCAGCCCGCAATACCAGCAGCATGTAAGGGTAGTTCAGCAAACTAAGCACCAGCAGTGCGCCAGGGAAGCCGTAAATGTCCGGCAAACGCGTAATGCCAAAAAGCGTTTCCAACCAGCCTTGCAGCAGACCGCGCGGCCCCAGGGCCGAGGCATACAGAAAGGCGCCCACATAGCTGGGGATGACCAGGGGCAGTGGAGTCAGCACCGTCCACAGACGACGCAGTGGCAGGTCCGTGCGCACGGTGAGCCAGGCAAGCGGCAAGGCCAAAAGCAGTGAAACCAGAGTAACCGCAAACGCTAACCACGCCGTGTTGCCTATCGTGGTTAGCGTTTGCGGTCGCAGCAGGGTAGCCCAGACAGCGTCCCCGGCCCCCGAGGCGCGGATGAGCAGGTAAACGACCGGCAAGAGTACCGCGGCCGCCACCAGGATAGCGGGCAGCCACAACAGCAAAAAGGCACGCGGGCTGGGCATGACTGCCCCAGCCCGCCGTGCCTTTTGTTTACCGGCATCCAGCGGGGTTGTACCGGTAATTTGCACTAAGTTACGGCACCATCCCTGCGGCTTCGATTAGGGCGGCAGAACCGCTCACATCCGACAGGCTGCCCAGCGAGATGTCCGGGCCGTTGATCTCAGCCAGGGGCACCAGCAAGCTGGACGTGGCGACACCTTCCACCAGGGGATATTCAAAGGTGCGGCTGGCAAAGTACTGTTGCGCAACGGTGGACAGCATGAAGTCCAGGAAGCGCTGAGCATTGTCCTGGTTGGCGCCATTGGCCAAAATGCCGGCGCCAGACACCATCACCAGCGATTCAGGACCACCATTGGAGAGGTAGTGATTGCGAACGGGGAAGCTTTCGCCCTGCTCCGCCATGAACTGGTACAGGTAGTAATGGTTCACAAAGCCCACTTCCACCTCACCAGCGCCAACAGCAGTGACAACGCCACCATTGCCAGAGTAGTAGGTCGGGTTATTGGCAGCAATGCCCGCCAACCAGGCCTCGGTGTCTGCTTCGCCCCACATCTGGCGCATGGCAGTCACCATGACCACAAAGGAAGCATTGGTGGGAGCCAAGCCCAAGCGGCCATTCCATTCGGGATTGGTGAAATCACGAATGTCAGCAGGCAGGTCAGCCGGGCTGAGCACACCAGTGTTGTAGACCACCACGCGGGCACGGGCAGTGATGCCGACCCAAGCGCCGTTCGGAGAAGCGAAGCCAGGGGCGACCTTGGCCAACGTATCAGCCGGGATGGGCGCCAGCAGACCGGCGTCCTCAATGGCGCCCAGGCCACCGGGGTCTTGGGCATAGAAGATATCTGCCGGGGAGTTGGCGCCTTCCTCCAGCAACGCCGCGGCGATTTCCGCCGTGCTGCCGTAGCGCACTTCAACATTGATGCCAGTGGCATCGGCGAACTGTTGAATGATCGGCGCCACCAGGCTCTCACTGCGACCAGAATAGATCACCAGGGAACCCGGATCCGCCGGAACTTCAACTTCGACTTCGACCACCTCAGGCTCAACCGCAACCGGAACTTCGGTTGCCTGGGGAGCCGGGGCAGCACAGGCACCCAGCACCAGGCTGGCTACCAACAAAAGACTAAGGGCAAAAAACTTACGAGACATGTTCTCCTTCTTGAGCCGACATAGTTTAGGGGAATTTGGCTCAATCCGTTGGAAGTATAGAGGGGCATCCCCGATATATGAATATACGGGCGGGGACATCATCTTGAACATGCCTAAAGAGAATCTTAAACCCGATTGGTAAATGTACTATAAGTTTTATTAGTTTCTTTGTCGTATAACAGCAACAAAAAACGACGCCTGCGCTTCCAAGCGTCGTTTTGAGATTTGCAGGGGCGGCTAGCGCACCATCTCCAACAGCAACTCGACATGATCGCTGGGGTTGCCCCGGGTGATCACAAAGTGCGCCATGGTGGTGGTGAACCATAACTGGCCCTGTGCATCACGGATGGAGGCCTGCAAGGCATAGTTCAGGTTATCTTGGATGACGGTGGGATCATAAGAGATGCTGAACGGGATGGGCACCTGCGTCCCCGGCGTGATCACTTGCTCGCCAAGCACCACTGCGGCGGCATCGGCACGGGAAATGTCGACCAGCTGCACGGTCACCACAGCACCCTCAGGCAGCGCAATGCGCTGTAAGTAAGTGATCTGCCCGCGGATCGTCGCGGCAGGAGCCGCCTGCGCACAGCCACTCAATAGCAGCAGGAGCGTTGTACCCAGCAGAAAAACAATAGATGTTCTCATTCGTATCCTCGCATATCACAATAAGAAGGAGCCAAACCATGGATCGCCACTTGCCCTACCCGCCATCAGGTTGTGCGTTGAAGTTAACCAACTCCAAATTCTCAATGGATTGGGGCATGCCAAACAATTTGCCCTGCACCAAGTAACAACCGGCTTCGCGGTAGAGGCGCAACTGCTCTTCCGTTTCAACGCCCTCCGCCACCAGTTCCACCCCCAGGTTATGCGCAATCGTGACAAGCCCATTCACAATCGCAGCGTAAGCCGGTGAAGAAGGCAGGTTGTGCGCAAAGCGCTGGTCTATCTTCAGCGTGTCGAAAGGAAAGCGAGCCAATTGGCTTAGGGTGGAGTAGCCGGTGCCGAAGTCATCAATCGCCAGACGCACGCCAAGCTTCTTGAGCGCGGCCAGCGTGTCCGCTGCCAAATCCAAGTCCCGGAAGATGGTGTTCTCAGAAAGTTCCAGCTCCAGTAAAGCCGGCGGAAAACCGGTGCGCTCCAAGACGTTTTCGATGCGTTCTCGCAAACGAGCATCGGTCAGGTCCCGAGAGGAAAGATTGACCGCCAACCTGGGCGAGTTCTGCCCGGCGTCGATGTGAGCTTTAACCTGCTCACAGGCCCGCAGCAGGATCCTGTCGGAAAGCGCAATGATCAGCCCCATCTCTTCGGCCAGGGGGATGAAGTCATCTGGCAGCAAAACACCGCGCTGGGCATGCTGCCAACGGGCCAGCGTTTCCAAGCCGAACAGTTGACCGGTTTTGATGTTGACCTGCGGTTGAAAGAGCACGAACATTTCTTCGCGCTCCAAGGCATTGCGCAAATCATTGCCCAACTCCAGCCGCTGCAGAGCCTGGGTTTTCATGTGGGCTTCAAACAAACGGTAGCTATTCTTGCCGGAGCCTTTGGAGGCATACATGGCCCGGTCCGCATTGCGCACCAGAGCATCCGGGTCCTCACCACCAGACGGGAAAAAGCTGACGCCGACGCTGCAAGTGATGAAGGCCTGTGCGGAATGGAACTCGAAAGGCTGCGAAACCTGCTCGATGATCTTCTGCACGATCGGCTCCACCGCAGTCTCGTTTGGCAATCCCTCCAGCAGAATGGCGAATTCGTCGCCGCCCAGCCGCGCCACCGTGTCGCTTGTGCGCACTGCGCTGCGGATACGCTGGGCCATCATCTGCAACAAAGCATCGCCCTGCTCATGGCCAAACGCATCGTTCACAGCTTTAAACCCGTCCAAATCCAGAAACAATACGGCCAGAATAGGCTTGTTGCGCCGCGTCGCCATTTGAATGGCGTGCGACACGCGGTCGATGAACATCAGGCGGTTTGCCAGACCGGTCAATGAATCGAAGTTGGCCAGGCGCTGCAATTCCTGTTCGGCCTCTTTGCGCTGCGTGATGTCACGCGCAATGCTCAGGTAAACCTTGCGCCCATCCTGCTCCAGTACGATCGAGCTGACCTCCACCGGCATCTGGCTGCCGTCTTTGCGGATGTGGACGCGCTCAAAAGTCAGATTGCCGGCTTTATGCAGTTGGTCGACCAGCTGTGCTGTGCGTTCCATCTCTTGCGGCGAATACAGATCATCAATGGTCATGTGCAGCAGCTGCTCGTGGCTGTAGCCCAGCGCATTGGATGCCACTTGGTTGACATCCAAGATCTTGCGAGTCTCCACATCAATAATGAAAATAGCATCCACCGCATTGTCGAACAGCGTGCGGTACCTGCCCTCGCTGACGCGCAACGCTTCCTGAACCCGGCGGCGCTCTTCGTCATATAGCGCCTGCGTTTCACGAGACGAGATCGCCAGAGAACGCTCCAGCAGGTACCGATCCTGGTCGCCCTGCTTATAGGTCTGCTCAACATGTGCAAGGAAGCGCTGCCAATCCTTGGCGTTAGGCGGCACATCTGCATCCAGCTCGAGCCGCTTCAGTTGGCGCCAGAGGATCTTATGCAGCGACAAAATCAGATCTCCTGCAGTGTGGTCAGCGTCATGGTTTGGTTGTGCAGGTCACAGGTGCCGTTGCCATACGGTGAAATCTCACCGTACGAATAAAAGCCGATCTGCTTCACGCCCGGCGGCAGGGTTTCCAGCGTAGCTTCCAGTTCTTCCTCGGTGCGCTCGCCCAGCACCAGGCGCCGGCCAACGCAACTTATCGCCAGGGAAAGCACCGGCTCATCCGGATTGGCCGCACCGGCGAAGCCGGCCATCTGCCCCACTTCGCTGGCTGCGTTGATCAGGCGGTCGAAATTGGCCTTCATCAGTTGGGCGTAATAGCCCACCGGAATGTCTCCGGCAAAGATCAGCGACTTGGCTTCTTCATCCACGCCCAAGATGGTGCGCACGATGGTCTTCTGATCGTCCTGGTTCTCGCTAAGCGCCAGAGGGAACAGCAATGCGCTGGAGGGCAAGCCCGAGACCAGATCACCCAAGTATTCCTTGTACAGGTCCAGCGCCGGCCGGCCATCCAGTTCGTAAAGCACATTGCTCTGCGAGCGGGTCACGCGGCGTTGGGGGCCAAAAACATCCCAGCCGCCCTTGGAGCCGTGGCCGACTTGCACGGCATCGCCATACAGGCCCACGGCAGAGACATAGCCTTGCGTGAGTTGGTGATTGCGAATCACCCAGGTGCGTTCAAAGCGATCGCCATCGCCGGCCAGGCCGCCCGTTACCACTACGTGGGCAGGCAGGTGCTCGTTCAGGGCGCGCACCAGTTCGCTGCCATTGATCTCCGTACCCGTAGACAGCACAAAGACGGCCACCAAGTCCGGAGCCGCCAGTTCATGGGCCACCGCGGCCCCGGCCGCAAAGGAATCCTTCGCGGCGGCAACCTTGGTGCTGGAACAAGCCACCCGCGTCTTTTCAAAACGGATCACGGCCACGGAGAGTGAATCATCGTTGATCTGCGTGTCGGAAATTTCGCCGGCGGTTGAACAGCCCACCACCCTGGCTTTGGGATACGCCTGGATGAGTTCATTGACAGGTTCAGGATCATCGAGGAATTTGCTGGAGCCAAAGGCAATCACGATCGACTGATCTGAATCCAGGTCGGGAAAGGCATCTACAGACCAGCCAGCCTCACGGGTGTATACAAAGGTTTCCAGTTTCATATCAGCACCTGTCGGGAAATCCATTCATTCTGACCTGGACTGAGGGCAAGCGAAGATGGCAGCGTAATGTCCAACCAGAGTAAAGAAGTTTGGGTCGCATAGACCTAATTAATATTGAAGCGAATCATAAAATTGTAGCCAAAAATAGGGTTTTGTGCTCGTCTTTCTCCGCGCAAACAAAAAAGCCGCCCGAAGGCGGCTTTGATGGCTAAGCACTTGATCTAGGCCAGCTGACTACGAGCCCACTGCTTGGCCTCTTCAATATCAGTGAACATCTCCAACGGAAAGCCATACATGCGTGAACCTACGCTCTTCATGATCGGCTTGTATATCGCCATCAGACGAGAGGTGGCCACAACCGAAGCCATGCCCGCGCACAAGCGCTGTAACTCACTTTTGCTCTCCTTGACCCACTGGGTCAACATGGCATTGGCGCCCTTTTCACGGTCTTTGCTGTCCTCGCCTACACTGACCATCACCAGGGCAAACGGCTCATTCTCCGCAATCAGCTGGTTGCCCATTTCGATGATGGCTTGCATGTCCGCTTTCATGACGGGCTCGATGCTGTGAAAGACGTAGACGGGTTTGTGTTCAATATCAATTTTGTGCATGGGTCTATGCTCCTGCTCAAGAGCATAGGCGGCGCACAAAAAATAATCTACGCCTCAAGTGGATATGAAAATTCGCCAAAAGTGATAAGGGAATTCAACCAGGCTGAATGACTATCCGGCTTGCAGGCGCTTGCGCAACAAGGGCGCCTGGATCGCCTTGGCGTCCAGCTTGTCTGCACCCAAGAAGGCAACAAAACGGCGGAAGCCGCCCGCCAAAGCCTCAGCAAACGCTTCATTCTTGGCCAGACTCTGATCCTCCAGCCAGAGGCCGAGGATGACGAAGGTGTTGGTCGTGCGGTCCAGCTTGCTATCGAAGCGGGCCACCAGCTTGTCGCCCCACAGCACTGGCAGCACGTAGTAGCCATATTTGCGCTTCTCCAGCGGCTTGTAGACTTCCCAGACGTAGTCAAAGCCAAACAGTGGCATTGCGCGGCCGCGGGCACTGACCGGGTCCAGCGGCGCCAGGAAGACGGCCTCTTCGGTGGCATCCGGCCCCAGCGGCTTCCAGGCTTTGGGCACCCGCCCGGCAGCCAACTCGTTGAGCAGTTTAGCGTCGCTGGCCAGCGCGCAGTGCACCTGCTTCCAGCCCTCGACCTGCACCTCCACGATCTCCAAATCTTGCAAGAGCGAGTGGCGCAGATTGGCGGTCTTATCAAAAGGCACGCCGCGGTAGTAGGCTTCGGCGGTGCGGTTGAGGCGGGTCAGCCCGTTGTGACTGATTTCCTTGCGGATCAGGAAACGATCGGCCTCGTCGTCGCTGCTCTCGCGGATCAGGTCGCCCGGGGCAACCGCTTCGGTCAGCGCGTACACGCGCTCAAAACCCTCACGGTGGTGGGTCATGACCTCGCCGATGCGCCAGAGGTAGTACAAGGCGATGGCGCTGTCCTTGCGGCCGCGATAGCTGTCGGTGCGCTTGCGGTCCGCCATCTTGAAATCACGATTGCTGACCGTGCCGCGCTCGCGCAGAATTTGGCGCATCTCGGCAATTGTCTCTGCGTGCTCTGTGGCGGTCTTGCGCCAGGCTGCGGGGTCGTCACGCTCGCGGCGCATCACCACGCGCCAATACGGCAGCTCATCCATCGGGCGCACAGCCAGCCAACCGCCCCAGTCGAAAAACTTGCGCTTCTTGTAGGCCGCGTCTTCCCACATGCCTGGCATGTAGTCCAGCACACGGCCGTAGAGCTTGATGTCCTGGCTGCGGGCGATGATCTGCAGGGGGTCCAGCTGCAGGTACTCCATGGCGCGCATCGCCTGCTCGGTGCCTTTGGCGCCCTGCCAGCGGCGGCCCGGCCACAGACCCTGCTTGCCGAGGATGAAACGTCGCGCGGTCTGGAGGTCAATCGTCAGCATGGGGGTATTCTACTTGGAAGCGGGGTCGGCGCTTATCACCAAAGGGTCTGCGGGTCTGATTAAAGAATTCTCACTTGACACTGTCAAGATTGTATTTTACCATTTGGTTAATTAGCGAGCCCCAATGACCATCCCGAGCATGAACGACACCCTAAGTTTGACCTTCGGCGCCCTGGCCGACCCCACCCGCCGAGCGATGCTCTCGCGGCTTTCGCGCGGGCCGGCCACGGTGAAGGAGCTGGCCGAGCCGTTCGCGATCAGCCTGCCGGCGGTCTCCAAGCACCTCAAGGTGCTGGAGCGGGCGGGGTTGATCGAACGTGGGCGTGAAGCCCAATGGCGGCCGGCCCAGCTGCAAGCCGCCCCCTTGAAGGACGCTTCCCAATGGCTGGAAGGCTACCGCCAGCATTGGGAAGAGAATTTTGATCGTCTGGAAGACTACCTGCGCAAGATCCAAAAAGGAGAAGACTAATGGCTACCAAAGAGAAAGAAATTGTCGTCTCGCGTGTGCTGGACGCCCCACGCGACCTGGTTTTTGACGCGTTCACGCAGCAAGAGCACGCAGAAAAGTGGTGGGTGCCCAATGGAGAAACCCATGAGTGGAATGCCACTCCCGGCGGCCACTGGCGCTATAGCATGCCGGTACGCGGCACGAGCTACGCCTTCAAAGTGACTTTCATCGAGATTGACAAGCCCAACCGCCTGGTCTACGACTATGGCAATGACGCCGAAGGAGCGGACGAGCCTGTGCGCACCCACGTCACCTTCGAAGAAGAAGCCGGCAAGACCAAGGTAACCCTGCAGCTGGTGTTTGCCTCTGTGGCAGCCCGCGAGCAGGCTGTGAAGTACGGCGCCATTGTGGGCGCCATGCAGGCATTGGAAGGCCTGGCCGAGTACATCGAAGCGCTATAAAAGAAGGGATGCAAATAACATGAATAAAAGCAAGAATAGTGGTTTCTCTGCCGCCGAAAAGGAGGCCATGAAGGCCCGCGCCCGAGAGCTCAAGCTGCAGGAGAAGTTTGGCAATGACAAGGCCAAGGGCGAGAAAGACGTGCTGGCCACGATTGCCAAGCTGAGCGGGCCAGACCGTGAGATGGCGGAACGCCTGCACAAGATCGTTAGTGAGACCGCGCCTGACCTGCTGCCCAAGACCATGTACGGCATGCCCGGATACGCCAACCGTGAGGGCAAGAACATTCTGTTCTTCCAGGCCGCCCAGAAGTTTGGCACTCGGCATGCCTCGTTAGGGTTTAGCGACCTGGCCAAACTGGACGACGGCAACATGTGGCCCAGCTCGTTTGGCATCGTCAAGATCGGCCCCGCAGAAGAGAAAAGGATCAAAGCGCTGATCAAGAAGGCCTTGCGGTAAGGATGGCCACAGCTTCGCAGGAAATCGACGCCATCATCCACGCGGCGGAGGCCTGGAAGGGCAAGAAACTGGCAGAGCTGCGTGAGGTGATCCGCAAGGCCCATGCAGACATCACCGAGACCGTCAAGTGGAAGAAGCCATCCAAGCCGGAGGGCGTGGCGGTGTGGGAGCACAACGGCATCCTGTGCCATGCAGATATCCTCAAAAATGCAGTGCGCATCACCTTTCATAAAGGTGTGCAGATGAAGGATCCCGACAAGCTGTTCAACACGCGGCTTGACAGCAGTGCCGTGCGCGCCATTGACTTCGGTCCTGAGGATGTGGTTAGCATGGCCGGGCTGCAGAGCCTGGTGCTGGCCGCCATCCAGCTGAACGCCGTCAAACCCAGTAAGTGAACGACCGTTTAGCTCGGGCGCTTACGCAACAGAATTTTGAGCCCACCCGCTGGTAAGCGGGTAGACTCTTTTAAACTCGCTAAAAACTCCACCAAGGACACAAAGACATGGCTCAAGCAACACAAGAATTTATTGAAATTCGGGGCGCGCGTGAAAACAATCTAAAAGATGTTTCGCTGCGCATCCCCAAGCGCCAAACCACCATCTTCACCGGCGTGTCCGGCTCAGGCAAGTCCTCGATCGTTTTCGACACCCTGGCCACGGAGGCACAGCGCCAACTGTACGAAACCTTCAGCATGTTCGTGCGCAACTTCCTGCCGCGCTACTCGCAGCCGGAAGCGGATTCGATCGAGAACCTGGGCATGGCCATCGTGGTGGACCAGAAGCGCTTGGGTGGCGGCTCACACTCCACCATGGGCACCATCACCGATATCTACACCGTGCTGCGGCTGCTCTTCTCACGGGTTGGCGAACCATTCATTGGCTATTCCAACGTGTTTTCCTTCAACGATCCGCTGGGGATGTGCCCGGAATGCAACGGCTTCGGCCGTAAACTGCAGCCCAACGCCGAGAAGATCCTGGATATGGACAAGTCGTTGAACGAAGGGCCTGTGCGCGTGCCGGGCTTTGGCAGCTGGGTAGGCCTCTATCAGGCCAGCGGTTTCTTCGATAATGACAAGAAGTTGTCGGACTACACGAAAGAGGAACTGGAGCTTTTGCTGCACGGCTCAGGCCGCAAAGTGAATATGGGCGGCTTTAATGCCACCTATGAAGGCATCCTGCTCAAGTTCAACAATTCCTATATCAAGCGCGATCTGAAAGCACTTTCGGAGCGCACTCAGAAACAGGTGGCCCCCTACCTGCACGAAGGCCTGTGCCCATCTTGCAACGGAGCCCGCCTCAACAAATCCGTGCTGAGCTGCAAGATCAATGGCTACAACATCGCCGAACTCTCGGCAATGGAGATCGGCGAGCTGATCGAAGTGATCAAAGGCATTAAGGGCGAGGTGGCCAAGCCGCTGGTGGACAACCTGCTGGAACGGCTGCAAAATGTGGTCGGCATCGGTCTGGAGTACCTGACCCTCAACCGGGAGACGGATACGCTTTCCGGCGGCGAATCGCAGCGGATCAAGATGGTCAAGCACCTCAGCAGCAGCTTGATCGATGTGATGTACATTTTCGACGAACCCAGCGTGGGCCTGCACCCGCGCGATGTACACCGCCTGAATGAGTTGCTGCAGAAGCTGCGCGACAAAGGCAACACGGTGCTGGTGGTGGAGCACGACCCGCAGGTGATCCAAATCGCCGACCACATCGTGGACGTTGGCCCGCACGCCGGCAGCCAGGGCGGCGAGATCGTCTACGAGGGCAGCTATACTGGCCTGCTCAAGGCCGATACGGTTACCGGGAAGTTTCTCAAGAAGACGCTGCCGATCAAAGCGGCATTCCGCCAAGCCAAGGGCCAGCTTAAGCTCAGCAAGGTGACGGTCAATAACCTCAAAGCGATCAGCGTGGACATCCCGGTCGGTGTGCTGACCGCCGTGACCGGCGTGGCCGGCTCCGGCAAGAGCTCGCTGATCAATCAAGCCTTTGTGGAAAGCTACTCTGAAGCGATCGTGATCGACCAGTCGGCAGTGGGCGCCAACTCGCGCTCCAACCCGGCCACCTACACCGGCATCATGGACGATGTGCGCAAAGCTTTTGCCAAAGCCAACAACGTCAACGCCGGGTTGTTCAGTTTTAACTCCAAGGGCGCCTGCGAAAACTGCCAGGGCCTGGGCGTGGTCTACACGGACTTGTCGTTCTTTGATGTGGTCAAGTCGCCCTGCGAGATCTGCGGCGGCAAGCGCTTCAAAGATGAAGTGTTGGCTTACAAGCTGAATGGCAAATCCATTGCCGATGTACTGGAGATGACCGTCAGCCAGGCGCTGGAACACTTTGAGCAGCCAGAGATCACCCGCAAGCTGCAAGCGATGAGCGACGTGGGCCTGACCTATCTGAAGCTGGGCCAGCCGCTCAACACGCTTTCCGGCGGCGAGTGCCAGCGCATCAAACTGGCCAGCGAGCTGCACAAGGAAGGCAGCATCTATGTGATGGACGAGCCCACCACCGGCCTGCACATGTCGGACACGGCCAACCTGCTGGCGATCATGAACCGCCTGGTGGACAGCGGCAACACGGTGATCGTGATCGAGCACAATATGGATGTGGTGCGCAATGCCGACTGGGTGATCGACATGGGTCCGGAAGGCGGCAGCCGCGGCGGCCAGGTGATGTTCGAAGGCACCCCGGCGGAGTTGCAAAAGGCCAAGGGGTCGATCACCAGCCAATATGTGTAACTGAAGTCGAGCATACAGGTTGTAAATCAAAACCAATCCCCGAGCGCTGCTCGGGGATTGGTTTTGATGGCGAGTGGAGATCTGAACTCGCGACGCATCGCAATGGACCAGGGCTTTCCCTCCATCAGGTTTTTGAATACCAATCCAAAACCCGCAAGGCACGCAGAGTGTTCCAATAGCTATCCGTACCGCTGGCGCCTTCCATCTCGAGGGCGACTGGATCATCGTGAATGTTTTCGCGCGGCCAGCGCCCGTTTTGGTTCTGCTTTTTCGCCACCAATTCGATGGCTTCAGCAACCCGCTCATCAGGCGTAACGCCTGCACTGCGCATGTAGTCCAATCCTCGCAGCACATCGTAGTGCCACGAAGTCGGATAAGAAAAAAGCGTCCAAGTTGGCGGCCCTTCGGTCGCGTGATCAAACGCCGGCATCTCACCGGTCGATAGTGAGCGGAGCATGCCCCGCTCCAACAGGTATTCCTCTCCCCGCTGCCGGGCGGCGGTGACGGCGGGCGAGCCGCCGGTAGCCTTCTCGTATTCCTGAAGTCCCTCAAGCACGCAAATCGTAGAGTGAAAGGAACCGCGCGTCGAACCGTTCTCTTGTTCGCAGTTCCAGCCACCATCGGCCATCTGCTCACCCAGCAGCCGCTCGACCAACGGCTGCATGTCTTCGCCGAAGTACGCTCCAATCTTCACAACCCGGCCATTCATGCAGGGCTCGACTTCGCCGGCAAAGAAGGGCTTGTGCCACCAGCTGATATCTTCGTCTTTTGGCAGTTCTTCCTGAGTAATATTCATCAGCCATTTGACATTGGCCCGGACGCGGCTTAGGGCGCGGCGGGCTTGTTCGCTCTCTGGGTCCAGCCCCATGTCGCACAAGAGCAGCAGCGTGCGCAACGTAGGATATTCAGGAATACGCACCTCTCCCGCCCAGGTGCCGTCATCGGCTTGAGCAGCCAGGATTGCGGCTCCCCAGCCTTCGCTGGCCACCTTGGCGCGCTCGGCGGCAACCGCCTCGTCGGACTCTCCGGTCAGGTCTCGCATGACTTGCCAACGGATGGCTGGATCCGAAGCCAGCAGCCAGTCTATGACCGACTTCGTTGGTTTTTGAATTAGCAATTTAGGTTTTTTAGGGTCCATTACTTTCCTCGTTACCGGGAAATAAGGGTGAGAAGAGATTCAAACCGCGCCAAGAGGTATCGCGTATTGGGCCAAAGCGAACATGTTTGCAAAAGTATAGGTTATTAAAAACCCTGAGGCAAGTAGCGGTGTGAGAATGTTCGAAGATCTACGTGCCTCTTTTGCAAATATTTACAGATCAATTATGGATTCGTCTGCGTAAAACCCCGGAAGAAAGAGTCTTGATGAAAAAGAGTTTGCCCCCAGTTAGCGTAAAATCCCATTGTTTGCCATTCTTTAAAACCTTCATGGTTTGCCCACTCTAAATAAACGCTATTTCCCGTGATTTCTGGCAGACGATTGTTTGCCAAGTCGATTATTTCTGGAATTGATTCTGACGGGTTATTCTGTGGAAGTTTATATAATTCTTCCGTTGCTATTGGTTGTTCGCCGCTTACACCATTGCCAAAGTGCTCTAGAGGGAAGTTTGGATCATAGCTATCAATAAAAACAACGGGCCTTACAACTAAAGAGCGACCAGGCTCTGCGGGTTGTGTATAGGCAAGAAAAACACTTTCAATCAAGTTAAGACGAAAGTTTGTGTATGAACCGTTTTCCTCCCAACCCCACTCAGGACCAAAGATGTAATGTAGAAACATCGAAGTTTCCCCGTCTGGCAGAAGGGTTTGTTCGGTAGCAATAATTATTTCAACCCCTTCAGGGGTTGTGGAACGATAGAAATTTGCCCAGCGATAATGAAAGGTCAAATAATGAGACTCATTGTTAAAGTTTCCTTGTCCATTTATCACACTATCGAGTGTTACCCAGTGCAGTTGATTTCCCCTCCACAATACGTAGGCAAGCCCATCTGGAGGAACAGTTCCTTCTGGAAATGGTTCAGCAGTGAGAGCTTCAGATTGTGCTAACTGCCCGCTCCACAGCGCTTCAATCGGTACTCTGGGATAGTTTTCTATTTCTCTTGGGTTGCGCTGAATTTCTGTTAAAGGGGCCCAGTAGGCGCCGTTCTCAAGGTATGTCTGGGTTACTTCGCCCTGAGTGTTGGATAGGGTAAGAAGATTTTCCATCCCCAGGCCAGAAGTTTTGGTGATGGCAAATGCTTGCTCAGGGAAAATAGTCAGCTCGCCGTTCTGCCCATATATGCTGATAGTAAGACCATCAATGCTGGAAGCAATTACATTGCCATTAGAACCGACTAACTCTATACCCCTCCCCCATTGGAAGGTATATCCCATTTCCTCGAGAGCTCTTCGATTTTTCTCAAAAGAAGCAGGCATTGTTTCTGCCGTAGGAGAAACTTCAATAACAGGAGAGGTTTCTATCGGCTCAGCTGCCTCTACTGAAGTAACCTGGACAACCACTTCTGTAGGAGCAGCTTGGCTGCACCCAGAAGCCACAAACACCAAACCCGCAAGAACAAAGAGCAGTAATCTTTTCATCAATCCCTCAAGTGAAATATAAACTGAAACCCATTTATCAGAGTATGAAATCAGGCTCGATTTCTCGCCCGACAAACGGTTGCCAACTCATGCCAAGCGGATCGCACGCGTTGACAATCAAGGGGGTACATAGTAGACTGTGCCCGCCCTAAATGGCGAGGTAGCTCAGTGGTAGAGCAGGGGACTCATAAGCCCTTGGTCGTGAGTTCAAATCTCACTCTCGCCACTAGATCCCCCGGAAATCGGGGGTCTTTTCTTAAGTTTCAGACCCAGACTCCGAGTGCAATTGCTCAAAGCAGTCAGCGGATAAATTCAAGGGTATTATGTCCGCATGACAAACGAACTGGCCGCCCTGGCCGGCGAAGAATTCGCCTACCTGACCACTCGCGGCCGGGTGAGCGGCAGCCCGCACCGCATTGAGATCTGGTTCAGCTTACAGGGCTCCACCGCCTACCTGATGTCCGGCGGCGGCGAGCAGTCGGACTGGGTGCGTAACCTTACGGCTCAGCCTGCCGTGGGCCTTGAGATCGGCAAACGACATTTTGAGGCCACGGCCCGCATCGTGAGCGATGCGAGCGAGGAACAAACCGCCCGGCAGCTGCTGGCCGCCAAGTACTACAACTGGCGCGCAGGCCGACCGTTGAACCGCTGGGCGGCCACGGCACTGCCGGTAGCGATCGAAATCAAGCTCTAGGGCGCGGGGGTCGGGGTCCAGGTTGGCACCAGGGTGCGGGAGGCCACCGGCGTAGGCGAGGCGCCTGGCTGCAGCAATTCGCTGCCCACATAACGCCAGCCCAGCAATAAGATGGAGCCCAGCAGAGCGACCAGCAGCAGGCCCAGCACCAGCTTTAGCCAGGCCGGCCGGCCGTCGGTCTGAGTGACCGGGCCGTCCATCTCATCCGGCCCAGCAATGAAAGGCGCCACACTGGCGCGCAGCTCATCGTCCGCGGAAAGCTCCGGCTGTCCCGGCTCGAAACTCAGGGCGGCAACCTCTTCGGCGCCGACGCGGGCCTTGGGCAGCATGCTGGCGCTGCGTAACTCTTTCAAGCGCGTCCGGGCGCGCTCAAAATCCGGATCGGCTTGCAAGGCCTGCAAGAGCGCGTACTGTTGGCGCTCCGGATCGTCCAGCACGTGACTGAGCAAATACCAGGCTGTGGCGTTCTTGGGCTCGGCCTGCAGGATCTTGACCAGCAGAGGACGAGCGCGAGCGGCATCGTGACTGCGCACATAGTCCAAAGCCTTTTTCAGCCGCGAGTCACTCTTTGCGCTCATGTGCAGATTATACAGGAGGAGCGCAACCGGCCAGGATCAAAAAACGGGCGGCCATCAGGCCGCCCGTTGCATGTAACGCTTAGCGCTCAGTCTTCATCGCTGAAGTCGTCGTCATCTTCCGCGTCCCAGTCATCCTCATCATCATCTTCGCCCGCCGGGCCGAAACCCGCTTCGCCCCAATCCTCTTCCAGGTCGGCATCATCGCCTCCCCAGGCTTCCGCCCCGCCATCACCCGAAGGTGAGTAGGTCAGGCAGCCTTCTTCCGGATCCAGCTCAATGGCGGCTGCGGCGCAATAGCCCTCGTCTAAAAAGACACAGTCAGCATAGTGACAACGAATGCGTGGCACGAAGACTCCTAAGCAGAGAGCTGCATGGTCTTTTGAAAACGAATGAGGGCCAGAACAAACATGATCAGCAAGACCACTGCAGAAAGCACGCAGAACGGGCAAATGGCGTGGATGACGAACAATTCCAGGTAGGTCAGGTAAGCGGAATACAGCACACCAAAGAAGGTGATGCCCAAAATGAGCACTGGCCCATTTTCTTCAAAGAACGCGTGGCGCGCTTCCAACAGCAGGATGGCGATCAACAGCAAATAGGCGCTGGCGCCCAAAACCGCAATGGGAATCCCCCACAGGTTGGAATACAGGCTGCTGTTGACGATCTCGCATTGGTCGCCAGCCACACACACGCCGTCCGAAAAAACCTTGACGTAGGTCAAGTAGAGCGAATCGATCAACCCTATGACAGCCAGACCTAACAATGCTTTTCTAAGCAACCTGCCTCCGCGCCTATAAAGGCCATACTTCCACTTGAGAGCCTGCAGAAATTTCTTTGATGCCCGCCGGGACAATCATCAGGCCTTCTGCCTGGACGAGCGAGTAAAGATTACCTGAACCCTGATGGCCTGTCAATAATATGCGCACCGTCTCTCCTTCAGGCTTAATCTTCACGCGTAGGTAGGATTCGCGGCCGTCTGAGCTGACGTCCTGGCCCATCTCAGCGTGCAGCACGCGGCGCTGCCAGGCGGGCACGCCAGCCATATGCTCCAGGGCCGGGCGCACGAAAACCTCAAAACAGGCGAAGGCCGAAGCCGGGTTGCCCGGCAGACCGATATAGGGAACGCTGGCATAATCCCCAAAGGTGAAGGGCTTGCCGGGGCGCATATTCACTTTCCAGAAGTCCAGATGACCGCGCTGCAATACCGCCTCGCGCAAAAAGTCAAAGGCGCCCACGCTGACGCCTGCCGAAGTCAAGATCAGGTCGGCGTCCTGCTCCAGGGCATGCTCCAGGTGGGCCTGCACGTCCGTCCGCTCGTCGCGCGCCACACCCAGCCAGACCACTTCGGCGCCACAGCTCTCGATCAGCGCGGAGAGCTGGAACGAATTGGTTTCATAGATCTTGCCGGGGTCCAACGGCTGGCCGGGAGCCAGCAGTTCGTCACCAGAAGAGAACAAGGCCACGCGCGGGCGGCGGTGCACGGCCAGCCTGGCCTGTCCCAGCATGGCCAGCAAGGCGGCGTCTTGCGCCCGCAGGCGGTGGCCGGCGGGCAGCAGTTCGGCGCCCGCCGCAAAGTCTTCGCCGGCAGGGCGCACGTAGTCGCCAGCGGCCACCGCCGCCTGTACCTGCACGCTGGCGGGCAGGGCCAGGCCGGCGCGCCCGCCGGGGACGTCAGTCTGCTCCACCGGCACCACGGCGTCCGCCCCAGCCGGCAGGGCCGCGCCGGTCATGATGCGCACAGTTTGGCCGGCGACGACCTGCTTCGGGAAGTCTGCGCCTGCGGGCTGGTCGCCGATAACCTGCAACTGCACGGGCGCCTCAGCCGAAGCGCCGGCCACATCCACGGCGCGCACGGCGAAGCCGTCCATGCTGGAGTTATCAAAGCGCGGAGAAGGGAACGGGGCGACAAGCGGTGCAGCCAATACCCGGCCCGCCGCATGGGCTAAAGCAATCTCCTCCGCCGGGCTCACCGGCAGGGCCGCCAGCAAACGCCGGCGCGCCTCCGCCACACTAAGCAAATCGCTGTGGTTCATCCAGGGCGCACCCGGCGGGCTTCCATGATGTTGGGCAGGGCCTCCACCCGGGAGAGCACGCGACTGAGTTGGCTGATATTGTCCACATTGAGGATCAGGTCAAAGGTGGCTTCATTGCGCTGGCTGACTTCGACCTTGACCTGGCTCATGCTGATGCCTTCATCAGCGATCACCGTGGAAACATCGCGCATCAACCCGTCACGGTCGTAGGCAAAAATGCGCACGGCCACGGGATAGGTGGACTTGGGCTCGCCCCAGGACACCTGGACCAGCCGCTCGCGGTCTCGAATACGCAGCATATTGGGGCAATCCCGGCGGTGAATGGTGGCGCCCCGGCCGCGGGTGATGTAGCCCACGATCTCGTCGCCCGGCACCGGTTTGCAGCACTTGCCGAACTGGGTCAGCAAGCCTTTGAGGCCCAGCACATTGACCGCATCGCCGCCCACCTGCGGGATGCTGCTGGCGGCGGGCACCAGTTCCGGCGTCCTGTCTTCGCGCTCCAGGTTGAGCCGGTTGATCAGCCGGCCCATGGAGATGTCGCCCGTGCCGAGGGCTTCGAACATGTCCACCGCATGGCGGAAGCCGGCCTCTTTGGCCAAGTCTTCCAAGTCCGGCTCGACAATGCCCAGGCGGCGTAATTCACGCTCAAAATGCGAGCGGCCATTGGCCACGTTCTGCTCCTGAGCCTGGCGTTTGAACCAATGGCGCACCTTGGCACGGGCGCGCTCAGTGTTCAACAGGCGCAGGTTGGCGTTGAGCCAGTCCCGGCTGGGGCCGCCGCGCTTGGTGGTCAGGATCTCCACCTGATCGCCGGTCTTGAGCTGACAATCCAGCGCCACCAGCTTGCCGTTGATCTTGGCGCCCCGGCAGCGGTGGCCTACATCGGTGTGCACATGATAGGCAAAGTCGATCGGCGTGGCGCCGGCCGGCAGGTCAATAATGTCGCCGCGCGGGGTGAAAGCATATACGCGGTCGCTGAAGACATCCGTCTTCATGGTGTCCACAAACTGACTGGCGTCGTCCACATCCTGCATCCAGTCCATCAGCTGGCGCAGCCAAACCACGCGGCGTTCGTATTCCTGGTCCTGCGGGCGGCCTTCTTTGTAGCGCCAGTGTGCGGCAATGCCGTACTCCGCCTGCTCGTGCATTTCCGGCGTACGGATCTGCACTTCCAGCGGGCGGCCGTCGTCATAAATTACGGCGGTGTGCAGCGACTGGTAGAAATTGTCCTTCGGCGCGGCGATGTAGTCGTCAAATTCGCCCGGCACCGGGCGCCAGTGCGTGTGGATCAGGCCCAGGATCTGGTAGCAGGAGGGCACATCTGGCACGATGATGCGCACGGCGCGCAGGTCCATCAAATTTTCGATGCCAACTGCCTTGCGGCGCATCTTGTTGTAGATCGAATACAAGTGCTTGGGGCGGCCGCTGACTTCCGCCTTGATGCCTTCCTGCGCCACCATTTCTTTCAGACGATCGACAATGCTGTCCAGTTGTTTTTCGCGAGAAGAACGGCGATCAGCCAGGCTGGCAGCAATCTGTTTGTAGGTCTCTGGGTCAGAATGGCGGAAGGCCAGGTCCTCCAGCTCCCACTTGAGCTGCCAGATGCCCAAACGATTGGCCAGCGGGGCGAAAATATCCAATGTCTGCCGGGCAATCCGGCGGCGCTTCTCCTCGGGCATGTGGCCCAGGGTGCGCATGTTGTGCAAGCGGTCGGCCAGCTTAATCAGCACCACGCGCACATCTTCGCCCATGGCCAGGAAGGTCTTGCGCAAGGTTTCCGAAGCCAGGTCAGCCCCGCGGCTGCGGTCTTCGGCGCCATTGGCGCCGGCGCCTACCCGCGAGACACGCGGCAAGTGGCTAAGCTTGGTGACGCCGTCGACCAGTTTGGCGATCTCCTCGCCAAATTCCTTGCGCAGATTATCGAGCGTGACGTCGGTATCTTCCACCGTATCATGCAAAAGTCCCGCGGCGATGACCACCGGCGGGACGTGTAGTTCGGCAAGAATGATGGCGACCGCCAAACAATGATTGACGTAGGGCTCGCCCGAAAGACGCATCTGCCCTTCGTGCGCTTGCGCCGCAAAGCGATAAGCGCGCTGCAGCAAATCCTGGTCTGCAGGCGTGTAACGAGCGGGCAGCGCTTCAAGCAGATTGGCAATTTCCATCGTTCTGGCTAGTATAACGATATTTGAATCAATTGCTTTGCTTGACCATGATATTCCCGTATGGTAGACTCTCGTGCCGTTGGTCCCGTAGTGTAGCGGTTTAACACGCTGCCCTGTCAAGGCAGAGATCGCGGGTTCAAATCCCGTCGGGACCGCTGATGAAAGCATAACCCCAGCAAAGGCTGGGGTTTTTGTTTTTTTAATCGCCCGCAATTTCGCATCCTGATTTATGATGGGCGGCAGTCTATGCCCATCCCCAGTCCACTACACTCACGCACGGCCGCACTGTGCCACACACACGAATGGCGTGACTGGTCCGGCTACCTGGCCGCCGGGACCTACCAGACCAGCCACGAAGTGGAATACTTCGCCGTGCGCAACGCCGCCGGCCTGCTGGACGCCTCCCCACTGTACAAATATGAACTGCGCGGGCCTGATGCAGCCCGCCTGGCAAACCGTTTGCTGACCCGGGACGTGAGCAAATGCAAGATCGGCCAGATGCTGTATTCGCCCTGGTGCGATGAAGACGGCTACGTGATCGACGACGGCACCTTAGGCCGCCTGGGCAAGGACCATTACCGGCTGACCGCCGCCGACCCCAGCCTGCGCTGGCTGCAAGACGTGGGCTACGGCCTGGACGTGGAATTGCGCGACGTGTCCACCGAATTGGCCGCTCTGGCGCTGCAAGGACCGAACAGCCGGGCGCTCCTCCAAGAGATCTTCCCCGACCTGCCGCTGAACGGCTTGCGTTATTACTGGCTGCTGCAAACCGAGTTTGAAGGCAAGCCTCTGACGATCACGCGCACCGGCTACACTGGCGACCTGGGCTACGAGCTGTGGCTGCCGGCTGAGCTGACCCCCAAACTGTGGGACCGCCTGATGGAAGTCGGGAGCCGTTATGGACTGCACCCGCTGGGCCTGGCGGCGCTGGATATGCTGCGCATTGAGGCTGGGCTGATCCTGATCGAGGTGGACTATACCTCCAGCTTGCATGCCCACATCCCAGCCCAAAAGTCCACGCCCTACGAGATCGGCCTGGGCTGGGCCGTGACCGAAGGCAAAGCTGACTTCATCGGCCAGCGCGCCCTGCGGGCGCACAAGCAGCCCGCCAAACAGTTGGTGGGGCTGAAGGTAAGCTGGCCCGCAATGGAGCGAGAGTTCGGCAAAGTGGGTCTGCCGCCGCAGGTCGCCGGACGTTCCTCACGCATCCCGGTGCCGGTTTATGCCAGTGGCAAGCATGTCGGCCAGGCCACCAGCCTGGTCTTCAGCCCAATCCTCAAGACCTACATTGCGTTGGCCACGGTGGACAGCGCCTATGCCCAACCGGGCACGACGCTGGATATTGAGATCACCGTGGAGTATGTACGCCGCCAGGCAGGCGCCCAGGTGGTCAAGCCGCCCTTCTACAACCCGCCCCAGAAAAAGGCAGTTGCCGATGGCTAAGCGCTACGACGCCATCATCATTGGCGGCGGACACAACGGTCTGACCACCGCAGCCTACCTGGCTCGCGCCGGCCTGAGCGTGCTGCTGCTGGAGCAGCGCCCGCTGTTGGGCGGCGCCACCGTCAGCGAAGAGATCTACCCCGGCTTTAAATACAGTGTGTTCTCCTACGTGGTCAGCCTGCTGCGCCCGGAGATCATCCGCGACCTGCAGCTGCCCAAGCACGGCCTGACCATCCTGCCGTTGGAGAGCACCATCACGCCCCTGCCGGATGGCCGCTATATCTATCGTGGGCCGGACTCGCACGAGACCTTCCGCAATATTTCGCAGTTCTCGCCGCGCGATGCCGAGGCCTATCGCGAATACGGCCAGGCCATGTACCAAATGGCCAAGGCAGTCAAATACATTCTGGGCATCCGCCCGCCAGACCCGACCTCATTTCACCCGCGTGAGCTGCTGGCTCTGCTCAAGCTGGGCCAGCATTTCCTCGGCCTGGGCGAGGAGAACATCTACACGCTGGCCAAACTGATGACGATGAGTTCGGCCGATTTCCTCGAAGAGTGGTTCGAGACCGACCCGCTGATCGCCACGCTCTCGGCCAGCGGCATCATTGGCACCTTTTTGGGGCCGCGCTCGCCGGGCAGCGCCTATGTGCTGCTGCACCACTACATGGGCGAGATCGACGGCGTGTTCCGCGCCTGGGGCTTCCAGAAAGGCGGCACCGGGGGCGTGGCCGAGGCGCTGGCCTCCTCGGCCCGCAGCCTGGGCGCCGAGATCCGCACCGACGCCCCAGTGGCGGCGGTGCTCAACCGCAACGGCCGCGCCACAGGCGTAGTCCTGCAAAGCGGCGAAGAGATCGAAGCCGGCTTGGTGGTCTCCAGCCTGGATCCCAAGCTGACCTTCCTCAAGCTGGTCGACCCCGAACAGCTGCCGGGCGACCTGGTCACGGCAGTGCGCAATTTCGACACCTATGGCTCCTCCGGCAAGGTCAACCTGGCGCTGGATGGTGTACCCGACCTAAGCTGCCTGCCCGGCAACGGCCCGCACCTGCGCGGCGCCATCTCGATCAGCCCCAGCGTCGATTACATTGAGCGTGCCTACGACGACGCCAAATATGGGCGTTTTTCACGCCGGCCGTATATTGACATCATTCTGCCTTCGATGATCGACCCGGGTATGGCCCCTCCGGGCAAGCACGTCATGTCCTGCTTCGTGCAATACGCCCCTTACGACCTGGCCGAAGGCACTTGGGACGACCAGCGTGAAGCCTTTGGCGATGCAGTGGTCGACACCCTTTCCGAGTACATTCCCAACCTCAAACAACTGATCCTGCATCGCCAGGTGCTCAGCCCCTGGGATATCGAGCGCACGATCGGCATGACCGGCGGCAACATCTTTCAGGGTGAGCTGAGCCTGTCGCAACTGCTCTTCTTGCGCCCGGCGCCTGGGTACGCCCAGTACCGCACACCCATCCAGGGCTACTACCAGTGCGGCTCAGCCACGCACCCCGGCGGCGGCATCTCCGGCGCGCCGGGCCAACTGGCGGCCTTCGAGATCCTCAAGGACTTGCACAAATGAGCCGCAGCGTAGACGTGATCGTGATTGGCGGCGGCCACAACGGCTTGAGCGCGGCGGCTTGGCTAGCCAAAACCGGCCGGCGAGTGTTGCTGCTGGAGGCCCGTCCCAGTCTGGGCGGCGCGGCGGCCACCGAGGAGCTTTTCCCCGGCTTTCACTTCAACACCGGCGCGCCGGACGCCGGCTTGTTTCACCCAGGGCTGGCCGGCGAGTTGGGCCTGCACAAGCATGGTTTGGAATTCATTGAAAATGATGTGGCGGCCTTCGCCCCGCTGGCGGATGGCCGCGGCCTGACCCTGTGGCGTGACGCAGAGCGCAGCGCCATGGAAATCGCAGCCTTCTCGGCTGATGACGCCCGTGCCTTCCTGCCCTTTTATCAGCGCACCCAGCGCTTTGCGGCGGTGCTGGGCAAGATGGCCGCTCTGCAGCCCTTCGCCCTCAAAGCCAACAGCCTTAAGGTCCTGGCGGGCTGGGGCCGGCTGGCCCTAAGCCTACGCGGGCTGGGCGGGCGTGACATGATGGAATTCTTGCGCGTGCTGCCGATGAGCGCCGCGCAATACCTCAACGAACATTTTGAGACTGAGGCCCTTAAAGGTTTGCTGGCCTACCCCAGCACGATCGGGTTGATGCAAGGCCCGCGCGCCTCCGGAACGGCTTTTATGATGCTGTACCAGCAGATGGGTCAAGCCAACAGCGGCTACCGCAGCAGCCTGCTGCCGCGCGGCGGCGTGGGCCGCCTGAGCGCCGCGCTGGCCGCGACCGCTCAGGCGCACGGCGCCGAGCTGCGCACCAGTGCCCCGGTAGCGACCATCCTGTGCGAGGATGGCCGCGCGGTGGGCGTACGCCTGGGCGATGGCGAGGAGATCCGCGCCAAGATCGTGCTCTCCAGCGCCGACCCGCGGCGCACCTTCCTGGGCCTGGTGGGCGGCCCGCAGCTGACGCCGCGCTTTAGCCGCAGGCTGCGCAGCCTCAAACTGCGCGGCAGCACAGCCAGCGTGCACCTGGCGCTTAGCGGGCTGCCAGACTTTCCGGCGGCGGCCGGCGATGCCAACCGCCTCAAAGGCGCCATCGTCATCTCGCCCAGCCTGGACTATGCCGAGCAGGCCTACGACGACGCCAAACATGGCCGCAGTGCCGGGCGGCCCGTACTGGAAGCGCGCATCCCCAGCCTGCTGGACCCCAGCCTGGCGCCCAGCGGGCAGCATACGCTGTCCGTCTTGGTGCGTTACGCGCCCTACAAGCTGGCCCAGGGGGATTGGGAGTCCGAAGGCGGGCGACTGGGCGACCTGGCGGTAGAGACACTGGCGCAGCATGCCCCGAACCTCAAAGCGCAGATCACGCAGCAGGCGGTGATCACCCCGCTGGACTACGAACGCACTTATGGATTGACTGAGGGCAGTGAAATGCACGGCCAAATGGGTCTGGACCAACTGTTGCTGATGCGCCCCACCCCCGGCTTTATTGGCTACCGCTCCCCGATTGAAGGCTTGTATGTGTGCGGTGCCGGTGGCCACCCCGGCGGTGGCCTGACCGGTTTGCCCGGATGGCTGGCCGCCGGCCAGGCGGCACGAGAAATGAGCGGATGACTCCTGAACCCCAAATTGCCCTGCGGCCTTATGGGGAAGGCGACTTTGAACTGCTGCAGGCAACCTTGGGCGACCCGGAAATGACCCGGTTCCTGGGCGGCCCGGAAAGCGCTGAGAAGCTCCAGCAACGGCACGAGCGCTATCTGGCTCTCAGAAATTCCGAGTGGGAGCGCATGTTCGTCATCCTGGCTGGAGCGCAACGCGCAGCGGCCGGCACCATAGGCTATTGGGAACATGAGCATCAGGGAGAAGCGGCCTGGGAGACTGGCTGGTCTGTCTTGCCTGCCTTTCAGCAACAAGGTCTGGCGACCAGGGCCACCCTGGCGGTGATAGACCTGCTGCGAGCCGATGGGCGCCGCCGTTCTGTGTATGCCTTCCCAACAGTGGAAAACCTGGCGTCAAATGCCATCTGCCGGAAGGCCGGTTTTACGCTTGAAGGCGTTAGCGACTACGAATACCCCAAAGGGAATCCCATCCGCTGCAATATTTGGCGGCTGGATTTACAGGCTAACAAATCTTAGGGCAGGTAACCGGCCAACGCCGTGCGTACCTGGGCGGACTTAATCTCATTCCCACTCTTTTCATACAATTCAGCCAAGACCAGCAAGCGTTGGGCGACCAGCGGGCTGACATCGGCGCGCTCCAGCCAGGGCAGCAGTTCGTTCGGAAAGGCGCGGCGCTGAAAAGCAAACCAGAAGTACGGCGACCAGTTCGACGAACCCCAGCCATAGGTGTCATAGGCTGTGATCGACGCGAAAGCGGCTTCGTAGCGCAGCAAGGCCAGTTCTGCATCGCCTCGTTGGGTGGCGATCTCGGCCGCCAGCAGAATGGCCTCTACCTTGGATTGGTTGCGGGTGGTTTGCACCCATAAAGCTGCGTTCAAGTAGCCTTGCGCCATCTCCAGGTCGCCTTCGGCCATGGCCAACTCGGCCAAGCCTACATACACCAGCACTTCCTGATCATTCAGGCTGAACGCCAGCCCCAGGGCATCGGCGGCCGCGGCCGGGTCACCGGCCGCTACAGCTGCCCGGCCCAGCGCAGCGGCCTCCCTGGCCGGGGTGTGGATGTTGCCGGGCGCAACCGCGTCCGAGCCGGCCAGCGCCTGCTGGCGCAAAGCGCTGCCCTGCCAGAAGAGACTGTCCCTCAAGTCGGAATTGAAGTACAGCGCCTGCTGGTAAGCGCTTAGCGCTTCTTTCTCCCCCAAGCTTTCTTCATATACAGCCTGGGTCAACCAAAACTGCCAGGCTTCCAGAGATTGCCGTGTGGCTATACGCATCTGGATGAGCGCCGCCGAGGGGTCGCCGGCGGCCCAGTGTATCGCGGCCAGGTTGGCGTAGTTCAGCCCGTGCACCGGCTCAAGGGCGATCCCCTGGCGGTAGCTTTCAATGGCGGCCGCAAAATTACCGGCCTGCGCCTGGGCATAGCCCGCCTGCAGCCAGTAGGCCGCCAGCCCCGGGTCGGTAGCCGCCGCGGCGGCCATTTGCTGCGCGGCAGCCGGCCAGTCACCTTCCCGGCCCAGCTGCCAGGCGACGTCAGCCAACGCATGCGCTCGCAAGGCGTACAGGCTGAACCCAGCGGCCAGCAAGCCGGGCAGCAGCAGCCAAGCGGGATGCCAGCTGGGCTGCTGACGGTCCGGCTGGCGGGGACCAGCCAGCGCAAAGGCCATCAGCGCCATGCTGACCAAGCCGGCTGAGGCAAAGGCGAAGAAGTCGTCCACGATCGAATGGATTGCCAACCCAGCCAGCCCGGCCAGGGCGGCTGCCCAGCGCGCCCGCCCGGCTTCTTCCTGGCCCTGCCAGGCATTCCAGGCGCGGCGGGCAAAGCTGAAGCCAAGCACGGCCAAAGTCAACAAACCCAGCCAGCCGCTCTCTGCCAGGGTGTGGAAGTACAGGCTGTGGGCATGGAAGTACGGCCGCCCGGGCGGCATGGACCAGACGCCCATCAAATATGTCGGATAGAGACCCTGCCCGGCGCCGGTCAGCGGGTCCGAGGCCAGCGCGTTGCGCGCCGCCTGCCAATACACATCACGCGAGGTCAGCACCGGGCCGTGGGTGGTATCGCCCTGGAAGCTGAGCATGCGCCAGGCAAACAGCCCAGCGGCCAGCGCCAGCAACAGCACCAGACCCGCTAGAAGCCATTTACGCCCCCACAGCGCAGCCCAAACGCGCTGCGCCAGGCCATACGCCGCCGGTGAGACACGCCACACCCACAGGACGGCCAGAACCAAAATACAAGCGCCAAAACCGAGCAAGGCGCCGCGCGAATCGGTCAGATAGAGCATGCCCAAGCTCACCAGGATCAAGAGGCTGAGCAAAGCACGCCACAACCGGCCGGAGAGCATCCAGCGCACGAGCAACAAAGGCAGCAGCAAGTTAATACATGCCGCCAGAAGATTGGGGTCGCCCAGCAAACTGCTCACCCGCTGGGCAAAGGCTGGCACGAACTGCAGCCCCGCCAGCATGCGCCAACCCTGCCACATCTGCCACCATTCCAGGCTGCCGGAGAGCAAAACCAAGCCCAGGGCGGCGAACAAAGCCAGTTCCAGATCACGCGCCGGCCAGCCGCGCCGCAGCAGGTCAAGTACCAGGCAGAACACCGCGAAATAGGTCCACCAGGTGACCAGATGCGGCAGGCTGCGGCGCACATCCTCGGAGAATGCGGCCGCCAGCAGTTGGGCCAGCAGAAACGCCAGCCAGGCCCACTCCAGCCCGCCGGCTGCCAGGCGCTGGCGGTGCAGCAGCCGCCACAGCAGCCAGCCACCCAAGACGGCGATAGCCAGCCCGCTGAGCATGACCTGCAAGCGAAAGTCGACCAAGGCCCCGAAGCCGCCGCCAGCCACCAGGGCCAGCGCGGCGGCCAGGATCAAAAAGGTCTGCCGGCCCAAAAACGTCCAGTCCAACTTGCTCTGCATCAAAACGCCCCCCGCCCGCCCAGCACGGCCCAAAAGGTGCGCAACAAGATGAGCACATCCAGCGCTACGGAATAGTTCTGCACGTAATACAGATCTTCCTCCGTATGCAAGTGCATCGGTTTGTCGCTGCGCCCATTAACCTGCCACCAGCCGGTCATGCCCTGGGGCACGGCAAAACGTTTGCGCTGCCAGGGTTGGTAATTCTCGACCAGCTCCGGCAGTTCCGGCCGCGGCCCTACCAGGCTCATCTCGCCTTTGAAGACATTTAATAGCTGCGGCAGCTCGTCCAGGCTGGTGCGGCGCAGCCAGCGGCCGACCGGTGTGACGCGCGGGTCATCGGCCTGTTTGTGGGCGCCGTTGGGCAGCTTGCCGGCGTCCACGCGCATGCTGCGGAATTTGACCATGCGGAACAAGCGGCCATTCTCACCCACCCGCGTCTGGTGCAGCAGAGCGGGGCCGCCGTCCTGCAAACGCACGGCCAACGCGCACAACACCATCAGCGGCAAAGTCAGCGGCGCGCTGAGCAGCACCAACGCCACATCAAAAGCGCGCTTGAACAGGCGCTGGGAATCATTGAGCGCCGGGGCGCGCAGGTCCAGCATGGGCAGGCCGGCAAAGTCTTCCACCTGGGCCCGGTGTAGCGCCAGCGAGAAATAGTCGGGGATCACCCAGGTGCGCAGGGGCTGGTCGTGCAGCTCGGCCAGCAAGCCGCCAATCTGCTCATATTCGGCGGAAGGCAAAGCGATCACCACATCATCGACCTGCTGGCTGTCTACCACTTGGCGCGCCTGCTGCAAACGGCCAAGCACTTCCTCTGCCTGTGAGTCGGCCAGGTAGCCGATAAAGTGCAAGCCCAGCCCAGCGTGCTGCGCCAGTTGGGCGCGCACCCGCTGGCCAAGCTCCCCAGCGCCCACCACCAGCACGCGCCGCTCGGCGACGCGGAAGCCGCGCCAGCGCTGCAGGGCGCGCCAAACCAGGCGCCACAGCAGCAGGCTGGCGAAGGCCAGCAAGACGAAAGCGACGAACAGCAGACGCGAAACATCGCGAAACGAAAGATAGAGCAAACCTGCGCTGGCCACCCCGGCCAGCAGACCCGCCAGGGTCAGGCTGCTCAGTTCGGTGAACAGGCGCAGATTGTGGCGGCCATCGTACAAATCAAAGAGGAGCAGCACGCCCAGCCAGATCAGCGGGAAAGCCAGATACAAGAGGTCGGGCACAAGCACATCGCCCTCAGCCAGCGGCTGGGCAAAACCCAACCCGCTGAGCGCCGGGCGCAACTGCTCCGCCGCGAACAAAGCCAGAGCCACCAATAGTGCATCCAGCGCCATCGAAAACAAGGCGAAGTTGACCGAAAAGCGGCGCAGCATCAGGCCGGCTCCTCAAAGCGCAAAAGGCCCAGCTTCTGGCCTAGCGCCAAGCAGACAAACAAAGGGTATTCGGCATAGCGCCGCCACAGACGGCGCGGTTCGCTGAGCAAGCGGAAGAGCCATTCCAAGCCGGCCTGCTGCATCCAGGCTGGAGCCTGCGGTTTGGCGCCGCTCAGGAAGTCGAACGCGGCACCCACGCCGACCAGCCAGCTGGCCTGCAGCCGCGGTTGGACGGCGGCCATCCAGCGTTCCTGGCGCGGGCTGCCCAGCGCCACCCAAACGATATCCGCCTGGCTCGCATTCAAGTCAGCCAGAAGTTGCTCCTCAGCCGCAGGCCCCAGTTCGCCAAACGGCGGGCTGAGCGCGGCGACGATCTGCAGGCCAGGGTAGTCTGCCTGCAGCCTGGCGACCAGCGCCTGGCTGACCCGCGGGGAGCCGCCCAGCAAGGCGTGCCGCCAACCGGCGCCCAAGCCGCGTTGGCAGGCGGCCCGCAGCAGGTCCGGGCCGTAGACCCGGCCGGCTTGGGCGCCCAGCCCGCGCAAGAACCACACAGTGCCCATGCCATCCGGCACAACCAGCGCGGCTGCATTGAATACGGCGCGCAAGGCGGGCTCACGCCGGGCGGCCATCAGGTTGTGCGCCGGGGCCAGCAACACCAGGCCGCCGCGGCGTGCCGCGAGGCCAGCCGCGATCTGCTCCAAGGTGCCCGGCAGGTCGATGGCGTTCACAGCTACGCCGAGGAGTTTCACTTTTGGCTGCATCCCACAGAAATTATAGGCTTGGATTGCAATTTGCAAGCCGCGGAAGCATGGTACAAACAGCCCAGAGGCATCCTTGGCAAAATTCCCGGCCATTTCCCCAAAAATCCAGCTCTGGTTGCAACGCGGCACCTGGAGCCTGGCCGATCAGTGGCTATTCTCCGGGGCCAACTTCATTGCCAATATCTTACTGGCGCGGTGGCTGCAGCCAGAGGCATTTGGCGCATTTGCCTTGAGCTTTGCCATTTTCCTGTTCTTTGGGGCGGTTCACACCGCCGTACTCAGCGACCCGATGCTAATTTTCGCCGCGGGCCGCTTCCGTGCTCATCAGGGAGCATATTTGCGCTTTCTGCTCAGAGGCCATTTGGGGTTCAGCCTGCTGGCCACAGCGTTGCTGGGCCTAGCTGCGGGGGCGGCGCACTACACAGGCCTGGCAACACTGGCCCAAGCTCTGCTGGGGGCTTGCCTTGCCGGGCCTTGGATCCTGTCAGCCTGGCTTGTGCGCCGCGCCTTTTACTTGCAAGGCCAGGCCCGGCAAGCCGCCCTGGCTAGTTTGCTTTTTGCATTTTGCCTGCTGGCCGGGCTGTGGACCAGCCAGCAAAATGCACAGCTCACACCCTTAGCGGCCTACTTATGGATGGGTGCCTCCAGCCTGTTGATCTGCCTGCTCTTCGGGAAAAAAGTCTTCCCCATTCCCAACCAGACGATACTCGCACTGAATCCGAGCGAGTTGTGGGCGGCCCAGTGGGGCTACGCCCGTTGGTCAGCGGGGACCGCGGTGCTTATCTGGGTGCCGCTCAACGTATTCTTCCTCTTACCATACATAGATGGATTGCAAGGGCCAGCTGCGTTACGCGCCATCAGCAATACACTGACGCCCCTCATGCAAAGCACTATGGCAATCACTACGCTCACATTACCGCAATTGGCGAAAACCTATAGCGAGTCAGGCTCCCAGCCTGTCCTACACGCCACCCAACGCTTCCTGGGCGGCTTTGTTGGCCTGGCCGCGTTGTACTGGCTGCTGCTCGCCGGGCTGCACGAACCCATCTTTCGACTGCTATACGTCGACCAGTATCACCAGGCAAGCCGATTGCTGCTCTTCGCTGGGGCGGTGCCACTGCTGTTCGGGGTCGTCGCACTGTTGGAAAATAGCCTGCGCGCCATGGAGCGCCCGCGGCAAGTCATGCAGGGGTATTTGATCGCCGCGCTGCTGGCGGTTAGCTTGGGCACAGGGCTAACCCTGAGCTACGGCATTGCCGGCGCGCTGATCGGCCAGGCGCTAGCATTTGCGGCGGCCGCCCTCTTCCTCTATAGAGATCTGCAGACCGTGGACAAAGCAATATGAAGATCCTGGCAGTGCACAACTATTACCAGTTGCCCGGCGGCGAAGACACAGCCTATGAGCGTGAAGTCGCCTTGCTGCGGCAACACGGCCATCAGGTCATCACCTATGAACGCAGCAATCAAGAAGTGCAACAGATGGGCTTGCTGGCAAAGGCAGGCATCCCAGCGCGCATGACTTGGTCCGTCCAGGCTGCCCGACAAATTCGCGAGATCGTGCAGCAAGAGAGACCACAACTGGCCCATTTTCACAACACGCATTTTATGATCTCGCCAGCCGCCTACTATGCCTGTGCAGCCGAAGGCGTGCCCGTAGTGCAATCTCTGGACAACCCGCGCCTGATCTGCCCAGCAGCCAGCCTGTACCGCCAGGGGCGGGTATGCCAGGATTGTATGAACAAAACCCTGGCCTGGCCGGGCATTCTTCACGCGTGCTACCGCGATTCGCGCAGCCAAACTGCGGCCGTAGCGACCATGCTAACCAGCCATAAGCTGCTCAAAACCTGGAAACGCAGGGTCGCCGCCTTTTTTGTGGCGACCCAGTTCTATAGAGACATGTTCATTGAAGCCGGACTGGCCGCGGACAAGTTGCTGATCAAACCGCATTTTGTCTCGCCAGACCCGCAGATCCGCAGCCCAGGCCAGGGCGACTACGCCTTATTCATTGGCCGGCTGGATCCCGAAAAGGGCATCGCCACGTTGCTGCGCGCCTGGGAGCATCTGCCAGAGATCCCGCTGAGCGTGCGCGGCAGCGGCCCCCTGCTGCCCCAGGTGCAATTGGCCGCCGCCGACAATCCAAACATCCAGTTGGTTGAGCGGCTCTCGGAAGCCGAGCTGATCGAACTTATCAAAGGCGCCCGTTTTTTGGTGTGGCCTTCTGAGGGGTTTTATGAAACCTTTGGTTTTGTGGCCGCAGAGGCGCTGGCCTGCGGTGTGCCCGTGTTGGCATCCAGCCACGGGGTAATGGCCGAGATGATCCAAGACGGTGTTAATGGCTTGCACGTCCAGCCGGGAAATGCCAAAGACCTGGCAAATAAAGTACGCTGGGCATGGGAGAATCCGGCCCATATGGCCACACTGGGCTTAAAAGCCAGGCGCGTATACGAAGAGCGATACGCGCCTGACAAGAACTATGAATTGCTGATGGAAGCTTACGCCACAGTGCTGGCCAAATCTAGCGCTGGCTAACCTCAACCCATGCACGGTTATCATCGCCGATGAACTCCGATTGCGGGCGGATGATGCGGGCGTTCTCGCGCTGCTCGAAGCAGTGCGCCAGCCAGCCGCCCACCCGGCCCACGGCAAAGGTGGGCGTAAAGCAGGGCACGGAGAAGCCCAGGCCGTGCAGCAATAGCGCCGTGTAAAACTCCACGTTGGTTTGCAGGTTGCGGCCGGGCTTGTGCTCCTCCAACACGCGGATGGCGATCTTCTCGACCTCTTCCACCAAATGGTACAGCTGCATATCGCCATCGGCTTCATAGAATTCACGCGCCGCCTTGGCCAACACGTCGGCACGCGGGTCACGCACCTTGTAGACACGGTGGCCGAAGCCCATCAGGCGCTCGCCGGCATCCAGCTTCTTGCGCAGCACTTCTTCGGCGCGGCTGACCTCGCCGATCTCGAAAACCATGTCCAGCGCCGGGCCGGGCGCGCCGCCGTGCAGCGGGCCTTTCAGCGCGCCAATCGCGCCGACAATCGCCGAGACGAAATCCGAGCCGGTGGAGGCGATCACGCGTGCTGTGAAGGTCGAAGCGTTGAGGCCATGGTCGATGACGGTGTTCAAATAGGTTTCCAAGCCGCGGGCACGCGCCGCACTGGGCGCCTGACCCTCGAGCATGTACAGATAATTGGCCGCATGCGCCAGTTTGGGGTCCGGCGACAGCGGCTCTTGGCCGTTGCGCAGGCGCCAGGCGGCGGCCACAATCGTGGGTGTGGCGGCCAGCAGCCGCTTCGCCAGCCACTCATCGCTGTCCTGCGCATCAGTTTCAGTGCCCAGCACGCCTGTGGCTACACGCAACGCATCCATCATGTCCAGATCTTTGTGGGCAATGGAACGCAATAGATCCAGCGCGGCGGCCGGCAGGCTGCGCAGCGCGGCCAGCTCAGCAGTGAAAGTCTGCAGGTCAATTTCTGTTGGTAACTGGCCGTACCACAACTGGTAGACCATTTCTTCGTAACTAGCTTTATCGGCAATCGTTTCTAATTTGAATCCGCCGATGACCAATTCCCCCGCCAAACCATCCACTTTGCTCATCCGGGTCTGGGCGGCTACCACGCCCTCCAGCCCCGGCACATAAGTATTCTGCGACATACCTGCTCCTAAACCTCTGATGAATTGGCCCCATTCTAACCCTCTAGCCACTCTGATAGCGAAGATTTGCCAAAAAATCGGCTACACTACGGAAGACACAAGGAGTTCTCAATGAAGACAGCTGGCAATATTTTCGCCGCCATTTTGGTCTTTTTTGGCGTGCTATTTATATGGGGTGCGTTCAGTGATCAAGGCGGCGGCATTGGTTGGATCGCAGTTGGCGCCATCAGCACCGCAATTGGTTTGGGCATCATTTGGTACGTGAACCGCAAAGAACCCGCTGCCCAAGAACACAAGGTAACCTATCAGGTAGAGCTCACCGGCGATGTCAATCTGGAGAACTTCCAGTGCCGCCAGTGCGGCGGCGCGCTGAGCAGTGAAAACGTGCGCCTGGTGGGCGGCGCGCTCAACGTCGAATGCCCCTATTGTGGGGCTGTCTATCAAGTCGAAGAGAAACCCAAATGGTAAGACAGTTTTTGCAGAACCTGCGCAAGCCGTCCTGGCGTTCTGCCCTGCTGCTGCTCGGCCTGCTGGTCATGCTGGCCATGCCGTTCAGTGTCTCGGCCCAGGACTATTATTTCGCTGTGCCACGCGCCTGGGTGGATGTGTACTGGGAGAGCGACGGCACCGTCACGGTTGACTATGAAGTTGTTTTCCAAAACGGCACAGGGGCGCATCCCATCGACGTGGTGGACCTGGGCCTGCCCAACCGGCAATATTCTGCCGGCAACATCACGGCATCCATGAACGGCCAGGCGGCATCACGCATCGAGGCGCAATCTCCTTACATTGATGCCGGCCCCGCCATCTACTTTAGCAATCCCATCCCGGCCGGCGGCAGCGGCACTTTCCGCGCCCGCGTGACCGGCATCCGCCAGGTACTGTATACCGACAACCTGGACGACGATTACGCCAGCGCTTTGTTTATGCCGAATTACTTCGGCAGTGAATTCACCTACGGCACGACAGACCTGACCGTCATCTTCCACCTGCCCCCCGGTGTGCAGCCGGCTGAGCCGCGCTGGCACACCGAAGGCCACGTGGGGTTCCCGGACGAGCCGGTAACCGGCCGGGATAACCAGGGCCGCATCACCTATACCTGGCGCAACCCCAGCGCCAGTCCCTCGCGTGAGTACATCTTCGGCGCGTCTTTTCCCACTCACTACGTGCCCGCCAGCACCATCCAGCAACCCAACATCTGGCAGCGCCTGGGCCTGGACCCGGACTTCGTCATCACCATGCTGGTGTGCTGCTGCTTCGGCCTGATCATGGGCATCATTATCTGGGTGGCAGTGGCGGCAGACCGCCGGCGCCGCATGCAATACCTGCCACCCAAGATCTCGATTGAAGGCCACGGCATCAAGCGCGGCCTAACCGCCCCAGAAGCGGCTATTCTGCTGGAACAGCCCATGGACAAGATCTTGACCATGATGCTGTTCTCGGCGATCAAAAAGGGCGCGGCCGAGGTGGAGAAACGTGATCCACTGGAACTCAAAGTGGCCTCGCCGCTGCCCGCCGAGGCCGGCCTGCGCGATTACGAGATGGAATTCCTGGGCGCCTTCGCCCAGAGCAACAAGACCAAGCGCCGCAAAGAACTGCAAGACATGATGGTGCGCCTGGTCAAGGGCGTGGCCACCAAGATGCGCGGCTTCAGCAAGCGTGAGACCGTCGACTTCTATCGCAAGATTTCTGAGGATGCCTGGAAGCAAGTGGAGGCAGCCGACACACCCAAGGTCCAGAGCCAACTGTACGAAGAGAACCTGGAATGGACCATGATGGACAAGGATTACAACCGCCGCACGCAAGACGTCTTCGGCGGTGGCGGGCGTTCCGTGTATGTGCCGCGCTGGTGGGGCAGCTATGACCCCACCTTCCGCACGGCCGGCGCGGGCGGCGGGGGCCGCAGCGGCCCCGGTGCGCCAACCAAGAGCACGGGCGGCGGTGTTTCGCTGCCCACCCTGCCGGGGGCGGATTTCGCTGCCTCCATGGTGCAGGGCGTGCAGAACATGGCCGGCGGCGTGGTGGGCAACCTGAGCGACTTTACCGGCGGCGTAACCAAAGTGACCAACCCGCCGCCCCCGCCCAGCCGCACCAGCAGCAGCGGCGGCGGCTTCAGCGGGGGTGGCAGTTCCTGCGCCTGCGCTTGTGCCGGCTGCGCCTGCGCTTGCGCTGGAGGAGGCCGCTGATGGGCTGGCGAGAACGCCTGGGCTTGAACGACACTGAGCGCGCCGCTCCCCTGGAGCCGGGCTTTTATACTTACACGGCGCCGGCCAGCCATCCCTTCCACTACCGCTTGCATCTGCGCGTGGAGCCGAACGGCCAGGGACTGCTGGTATTGAATGCCTCGACGGTGATGCACCTCAACCAGTCCGCCGCAGAATATGCGTATCACTTCATCCATCTAACCCCTCCGGATGAAGTTGCCGCCAAAATCAGCCAACGCTACCGGGTCAGCAAAAAACAGGCAACCACCGATTACGCCAACTTTGCGCAAAGCCTGCAAACATTGATCGAGACGCCCGACCTGGACCCGGTGACCTACCTGAACCTGGAACGCCAGGCGCCCTATACCGACTCGATGACCGCGCCCTATCGGCTGGATTGCGCGCTGACTTACAAGCTGCCCGCCGGAGCCCCGCGCGATGCGGCGCCCACCAAGCGCGTGACCCGCGAGCTCAGCACCGAAGAGTGGACGCAGATCATCGACAGGGCCTACGAAATCGGCATCCCGCATGTGCTGTTCACCGGCGGCGAACCCACCCTGCGTGAGGATCTGCCGCAACTGCTGCAGCGCGCCGAAGAGCACGGCTTGGTGAGCGGCCTGATCACCGACGGCCGCAAGCTGGGCGATACGCGTTACCTGAAGACCCTATTAGATGCAGGCCTGGACCACGCCATGATCGTGCTGCAGCCCAGCAAAGAGGAAACCTGGGAATCACTGGCCAGTTTTGCCTACTGGCGCAAGGTGCTGGATGATGACATCTTCATCGCCGCCCACCTGACGCTGACCAAGCAGAACGCCAAGCAGATCAATAGCCTGATCGACCGTATCGCCGAGAGCGGCGTGCGCGCCCTTTCGTTGAGCGAGAGTGACGAAACGCTCAGCGACAAGCTGCAAACCGCCGCCGACCACGCCAATCATATGGGCTTGCCGCTGGTCTGGGACATGCCGGTGCCTTACTCAGGCTTAAACCCGGTGAGCCTGGAGCTCAAAGCCCAGAAAACCAAAGCGCTCGACGGGGCCGGCCGCGCCTGGCTGTACGTCGAGCCGGATGGCGACGTGCTGGCAGGACAGGGCGGCAAAAAAGTTTTGGGCAATATGCTGAATGACAAGTGGAGCAAGATCTGGAAGGTTAAGGCATAGCCCCTATCATCAGCTTGTAGATTGCATAGACAAAAAAGAGGCCGGTCAAAAGACCGGCCTCTTTTTTATCTATAGCTAATCCGTGCTCTTCACCAGCTTCACACCGAGCGCAGCCAGTCGCTGCTGCTCGGCGCGTGTCGGGCCGACGAAGTCAACCTCAGGGTGCAGGATAGGGCTGGTGCAGTCGGTTAGGAAGTTCATGCCTTCCAGCACCTGGGGCTTACTGGCATAGTACTCCGCCGCCTGTACCTGGCTGGCAATCACGCAGTGTGTCTCGGCCTCACCCGCCCACCAGGTGCGCTCGTAACCGGCGAGTTCGTCCAGCAAGGTCCGGTCGGCCCGGCCGCGCGGGTCGCCGGGATATTCCACCTCTGGCGCAAACGCCCCGTAGCGCTCCACCTGCGGCAGGTCGCCCTTGGTCACGAAGACCGGCTGGGCCTGCCGGGCGGCGCTGTGCCAGGCAATCGCCTCGTACAGCGCTGGCGAGAGGGCCTGGCCCCAGGTGCCCACCATGGTGTGCTTGGGCCAGATCATGAGCTGTTTCTGGCTCTGCTTGGCCAGTTCGGTGACGTAGTGCTGCGACCACTCCGCATCCTGCCGGGCGACCCATGCACCCTGGGCCAGATCTTCGGCGGTGATGACGGTGAAAGGTGCCGGCTGCTCGCCAGTAGCCGGGTTGTGCCACCACTCGCTGTAGAAGATCTGCATCGGATAGTGCGAATCCAGCGTGCAGTAGATAGCACTGATCTGCTCGGCTTTGTTGTAAATGAATTCGACGAGGCGCTGCAGATCGGCCTCGGAGCCGGGCACGCTGAGTGCGCCCTCCGGGCGCACAAAGTCGTTCTGCATATCGATCACCACTAGCGCCGCGCGGGCCTTGTCTTCGGCTGCGGGCCGTAGGCCGGCTTGGGCTCCCAGCGTCATAAACTCCTGGGTGCGCGGGACATAGTCGCGGAAGGCATCTTCACTGTTGTAGAGCGTAGGGAAATTAGACATCAGGGCTCCTCAGACACAAGCTCGTACAATGATAATAGAGATTAATCAGCCGTAAAACGTGGTGCGGGTGATGTCATTGAGCAAGGTCGCGGTGGTGGCATCCTCTTCACGGCCCAAGGTCAGCTTGACATCTTCCTCGGCCACCACACCCGCCAACCCATCCATCACACCCTGAGCCCAAGCAGCGAAGCCCACTGCGCCCAGTTCCTGGCCGGAGCCGCGCGGCGGGCGCAGCCACAACGGCAAGTAGCTGAGCTCCGGCGTATCCAGCACACCGGCGAACTCGTCGCCAAGCAGTACCCAGCCAAAGTTGCGGTCCAGCACTTTCTGGCGTTCAAAGGTCAGGCGGCCGTCGCTGCGCGCTTCACGCGGGGCACGCTCGATGATCAGGCGGTAGTATTCCCGGCTCTCCTCCAGGCTGTAGCCGCCCACTCGCCCGGCCACATAGCGCACCAACGGCTGCACCGCCACGCCCAGGTCCAACTCGGCCACCGGGCGGCCCGGATGGGCCTCGATAATCTCCAGAAACGGTTCTTCGTAGAGATGCAATGTGCTGTTGATCTTCTGCGCAGCCGCCCGGCGTTGGTCGCCGCGCGCCTGTGGACTCAGGCCGCGGCCCTGGGTGCGAAAAGCCTCGGCCACTTCCACCGTCAGTGGATCGGCAGCTACCTGGCGCAGGAAGCCTTTGCGCAGCATCTCGAAAATGACCAGGGTGAGCGTGATATGCAGAGGACGGCCCAGCAAGATAGCGCCTTCGGCGGGGGTCAGGCCGCGTTTGATCCCGCCGCCTTCGATGCGCGCCAGGGCGGGCGTGTAGGGCTGCAGGTTGGCCTGCCGCCAGTGCCAATAGCGCGTGCCGACATACAAAAGCAAAAGAACACAGACGGCCAGGATCGCGTATTGAAGTGTCATTCGTCTTCCATCAAGTAAAAGGCTCCCGGCAATCATAACCGGGAGCCTTGACCTTCTAGACTTCTACAAATAGCCTATTGAATTTCCTCCAGGCCGATCAGCGACATGTTACCGCTGGAGCGCACCGTGGTGCGCGTGGTGCTGGGCGAAGGGATGAAGCCGCCTGTCGGGATATAGCCGGCAGTGTGTACATGACTCTTGATCTCGTGGGCCGCCCCGCCGGTGCCGCAGCTGCCGCTGCAGCCAGAGCAACCGCCGCCGCCCTCGCCGGCGATGCGCACGCCATCGCGTGCTTCACGCTCGATGCGGCAGCCCCCACCGCACAGCGGCAGGTCCGGGCAGGTCCAGCACTTCTCCGGCAGGCCATAGCCCTTGGGGTCTTCTTCGCGGTGGCGGAAAGAGCGGAACAGCTCCCCATCCCAAATTTGTTCCCAGGGATCATGCAGGATGTTGCCTGCGGACACGTAATACGACTGGCAGGGCAGCACATCGCCATTCGGTTCAATGCACAGCGAGTACTCCCCGGCATTGCAGCGCTTGGCGCCAATTTCCAGTTCCACCGGGGACATGCGGCAATACTCGGTGGGCGTGTACCACAGGAAGCGCATGCCCAGCTCGTCCGCCTTATCACGCACGCGCACCAGCAACGCAGGCATCTCCGCCTCCGTGATGGCAGACGGATGGGCAAAACCGCCGCCGGAATAGATCATGCCGTTCATCGCAAAAGTGCGGATGCCCAGCGAGTAAAGGAACTCGATGATCTCTTCGGCGTGGTCCATGTTGGCGCGCATCAGCGTGGTGTTGGTGATGACATGCACGCGGCTGGCCACCGCGTTCTCGATGCCCCGCAGGGTTTGCTCGAAAGAGGTCGCCCCCATCATGGCATCGTGCACTTCCCCCCGGCTGGAACCCAACGTGATCTGCACATGGTTCAAACCGGCCTCGGCCAGTTCTTCCATATAGGGCTTATGAGCGATGTGACGGCCGTTGGTGTTGAGGCCTACCACCATGCCCAGCTTCTCGGCGTACTGGATGATCTGCGGCAGGTCGGGGTGCAGCGTGGCCTCGCCGCCGGTCAGGATCAAATGCGGCACACCCAGCTCAGCCAGGCGGTCCAGCACGGCCTGCCACTCCACCAGGGGCAGTGAGGGCATTTGCAGGCGGTCATTCTCGTTGTAACAGTGCGGGCACTCGTTGTTGCAGCCGTAGGTCAGCGCCATGTCTACCTTGTACGGCGCATTGATCTCAATGCTGAACAGGGGCGACATGGACACCGCATCAGACAGGCGGCAGGTGGCACAGTCCCCGTCCGGGTGGCGGAAGCCATCGACCATGTCGTAGATCTGGTCGAGCTCGCTGTTCAGCTGCGCAGCGGCCACGCCGCTGCGCCAGCTGGCCAGGCGCGCCCGCGCTGCATGGCGCGGCACGCCATCCAGGGCCATCTTGGCCATCAGGGTGGCCGTCTGGTTCAGGTGGACCACATCGGTCACATCCACGAAGAGGACGCCATTGCCGCTGGGCTCCACGCGCAGGTGGATGCGGAAAGTGCGCCCGTTGGATGCTTCGATATCGTAATAATGCAATCCCAGGCTGGGAGTTTCAGGGGGCTGCAGGGCAGCCAGAAAACTGCTGGAGTTCTGGCGAAGGCCCTGCCAAAGTGCGTTCATGGATGTGGGGCGAATAGCGATGGCCATAGATACAGTATATAACCTGTAAAGGCGGCCGTCTATTACGATTTTCCCTGAGCAAAATTTGCCAAGCTCTATAATACTCAAGATGTCCCTGTCCCCTGACCTGGCTGAGCGCCGTTACCAGCAGCAAGCCGGCTGGACCGAGCCGCTGCGCCGCCACCTGTTCGTCCGCGCCGGGCTGGCCCATGCCCAACGCGTGCTGGAGGTAGGTTGCGGCCCCGGCGCCGTGCTGCGCAGTCTGCCCGCCACTCGCGCAGCCATCCACGGCTTGGATATTGACCGCCCTGCCCTGCAACGGGCGCGAAGTGTCTGCGCGGCGGACTTGACTTGCGGCGATGCCCTGCACCTGCCCTACGCGGACAACAGCTTCGATCTGAGCTTCTTCCATTATGTGCTGCTTTGGCTGCCTGACCCGGTGCAAGCTCTGCGGGAAGCCGCCCGAATCACGCGGCGCGGCGGGACAGTCCTGGCCTTTGCCGAGCCAGACTACACTGCCCGCGCCGCGCCAAGCAGCGCCTTGCAAACAGTCAATCAGTTGCAAGTCCAGGCTCTGCGCCAGCAAGGAGCCGACCCTGGTTTTGGCGGGCAACTGGCCGCCAGTTTTGCCGCGGCCGGCCTGCCGCCCGCGGAAAGCGGCCGGCTGCAAAGCGATCCGGCCGCGGGGGAGAACCCGCTGGAAGCCGAGGTACTGCAAGCGGACCTGGCCGGGCTGCTGCCCGCAGCAGACTTGGCCGCGCTGCTGGCCGCACTCCAAGCCCAACCTACGGCGGAGGTGCCTACCTACTTCGCCTGGGCGCGCCTTGCCTGAGGCATTTGACACTTCAGCAGGCGGCATGCAACCGTATAATGGGAATGAAAGCTTGAGGAACAACATGAATAAACACAATCTATTTTGGGGCGCGCTGCTCATCCTGGCCGGTGTTCTTTTTCTGGGCAACAATCTCAACTGGTTCAGCATTCGGCCGCAGCTCATCTTTCCCATCGTGTTGATCGCACTGGGCATCTACACCCTGCTCAGCCGCCAATGGCCGGACGACCAGAACAGCATTGCGGATAGCATCCAAATCCCTCTCGAGGGCGCCAAGCGCGCCGAGCTGCGTCTGACCTACGGCGCCGGCAAGTTCAGCCTCAGCGGCGGCGGCAGCGGGACGCAGCTGCTCAGCGGTTCAGGCTCGGTCCAGCATTCCGCTCGCCGCGAGGGCGACACATTGCGAGTGCGCTTGGAGCACGGCCTGACCACTTTCTTCCCCTGGAATTGGAATGGCGCGCAGCGTCTCAAACTACAGCTCAATGCCAAAACGCCTGCGATCATCAAACTGGAATGCGGCGCGGCGGATAGCACGTTGGACCTGCGCGATACCCAAGTTCAGGAGATTGAGATCGAGACGGGGGCCAGCAGTACCACCCTGGTGATGCCACAGCGGGCCGGGCACACGCGGGCCAAGATCTCCGGCGGGGCGGCCAATTTCGACATCACCGTGCCGGAAGGCGTAGCGGCCCGCATCAGCGTCGAATCGGGCTTGGGTTCAGTGATGATCAATGAGCAGCGCTTTCCGCGAAACCTGAATGCCTACCAATCCGTAGACTATGACAAAGCGGCCAATACACTGGAGTTGATGATCGAAGTTGGCCTCAGTTCAGTACAGGTGAAATAGGAGAACCATGCAAAGAGACTACCGCACCATCTTTGGCGTGCTGCTGATCGCCGGCGGCATCCTGATCGGCCTGCAGCAATGGGGTTACCTGAAAGGCAACTGGAACGATGCCTTGTTTGCCGGCCTGTGGGCCTTGGGTGCCTTGTATTTCTTTGACCAGGCGCGCCTCCAAAACAATCCCTGGCTGAATTTCGCCGGGTTGGTGCTGGCGGGTTTGGCGGCTTCCAACCTCCTCGATCTATTCTTCCCGCCCATCGGCGATGCTCTGGGCGGCGCGGTCTTTCTTGGCGCCATTGGAGCAGGCTTCCTGTTCATCTTCCGGCGCGAACCCAGCAACTGGTGGGCGCTGATCCCCAGCGGGGTCATGTTCACGCTGGCGATCATTTCGGTACTGGATGATCTGCGGCTGGATTTGCCCTTTGAAACCGGCGGGTTGCTCTTTATCGGCATTGGCCTGACTTTCCTGGTCATCAGCCAGTTGCGCACCAGCAGCGAGCCCTTGGGCTGGGCCATTTTCCCGGCCGGAGCTCTGATCCTTTTCGGCTTGTTTGTCAGCCTGGGCAGTGCAGCCAGTTGGAACTACGTTTGGCCGGTGATCATTATCGTCGTCGGCATTTGCCTGCTCTGGCAATCGCTGCGCAAGAGCTAGCCAAGATCACGGTTTTCACCGATACTAGGGACTTATGGAAGCCAAGCTTGTCCTTTCGCTCGTCTCCAGCTATCTGATCGGTTCCATCCCCTTTACACAAATCCTGGCCCGCTGGGTCAAGGGTATAGACCTGCGCCAGGTGGGCAGCCGCAATGTGGGCGGGCGCAACCTGTCACGCCAACTGGGCGTGGCTTGGGGGCTGCTGGGCGGCGCTCTGGACGTGGCTAAGGGCGCCGCAGCGCTGTGGCTGGCCGAAGTGCTTGGTGTAGACTACCCTGAGCGGCTGCTCAACGGTATGGCCGTGGTGGCGGGCCACAACTGGCCGGTGTGGCTGCGCTTCCACGGCGGCAAAGGCCTGCTGGCCGCCCTGGGGGCGATCAGCTACATCGTCTTCCCGGAGGGCTTTTGGAGCTTTGTAGTGGGCATGGCGATCTTGCTGCCTACCCGCAACATCCTTTACACCAGCACGGCCGGCTTTGCCAGCATGCTGGTGGTGGCCGCGCGGCAAAACCGCCCTGCCGAGATCGTATACTTTATTATCGCCACTTGGGGGGTGGTATTTCTGGCCAGCCTGCCGGATGTGATCAAGACCTTACGCACTCCGGGCGCCCTCAAGGCTTACCTGCATGAACCTGACGCTGTATATCGGCAAAGCACCCAAAAACGCAAGAAACCCTAACTTCGCCAAGAAAGGCAAACACTTATGCTATCGACCTTCACGAAAGATTGGCAGCGCCACGCCCCGGCCTGGCTGCTGACTGCGCTGACTGTGGTCTTCGGCCTGCAGGAGCTGCGCGTGCTCTTTGTCGGCTTCGTGGGCTACCTGCGCGACTCGGTGGGCATGTCCTCGCTCAGCCTGGCCCCGGTGGCCATCGGCATTTTTGCGCTCAGTTTCCTGGCCGGGCTGCTCAACCGCCTGGTGAGCACGCGCAATGCGCTGTGGGTGAGCGCAGGCGGCCTGGCCCTCCTGCGCGCCGCGGAGCAATTCGCTCAGACGGCCCCGCTGGACCTGTACATTTCCGCCGCGGCGGTAGTTCTGTTCCTCATCTTCATTCCGGTAGCCATCGGCAGCGTGCGCGCCCAGGGTGGCAATGCCCCGCTGCACTTTGGCCTGGCTTTCCTGCTGGGCCTGGCGCTGGACGGCGTGATCGTCGCCGCCGGACGCACGCTGGACCTCTCGTGGCAGAGCGGCTTATGGCCCGTAGTGGTGGTGCTGGCGCTTGTGGTTGTGCAGCTTTGGACGCTCAACCGGGAGGCCGCCGGCGCGCCGGCGGCCCACGACGGCAGCTGGAAGGCCAACCTGGCCACGCTGGCGGTTGGTCCCTGGCTGTTCCTGCAGCTGCTCGTCTTCCAGAGCCTGCCTCTGATCTCCTCCAATGCCGGCTGGCATACCCCTGCGGCGGCCATCTTCCTGGTGTTGGGCAACTTCCTCGGCTTGTATATCGGCACACAGATCGCAGGCCTGCGCCCGAGCTGGCTGCACGCCCTGCTGGCCGGCGCCTTGACGCTGCTGGCCTTGGTGCTTAACACCCCTGGCGCCGGGCTGACCAGCCTGGTGTTGCTGCTGGGCCAGGCCTTTAGCATGGTTTTGGGGTTGCTCCTGCTGCTTTCCGCGGCCGGCGTCAAAGGAGAGCCAGGTTTGCTCAAGACCAGCTTGCTCAATGGCCTGAGCCAGGTTTTCCTAGTCTTGCTGCTTTTCCTGTACTACGCTTCGTATGATATTGACTTTGGTTTCCGTCCGCCCGTGCTGCCCCTGGCCGCCGCGGCTGTGGTGACGCTGCTGGCTATGGCCGCCGGACGCTCGCAAGCGCACACGGCGGGGTTCACCCCGGCTTACAGCGCCGCTGCGTTGTTGCTGATCCCCCTGCTGATGCTGCCGGGCTGGAAACTGACCGACAACCCCTCCAGCACGCCTGCCGGCAGCGTGCGCATCATCAATTACAACGTGCATGATGCGGTCAATACCGACGGCCGCGTCGACCCCGAAGCGCTGGCCCGCGTGATCGAAGACAGCGGCGCAGACATTGTCATGCTGCAAGAGATCTCACGCGGTTGGCTGATCTGGGGCGGCATGGACATGCTCGAGTGGTTCTCCCTGCGCCTGAACATGCCGTACGTCTGGGATGCGACGGCCGACAGCCAATGGGGCATGGCGATCTACAGCCGCTACCCGCTGGAAAATGTGGAGTTCTTCGACCTGCCGCCGGATGACGTCTTGCTGCTGCGCGGCTTCACCGTGGCCGAAGTGGATGTGAACGGCCAAGTGCTGACCCTGATCAACACGCACTACAGTGAGAAGGATGGCCAGGACGAGATCCGCATGGTGCAGTCCTCCGCTATCCTGGATGAGTGGAATGGGCGTCCCACCACCGTGGTGACGGGCGATTTCAACGCTCGCCCCGAGTCGGCCGCCATCCAGCTGATGCTGGAGGCCGGCTTCATTGACGTCTCCCGCGAGCTGGGCCAGCCGCCGACCCATACCTACTACGCGGCCGACCCAACGCACCAGATCGACTACATCTTTCTGAGTCCGGACCTGGGCTATCGGGATTTCCTCATCCCCGGCACGACAGCCTCAGACCACCTGCCTCTGATCGTCACGGTAGAGATGCCGTAGAAAGACAAAGGGAGCCTGCGGTCGCAGGCTCCCTTTCAAAACCGCACCATGGACTTCAGCAGCATCGCATTCTTCCTGCAGGGCGCCGGCATCGGGTTGTACGCCGCGCTCAGCCCCGGGCCTTTCCAGTCGCTGGTCATCGCTCAAAGCTTGCTGGGCGGTTGGCGGCGGGCGGCCCCGGTCACCTTTGGCCCGCTGATCGCCGATATTCCAATTGCTACACTGCTGGTCTTTTTCATCAGCCAGGTGCCGGATGACTTCCTGCGCTTCATTCGCCTGGCGGGGGCCGCCCTGCTGATCTGGCTGGCCTGGGGGCTGTGGCAAGAGATGCGCAGCCGCAGTCAACAGTCCAACCCGCAGGCCGCCACGCCGCAGTCGCCTTGGCGCGGGCTGGCGCAGGGCGTCCTGATGATCTTCCTCAGCCCGGGGCCTTATTTGTTCTGGGCGCTGATCCTGGGGCCACTGCTGCTGCAGGCCCTGGGCCTCTCCTGGCTGCACGCCATTCTATTCTTGCTCGGCTTTTACAGCTTCAGCATTGGCGGCTTGCAACTGTTGGCCCTCGTCCTGGGCCGGCTGGGTCAGCTCAGCAGCCGCGGCCGCTGGTGGCTGCAAGCCGCCAGCCTGGCGCTGATGCTGGGCTATGCCGCTTTTCTGGCCTACAGCGGCCTCAAAGGGCAATCATGAACACCATCCGTTTAGGGGCAGACGGCCCCGAAGTCAGCGCCATCGGCGTAGGCTGCTGGGCCTGGGGCGATGAGCCTTACTGGAGCAGCGGCCAACGCTACAGCAGCGCCGATGTGGCCGCCGCCTACCAGACCAGCCTGAATGCAGGCCTTAACTTCTTTGATACCGCTGAATTGTATGCCCTGGGCCGTTCAGAAAGAGTGCTGGGTCAGTTGGCCGCGGGCAACAGCCAGGTCTACATCGCCAGCAAATTCTTCCCCTACCCCTGGCGCATCTCGATCGCCCAATTCCGGGAAGCGCTGCGCAGAAGTGTGGAACGCCTGGGCAGCCGGCCCATCCAGCTCTATCAAATTCACTGGCCCTTCCCGCCGCGCCGTGTGGAGTATTGGATGGACGCCATGGCCGAAGCCGTGCAGGCCGGACAGATCCTGCAAATTGGCGTGTCCAATTACAGCCCACAGCAGATGGAGCGTGCGCAGGCCGCTCTGGAAAAGCGCGGTTTGCGCCTGGCCAGCAACCAGGTGCGCTACCACCTGGCGGACCGCAAAGTGGAAAAGAATGGCCTGCTGCAGCTATGCAAGGATATGGGCGTGACCCTCATCGCCTACAGCCCCATCGCCCAGGGTCTGCTGACCGGCAAATACACCCTGGAAAATCCGCCGCCGTTCCTGCGCCGTATCAGCCGGGCCACACTGCTGCGTGCCCAGCCGCTGCTGGCGGCCATGCAGCGCATCGGCGCGGCGCACGGCGGTAAAAGCCAGGTACAGGTGGCGCTCAACTGGTGCTTGAGCAAAGGCACCCTGCCCATCCCGGGCGCCAAGAACGCCCAGCAGGCCGCCGAATTCGGCGGCGCGCTGGGCTGGCGTTTGTCGCAAGAAGAGATCCAGACGCTGGAAGCGCTGTGGCCCTAAGCTAACAGCACACCCAAACCGGGCCTTTGAATTCGCGCAGCACGTGGTCCAACGTGCTGCCCCACACCATCTCCAGCAGATTGCCGCGGCCATAGCCGCCGATGAGCATGAAGTCACAACCTTGTTCACGCGCCGCTTCCAGTAGGCCCGGTGCAGCCTCACCTGACGCAGAGAGATACTGCGCTTCCACCCCCTGCGAAATCAAATAGCCTTTGGCCTTCTGCAGGTTCAGCGCCTCGGTGATGCGCCGCTCGCGCGAACTGAAGACGGTGATGCGCACGCCCCAGGCGTTGGCCAGGTAGGCTGCCAAATACAGGGCTTCGTTGGCTTTGCGGCTGCCATCGTAGGCCAGCAGGGCGTGCTGCATGCGGCTGGCCTTACGTACCACCAGCGCCGGGCGCGGGCTGCGTGAGAGGAAGACGCGCAAGCCGGAAAGCAGCCGCGGCAGCGGCTGCGCTGCCGGCGGGTGCTTGAGGTGCAGCACCACCAGATCGCTCCAGTGTGAGCGCGCCTCGACCCGGCGCGAGATGTTGCCCTGCTCCAGCACCAGGCGGCCGCGCACTCCGGCCTTCTCCAGCCGGCGCTGGAACTCTGTGCGGATCTGCTCCACCTTGTGGCTCTCACGGCTTTCGCCGCTGGCCAGGACATGCACGCCGCGCAGCTCCGCGGCTTCCTGGTGCGCCACGCGGATGGCCAGGTCCACTGCCGTCCAGCTGGCATCCTCGCCACTGATTGGCACCAGAATGCGCGGGAACAGCTTCTGGCCAGACGGGATCTGGCCGCGGTCCAGGCGCCACTGGGTAGGCACAGGCTGGCGGCCCAGCCAGCGGCGCAGGCGGTCCCACAAGCGGCCCGGCTTGGTATACAAGCGGTTCCACAAGTGGGCGGCGGTTTCCTCTGTGCCCAGGTCCCAACCCAGCTGCTCCTCCAATTCGTGGCGGCGTTTCATCAGCCACAGGTACATGTCGGCCTCGGTGCGGCCTGGGAAGTCATGCAACAGATCCAAGCGGCGGATGGCCTCTACCGCCGGCAGGTAGAGCGCCTGCAGCCAGTGCTCCACAGCTTCTGCCTGGGGGACATTGCTGCGCTTTTGGTCCACACCCATGTAGTAGCGGTGCACTCGGATGTGCTCCAACATTTCGTTGTAGCGGCCGGCCAGGGTGACGCGCAGATCCAGTTCCGGATGCAGCTCATCCAGACGGGTCTCTTCCAAGAAGAGCGCTTCTTCTGCTTTCAGGATCAGGTCATTGGGCGTCAGATCGGCGGTTAGCTTGACCCGCGAGGGCAGCTCGCTGACGTAGGCTTCGATCGTCGTGGCGCCGAGCTCGCGGGCCACCGAGACGCGGTGATGGCCGTCGAGCACAAAGTACACATCGCCGATCTGGTAGAGCTCGACCGGCGGCAAACCGCTGCCCTCCACGGCCAGGCGCACCTGCGCCCAGCGGCCTTGCTGGCTGGCCTGGCGCGGCAAGAACTGGCGGTTGAAGTCTTCATAGCGCCCCACCGTGCCGACGATCGCATCCAGAGGCACATCGCGCAAGCCGCGCGGCAGCAGGCTGCCGCGCCCTATCTTCTTGCGCACTTCGTCGTAGGAAAGCAGCCGGCTGCTGCGCCCGCCGATGCCTTGCAGGAACTCCTGCAGGGCCGCCCGGCGCCGGGCCCGGCGAAAGTCCTGCACCGCGGTGCTGTAGCGGCTGTAAAAGCTCATGGCTCGCTTGTATAGCGCAACTGGGGAATGCGCAGTCGGGTCTGGCGAGACCCATAGGTGTTGATCACGATCGTCTTCCGGAATCGTTGTATGGTCGGAGTGGTATTGCTGTAGACATGGATGTGCCCGTGGAAATGATAGCGCGGCTGGGCCACTTTAAGCAGCCAGCGCAGGGCTTTGAAACCCTGGTGGGCCGGGTCATCCGCATCGCCCACGCCCCACGGCGGCGAATGGGTCACCAACACATCCAGCGCCCGCCCGTGGCGTACACGGTTCCATAGCAAGCGCGGCAGCATCTCCAGCACCAGCCACCACATGTCTGCCTGGGTGTACATGAAACCGCCCTTGCGGTAGCGCAGCGAACCTTCAAAGCCTGCCATCAACAGGCCGTTGAAGTTGACCACCTTGCGATGCAGGTCCACCGCCCCCCAGGGCGCCCTGCGGTCTGCCCCCTGGTCGGAAGCTTCCACTTCGGATGCGTGATTGCCGCGCACGAAGAAAACCGGCTTGCGCAGCACATCCACCAGGTATTCCAGATAGTAGTACGGCAAATCCCCGCAGCCCAGCACGAAGTCTATATGCGCAAAGCGCTCTGCCACACTGGGGGTGTAGATAGGCTCCAGCACAATATCGCTCAGTGATAAGACCCTCATCTCGCGGGACTATAACACGTCAGCCGGCAACCATTTGACAAGCCCAATCACGCACAGGTACACTTATTGAAAGCTATCTATATGAAAAAGAGCACAGAACTGATCACCCCAGTGGCTTTTGCCAAGATCCTGGCAGACCCGACCCGCCAGCAGATCATGGATGCCTGTTGCTGCGTTTGGCGCTCGGTCAGCGAGATCGTGGCGGTGGTTGAGGTCAGCCAGCCCACTGTTTCTCATCATCTGTCGGTGCTGCGCGAGGCTGGGTTAGTGAAGATCAAAGAAGAAGGCAAGCATAGCTACTACACTCTGAACCAAGAAGCTGTGGCGCAGTGCTGTGGTCAATTGTTGGTCGCTTTTGCGCCAGAGAGCCAGGCGGCCAGCCAATTATCCAAGCTCACTTCTTAAAAGCTCGTGGCCAGCGCAGTTGTGCGCTGGCCACGAGATAGGATTAGCAGCAACCCCCGCCGCCACAGCAAGAGCCGTTACTCAAAATCTGCAACTCGGTGCTTTCAGTAGACATGCGCAACCTCCTTTTCTGCAATATACATAGATGCGCATCTATGTAATAGATACTAATAGACGAGCGTCAATATGTCAATCATGAACAATCACACCTTCAAGATCCACTCCGATACCCAGATCGCCCATGTGGAATTGCAAGTGCGAGACCTGGACAATATGCTGCGCTTTTACGGCCAACTGATGGGTTTCCAGGTCGTGGAGCAGGCCCATGGCCGCGCCCGTCTGGCGGCCCAGCCCGACAGCCCCGCCCTGCTGACCCTGGTGCACAACCCACAGGCCGAGTTGCAGCCTTCTTCTTCGTTCGGCGTGGGCCTCTACCACACCGCCTTCCGCTTCGCAGGCCGCGGCCCACTGGCCACCACCCTGCTGCGCGTGGTGGCCGCGGGCTGGCCGCTCCAAGGCGCCTCAGACCACCAGGTCAGCGAAGCCATCTACTTCGCCGACCCGGAAGGCAACGGCATCGAGATCTACCGCGACCGGCCGCGCGCCAACTGGCCGCGCCTGCAGGACAGCATCCAAATGGGCAACCTGCCGCTCGACCTGAACAAACTGCTGGAGGAAGCCGACCGTGAAGCGGCCGAGGCGGGGGCGATTGACCCCGGCACAGACATTGGCCACATCCATTTGCAGGTCTCGGATACAGGTCTGGCACAAAGCTTCTATGGCGACGTGCTTGGCTTGGACGTGATGATGGCCATGCCCAGCGCGCTGTTCATGGCCGCCGGCGGCTACCACCATCACCTAGGCGCCAACATCTGGCACAGCCGCGGCGCACCGGCACGCCAAGCCGGCCGTACCGGCCTGCTGTCTTACGCCTATCGCGTTCCGGACGCGGCGGGCTGGCAGGCTTTGCAGCAGCAGCTGACCGGCAGCGGCCGTGAGCTGCTGTCCATCGAGCGCGAGGGCGCGCCGGGCCTAAGCCTGCCGGACCAGGACGGGATTCAAGTGGAATTGCTCGGCCCTAAAGAGCCCAGCTAGACGAACGGCAGGCTACCAATCACCGGCATAGCCCACCTGGTAGGGATCAGCGGTCCGCGTCCAGTAGGCATATTGCAGCTCATTCAACTGACGGATGTGCAGGAAATCATGCGCCAGCCAGGCGGCCAACATGTCCCCGGCGCGCATTTTGCTGCCCCAGGGTGCCATGCGACCCGATTCCCAATCAGGTTGTGATAAGCCGCGCAGCCACTCGAGCGAATTTTCCCGTTCTTGCAAAAAATTCTCCAGAGAAGCCGGCAGTTCACGTTGACTGTATTGACGTGAAGTCACCCAACCGGCCGGGTCGATCGGCGGCCAATCGGCCTGCGGCTGGTGCAGCAACAGATCCAGCCGCCGCCGGAAGTCTTCGCGTTCCTCATCGTAGAGGTGGTTGACCACCTCCAGAATAGACCAATCAGACGGAGAGGGCTGCCAACGCGCCTGTTCCGCTGGCATATCCTGCACCAAACTGGCAATGGCTGCAGCATTGTGGGTAAAGCGAGCGATATAGGTTTCCAGATTCATAGAGAAGCCTTTACCAGAGAATGGAGGGCAACATCAGCCTGAGAAGCACGAATTCGAGTTTCAAGCATTGGAACTTTTAGAAAACCCTCTAATAAAACGCATATGTGCGAATGATACAATGTATTTTGCATGGGGATGACTGGCTTCGACGGTTGAGGCTGGTTGCACATTGCGAGCCGAGAGGCGCCGACCTCGTTAACTCAGCGCAAACTTTAAGTGCCAAAAGCACTGACTACGCAGCTCTGCCGCTCGCCGCGTAACACCGGTTAGCTAAGAACTGTCCGGCTCCTCGAGAGCCGCGTCTGCCCCGCCCTCCCTCCGGCTGGGTGGGAGCAGGCGAGACAATGCCGGAGTGCCGCGCCCGACCCCGTTACCGGCGCGAAAGACCTAACGGGTGGCCGCGTGAGCCCCCTTGTCGTTTGTGGGTCACGCGGTGACAAACACAACCGACTACGCTCGTAGACGTGTGCAAACCTAATCAGTCGGACGCGGGTTCGATTCCCGCCATCTCCACCTAATAGCCGCTGCCCAGCGGCTATTTTCTTTGCCGACAACATTTCCTTTTGTCAAAGTCCAGTGCATCGATTGAATCTGCGTATAATCTCGCCAACCGCTCGCTCAGCGGAATCTTATTCTAGGGAAATAGAAAATGAAACGACTTCTCCTCTTTGTTGCCTGTGGTCTCTTGCTATTAACCGCGTGCGCGCCTCAAGTGGACGCCGATGAGATTGCTGCTATGGTCGCCAGCACTCTGCAGGCGCAGCAAACCCTGGATGCTCCCCAACCGACCGAAGTCCCCAGCGGCCCCGGCACGGTCGAGGGCGCGGTCTGCTTCCCCAGCTCTGGCATCCCGCCCATGAACATCTACCTCACCAAAGTGGGCACACTGGAGACGCCGCTCAGCTTCTCCATCGGCCAGGACCAACAGAATTATTCCATTGAAGTGGCGGAAGGCACCTATCTGGCTTACGCCTGGCTGCCGGACCTCAGTTTGGGCGGCGCCTATACCAAAGCCGTGGCCTGCGGCCTGACCGCCGACTGCACGGACCATGATCTGGTGCAGTTCCACGTACCCGCAGGCGGCACGGTCAGTGGGATCGACATCTGCGATTGGTACACCGGGCCTGGCGACATCCCAGGACCGGACGGCAACTACTTCAACCCCGCGGGAGGCCAGAACAGCGGCACCCAGGGCATGGGCACTACCGGCAGCGGCAGTGGCCAGAGTTCGCCGAACACCGGCACCATTTCAGGCTACCTCAGTTACCCCAGCTCTTTCATCCCTGCGCTGAATGTGATCGCTTTCGACATGAACAACGACTACTTCTACTACATCACCACCAGCCAGGGCACCAGCTACTACGAGATCAGCAACCTGCCGCCCAGCACATACTATGTGGTGGCTTACCTGGCCGGGGAAGACTATGCGGCTGGCTACACCAACGCGGTGCCCTGTGGTCTCTCGGTGGATTGCCCCAATCACTACTACATTCCGGTGCTGGTCAATGCCGGCGACTTTGTTACCGAGGTCAATCCGCAGGACTGGTACGCGCCAGAGGGCACTTACCCGGCCAATCCGCTGCCGTAGTTGACAAATTTCCGGCTTGAGCGTATCATAGACCAAGCGTTCGCATGATGAACGACTTCAAGGTAAAGGAGGCTAGGATGAACACAACCCAATGCAGTACCACCCAGCCTCCTGAAGCGGCGTACTGACGCCGGTTCAATCCGCGAATCCCAAAACCGCAGGAGGCTCTCCTGCGGTTTTTTTATGCCTATATGGCATCTATGGAGAAAATTGATGTCAGAGATAAACAATTTCAATTATTATATTGACTTTTCTAATGAGATGTACTATTATCTTGCGAAGAAGTCAGTAAGTTTTCGCCTTTTCTAAAGTTTTTTGGAGGAATCTTGTCTACATATGGCATTCATGTCAAAAATCTGACCAAGGTCTACCGTGTGCCCGAGCGCGAAGCGGGTCTGAAGGCAGCTGTGGTCAGTTTGCTGCGGCGCAAGCACAAGGAAGTGCGCGCCGTAGACGGCATCACTTTCGACATTGAGCCCGGTGAAATCGTCGGCTTTCTTGGCCCCAACGGCGCCGGTAAAACCACCACGCTCAAGATGTTGTCCGGTTTGCTCTACCCCACCAGCGGCGAGCTCAGCGTGCTGGGCCACCTGCCGGAAAAGCGCCAGCGCGAGCTGCTGCAGCGCATCACGCTGGTGATGGGCCAGCGCAGCCAGCTCAACTGGGATATCCCCGCCATCGACTCTTACGATCTCTATCGCGCCATCTACGGCATCCCGCAGGAGCAGTTCACCAAAACCCGCGACGAGATGATCGCTTTGATGCAGTTGGAAGGGCTGGTCAACAAGCCGGTGCGCAACCTCTCGCTGGGCGAGCGCATGAAGGCTGAGATGGTCGGCGCGCTGCTGCACCAGCCGCAAGTGCTCTTCCTGGACGAACCCACCATCGGCGTGGACGTCACCATGCAGCGCCGCATGCGCACGTTCATCCAGGAATACAACCACAAGCACAAGGCGACCGTGCTGCTCACCAGCCATTACATGGCTGATGTGCAAGCCTTGTGCAAACGCGTCATCGTCATCCACCACGGCACCATCCTCTACGATGGTGACTTGGCCGGCCTGGTAGGTCGCTTCTCCGCCATGAAGACGCTGGTGGTCAGCACCAGCGACATGAACGGCAAAGCACCGGACATGGCCCAATACGGCAATGTGCTCAAAGCCGAGCCCAACCGCACCACCCTGCGGGTCAGCAAGGCCGAGGCCCCGCAGGTTACTGCCCGCTTGCTGGCTGACCTGCCAGTGACCGACCTGACCGTGGAAGACCCGCCGATCGAAGAGATCATCGAAACCGTCTTCGCCACGCCGGATGAGATCGCCCAATGAGCGCAGCCACACAGCCCGCGCAGGAACTGCCTGCCGCCACCCTAAGCGACCGCATCAAGATGTACATGGTCGCCGGACGCCAGGCCATCATTGAACAGTTGCAATACCGGCTGGCCAATATGATGTTCATGGTGCACATCCTCATCGAGCCGGTCATCTACTTGGTGGTGTGGACCACCGTCTCAGAGGCGCAGGGCGGCTCCGTCGGCGGCTACACTACTGCCCAGTTCGCCGGTTACTACATCATCTGGACCCTGGTGCGCCAGTTCAACCTCTCCATGGGACCGCACAGCTTCCACTGGCGCATCAAAGAAGGCCGCCTGGCGGCCGAGTTGCTGCGGCCCGTCCACCCGCTGCAGGTGGACATCGGTTATTACCTGGGCTACAAGATCCCTCAGGTGATCTACTGGCTGCCGATGGGCATCCTGCTCTGGCTGCTCTTCCGGCCCGAGGTGAACCCTGAGCTGTGGCAGATCCTGGTTTTCCCGGTGGCGTTGATGCTAGCGTTCTTCGTGCGCTTCTTGTTCATGTGGGTGCTGGGCCTGGTGTGCTTCTGGACCGAACGTGTGGATGCCATCTTCGAGCTCTACTTTGTGCTGGAGCTGCTCTTCTCAGGACGCCTGGTACCGCTGAGCGTGATGCCCGCCTGGGCCCAGACCGTAGCCAACTTCATGCCCTTCCAGTGGACCTTCTACTTCCCCATCGAGGTCTTGCTGGGCCGTGTGGATCCCCAAGCCTTGGGCTGGGGCTTGCTGGCCCAGCTGGCCTGGATCACGGGCGGCTATCTGTTCATCATGCTGGTCTGGAAACAGGCCATCAAGCACTTTACTGCGGTTGGGAGCTAAACATGCTGCGTGGATTTCAACTCTTCGGCCTGTTCTCTCGCATCAGCATCCTCAACGAGATGCAGTACCGGGCCAACTTCTTTATCCAGGTCTTTCAATCGGCCCTAACCTTGACGACCGGCCTGATCGTGATGAACGTAGTCTTCAGCTATACCCAAACCCTGGGCGGCTGGACCCACTCGGAACTGCTCGCCATCTACGGGGTGTTCTTCTTGATGTCTGGCATTGTCGGGGCGCTGATCTTTCCCAACATCTGGGCCTTCATGGAGGACGTACGTGAGGGCCGCTTGGACTTCATCCTCACCAAACCGGAGGATGCCCAAGTACTGATCAGCGTGCGCCAGTTAGCCCTGTGGCGCCTGGTGGATGTGATCATCGGCGTGGTGGTGCTGGCCATCGCCCTGACCCAAATCGGCCAGCAAGGCAGCTGGCTGCAGGCGTTGGCCTTTGGGACGGCCCTGTTGATGGGCGCGGTGATCCTGTACAGCATCATCCTCATCGCCAGCACGGCTGCCTTCTGGTCGGTGCGTGTTTGGGAGATGATGGAGATGATCGGCAGCATCTTCCAGGCCGGGCGCTGGCCGGTGGGCATCTACCCAGACTGGCTGCGCCTGGGCCTGACCTACTTGATCCCGGTGGCCTTTGCCGTAACCGTACCGGCAGAAGCGCTCACCGGCCGTCTGACCCCACAGACGCTGCTGTTCACCTTCTTCTTCACTATCTTTCTTGCGTTCATCTCCCGCAAGATCTGGTTCTACGGCCTGAAGAACTACACAGGCGCCTCAGCCTAAGCAAACAACGAAAACCGGCAGCCAGATGGCTGCCGGTTTTTTATTGCTTACCCGCAGGTTACTCCACTTCTATTAGCAGCCCCTTCAAATACTCCCCTTCAGGGAAGTTGAGCGCCACCGGGTGGTCCGGCCCGGCGCCCAGCCGCTGCAGAATGCGCGCCTCGACTCCGGCATCCAGTGCCGCACCGGCCACGATCTTCTGAAACAGGTCGGCGTCCACGCCGCCTGAGCACGAGAAGGTCAGCAACTGCCCGCCTGGACGCAGTAACTTGAGCGCCAGCAGGTTGATGTCTTTGTAGCCGCGGGCGGCCCGCTCAGCTTGTGCCCGAGTGGGCGCGAACTTGGGCGGGTCCAGCACGATCAAGTCGAACTGGCGGCCTTCGTCTCGGAAGCGCCGCAATACGTGAAAGACGTCGCCGCGCATCCAATCAGCCGCTTCCGGCGCAAAGCCATTGGCCGCCAGATTCTGGCGGGCCAATTCCAGCGCCGTCTCGGATTCCTCCACCAGCGTCACGCCCGCCGCCCCGCCCTTCAGAGCATTAAGCGCGAAACCCCCGCTATAGGCGAAGCAGTCCAACACTTGCCTGCCTTCAACCAGTGAACGCAGCAGCAGCCGGTTGGCGCGTTGGTCCAGATAGAAACCGGTCTTGTGCCCACTGGCCAGCTGCACCGCGAACTGCAGCCCATGCTCCTCGATGCTGAGCGTCTCTTCCGGCAGCTCTCCCCACAGCAGGCCGCTGCGCTCGGCCAGGCCTTCCAGCCGGCGCACATCCACATCGGAGCGTTCGTAGATCGCAGCGGGCTGGGTCATCTCGATCAGCAAGGCCACGATCTCATCTCGCCAGGCTTCTGCGCCCCAGCTGAGGCACTGCAGCACCAGCACCTGGCCGTAGCGGTCCACCACCAAGCCGGGCAACCTGTCAGACTCGGCGTGCACCAAACGCCAGCTGTCGCTGTGCGCCTTCAGCCCGCGGCGGGCATCCAGCGCCCGCTGCAGGCGCCGGCGCAGAAAATCACGGTCGATGGTTTCGTCTTCCTGCCAGGACCACACGCGGGCTTGGATCTGCGATTGCGGGCTGTAGGCAGCCCAGGCTAGGAATTCACCGGAAGCTGCGCACACCTGCACGGTCGCTCCAGGCTGCGGATTGCCGCGCGATTCTGCCACCGCGCCAGAGAAAACCCAGGGATGGCGGCGCTGCAACGAGCGCTCCCGGCCGGGTTTGAGGATCAATTGAGCTTGAGGGTTGTTCACAGGCCGATGATACGCCATCTCGCTCCAAGTAGAATGGTGAAATGCCAGCCAATCCGATTGGCGCCCTGCGCCTGAGCAGCCAGCGCATTCACTGCCCTCACCCGGGCAGCCTGCTGGAACTGCTAACCCACATGGGCGCCATGCAGGCGCAGGATTACGCCGCGGTAAAGTACGCCGTCGCGCGGCGCTTGGCTGCCCAGCCCAGTCAGGCCCAGATCGAAGCACTGATCGCCAGCAAGCAAGTGCTGCGCATGTGGAGCCTGCGCGGCACCATTCACCTGCTGCCCGCACCCGACGCCGCCTGGATCACGCGGCTGGTCTCGCCACGGCCACTGGCCGCCGGCAACCGCCTCCTGCAGGCGGAGCAGTTGGGGCCGGCTAAACTGGACAAGAGCATCACCGTGCTGCAGCAGGCGCTAGAAGGCGGCCACCTGCTGGAACGCAATCAACTCTATGCCCGGCTGGAGGCAGCCGGCCTGCCCACGGATGCCCAGCGCGGCTATCACTTGCTGGCCCACGCCGGCCTGCGCGGATTGCTGTGCATGGGGCCGTTGAGCGGCAGGCAGCCCACTTTCGCCTGGTTGGCGGACTGGGTCCCCAACTCCATCCAACTCAGCGAGCAAGAGGCCTTGGCCGAGCTGGCTCGGCGCTACTTCCGTAGCCACGGTCCGGCCCGGGTGGAAGATTGGATCTGGTGGAGCGGGCTGAGCGTGAAGCAAGGTAAAGGCGCCCACGAAATGATCCGTCCAGAACTGGAGCATGAAGTCGTCGATGGGATGAGCTATTGGATGGGCGGAGAACCGCAGAGGGCCAAGGACTTCTACCTGCTGCCCGCCTTTGATGAATTCATCGTGGGCTACCAGGACCGCTCCATGGTGGTTCCGCCCGACCTGATCGGCGCGCTGATGCCTTACAAGAACGGCCTGATCCAGGCCGTGATGGTGCAGGACGGCCAGGTACTGGGTACCTGGAAACGCACCCTGAACAAAGACCGGCTCACCTTTGAGGTCGCCCCCTTCGCCACGCTAAACGCCCAGCAAGCCCGCCAGCTGCAAGAAGCCGCTGAAGGCTATGCCGCCTATCTGGGCGCTACACTGCACAAGATAAACGGCCTGCGCTGAGCGCAGGCCGTTTTAGCATCTTTATCTTGCAGCGATTCCAGCTAGATCACGCCTAACTTCTTGCCCGCCTCAGCGATGATGTCCATGGCGTGCTCGATCTCTTCCGGTTCGTGGGCGGCCGTGACCGTGGCGCGCAGACGCGAGAGGCCTTCCGGCACGGCCGGTGAGACCACAGGCAGCACGAAGACGTCCTTGTTTTGCACCTCACGGGTCATGGCGTAGGCCAGCTCGTCCGTGCCGCACACCACCGGCACAATCGCCGTCTCAGTCTGCAGGGTGTCAAAGCCGCGGCTCTTGATGCCTTCAATGAACTGCTTGGAATTGGCCCACAAACGCTGCATGCGCTCCGGCTCTTCCAGGATCACCTGGAAGGCGGCATTAGCCGCCGCGGCCTGCGCCGGTGGCAGCGCCGCCGAGAAAATGTAGGCCCGGCTGGCATGCCGCAGGAAATTGATCACATCCTTCTTCCCCGCGATGTAACCGCCGACCGAAGGAATGGTCTTGCTCAGCGTGCCCATCTTGATATCGATCACATCGTCCATGCCGTAGTGCTCTTCAATGCCGCGGCCGGTGGCGCCGAGAACGCCAACCGAGTGCGCTTCATCGATCATCAGCCAGGCATGGTGCTTGCGGGAGAGCTCGACAATCCGCGGCAGATCAATGATGTCGCCATCCATGCTGAACACGGAATCGGCGATGACCATCTTGGTGGCATTGGCTGGGGCTTCTTCCAAGCGGCGCTGCAGGTCGTCCAGGTCATTGTGCTTGAAGCGTACAAAGCGCGCGCCGGACATCATGCAACCGTCCACAATGCTGGCGTGATTGAGCTTGTCAGAAAAAACGTAGTCGTGGCGTCCCAACATGGTCGAGACCACGGTCAGATTGGTGGCGTAGCCTGAAGTATAGGTAATCGCCGCTTCGGCATTCTTGAAACTGGAAATAGTCTGCTCCAGCTCCTCATGCAGTTCCAGCGTGCCGGCCAGGCTACGCACGCCGTGCGTGCCCGTGCCATACTTGTCAATGGCCGCCTTGGCGGCTTCGTTGATCTTGGGGTGGCCGATCAGGCCCAAATAACTGTAAGAGGCGAACATGCCCATCTCGCGACCATGTACCAACACGCGCGCCCCACCGCGCAGCTCCGTAATAGGCTGGTTGTAATGGTAGAGATCCGCATCCTGCGCCAAGCTGACGCGTTGCAATATGGCGTCAATTCGCTTGGTGACATTGTCTTCAATTCGTGGAAAATTCATCTACTCTCCTGGAAACTGAGAGTGAGTTTAGCTTAGGCGGTGCGGGCTGTCAACCGAGCAACGCACAGGGCGGGCCAGCCGGCCCGCCCTGCTAAACTCCATCTGTTGATTCGTCTATCGACTGCAGGTTAATTCATGGAGGGCCGGTAACGGCCACTGCTCCAGGGCCGGGCCTCTACCAGCACTGGCCCCGTGGGGTATTCAAGTGCCTCAAACTGGTCCTGTTCCCCCAGGGCCAGCACGGCCTCTTCCACCAGCAGCACCAACTGCAGCATATCGTTGGCGCTCAGGTAGAGCGCCAGATCGGGGAAGCGCAGTTCGAAGTTGCCTTTGCTGTCCTGGTTCAGCCGGCAGGACGGGTTGCTCAACTGCTGGCGAGCAGAACCGATCGTGACCTGATGCAGCATCTGCGCCAATTGCTGAAAATTGTGGCGCGGGATGTGCACAGAAAGCGAACCCCAGTTCAGGTGCAGCGCATTGTGGTTGCAAAGCGCGACCGTATGGAACGCGTCCAGCTTGGCGATCGTGCGCTGGTGGTGAGACATGCTAACCTGCCTGCGCCGCCAAATTAAACTCGGCGACCAGTTGCTCCACCCAAGCGGCCACCCGGCCCTCGGTCAGTTCGCGCTGGTTGTCGTCGTCCAGAGACAGGCCCATGAACTTGCCATCTTCCACACCCAGCGACTCATCAAATTCAAAGCCATCCGTGGAGGTGAAACCCACCAGCGTGGCGCCGCGCTCGCGCAGCTTATTGCCCAGCAGACCCAGACAATCCTGGAAAGTGGCCGGGTAGCCGCGCTGGTCGCCCTGCCCAAACAGAGCCGCCTTCTTTCCAGCCAGTTGCAGGCTGTCCAGGTCATCCCAGTTGTTCTTCCAGTCTTCCTGCAATTCACCGATATCCCAGGTGGGGATGCCCAAAACCAGGCAGTCGTAATCCTGCATCTTGCTGACCGGGTCGGCCATCACATTGAACAGGTCCACTTCCAGACCGCGTTGCTGCAAGTCTTTCTGAATGAGCTCGGCGGCATTTTCCGTATTGCCGGTGGATGAACCAAAAAACAAACCAATCTTTGCCATGCTGCTCCTCAAAGCGTAGTGAATGTACGCAGAGTGTAGGAGCAGCGTGGTCAAAAATCTATGCTGTTGGTGGAGAAAGAAAATGCGCCGCGGTTAACTACGAATTCAACCAGGGTCAAAGCAAAGTTATATAAAACTACAAGCGCTGTAGGGCTGATGTTGCCGCAGTTGTGGTCTTGTGGAACGGGTGATTACTCCGCCAAGCTAGCGCTTAGCCGGCTCCGGCCAAAGCCTTGAGCGCATCTTCGTCCAGGGTGGTGATGCCCAATTCGCGGGCTTTGTCCAGCTTGGAACCGGCATCCTCCCCCACCACTACATACGAAGTTTTGGCGCTCACCGAGCCAGAGACTTTGCCACCCAGGCTTTCAATGAGCTGCTGGGCTTCTTTGCGGCTCATGCTGGGCAGCGTGCCGGTGATGACGAAGGTCCGGCCGGCAAAGGGCTGTGGGCCGCTGGGCGCCTTAGGAGGCACCGACTGCGGCCAGAAGCCAGCCGCCTTGAGCTTGGCCAGCACGCGCTGGTTGGCTGGCTTAGAAAACCAATCGGTGATCGCCTCGGCGATGCTGGGACCAATGCCCTCGATATCGTCAATATCATCCATGCTGGCGGCAGCCAGCTCGTCCAGATTGCGGTACTTGCGCGCCAGCATCTGGGCCACCACATCGCCCACGCCGCGGATGCCCAGCGCATAGACCAGCTGGGCCAGGGAGCGCGTCTTGGAGGTCTGAATGGAGGCCAGCAGGTTGTCGGCTTTCTTGTCGGCAAAGCCTTCCACCTGAAGCAGGTCTTCCCGCGTCAGGCTGTACAGGTCGGCCACGTCTTTGACCAGGCCGGCCTGCACTAGTTGCTCGACGATCTTGATGCCCAAGCCGACAATGTCCAGCGTGCTGCGTGAGACAAAATGTTCGATGTTGCGCACCAACTGCTCCGGGCAGGCACTGTTGATGCAATACCAGGCCACCTCGCCCTCAATATGCTCCACCGGCTGCTGGCAGACCGGACAGACCTGCGGCGGTACATAGGGCGTTTCGGCACCGCTGCGAGCGGCCAACACGGGGCCGATCACATACGGGATGACATCGCCGGCGCGCTTGACCAGCACGCGATCACCGACGCGGATATCTTTCTCAGCGATGAAGTCGAAGTTGTGCAAGGTGGCTTGGCGCACGATCACGCCGCCAATCTCCACCGGCTCCAGCATGGCGTACGGCGTCAGCACGCCGGTACGGCCGACATTGACGCCGATCCCGTGCAGCTGGGTGGTGACTTCGATGGCCGGGAACTTGTAGGCGATGGCCGCCCGCGGGTCTTTGCCCACCACGCCTAGATCATCAGACAGTCTCAGGTCGTCCACTTTGACGACCATGCCATCCACTTCGTAGGGCAGTTGGTCACGGGCCTCTTTCCACTCGGCGTAGGCGGCCAGGACTTCATCCAACCCCGCGCACAAGCGCGACTCGGCCGCCACGGGGAAGCCCAGCTGGCGCAAATAGTCCAACGTCTCCCATTGGGTGGCAGGCAGGCGCCCGTCGGCAGCTACGATGTTGTACACATACAGCGCCAGCGGGCGCGCAGCGGTGATGCCGGGGTCCAGCTGCCGCAGGGTGCCGGCCGCGGTATTGCGGGCGGTCTGGTAGATCTGCCCACCCGCCTCTGCCTGGCGTTTATTGAGCGCTTCGAAATCGGCCTTATAGAAGAAGACTTCACCGCGCACAAACAGGTCTGCCGGGGGCTGAGGGCCGCCGGGTTTGGCCGGAATGCGCAGCGGCAGCGAGCGCAGTGTGCGCAAGTTGGCGGTCACGTCCTCGCCCACTTCCCCGTTGCCGCGCGTGGCGCCTTGCACGAACAAGCCATTCTGATAGTGCAGCACGATGGACAGGCCATCCAATTTGGGCTCCGCCACAAAGCGGGTGCGCGCCACGCGCTCGTCCAGGCGCGCAATGCGCTCAAACCAGGCGCGCAAGTCCACCTCGCCAAAGGCATTGGCCAAACTCAAGATGGAGGCGGGATGGGTGACTTTGACAAAACGCGCCGAAGGCTGTGAACCAGTCCGCTGGGTCGGCGAATCAGCCGTGACCCACTCGGGATGCTCTTCTTCGATGGCACGCAGTTCGGCCAGCATGTGATCGTACTCGGCGTCGCTGATCACCGGTTCGTCCAGCACATGGTAACGGTAGTTGTGTTCGCGCAGGGCGGCGCTCAACTCCTCCAGATGCTTACGCAGCGCTTCGTCGCTCATAGGCAAAAATTATACAACGGCCATGAATTCGGCCAACTGGCGGGCGCAATCGGCCGCCAGCTTGTGGCCCGTCTCGGCCTCACAATATTGCACCTGGGCGCCGGCGGCGGTTAGCTGTTGCTCAGCCTGGCGCGCCAGGCTGACGGGCACCGTCTCGTCCTGGGTGCCATGCGCCATGAAGATGGGCAGCCCAGCCAAGCTCGCCAACTGGCTTTCTGCACCGCCCGGCAAAAAGCCGGCCAACGCCGCCAGGCGGGTGACGCCCTGTGGCTGGCTTAGGGCCCAGCCGAAGCTAAAGGCCGCCCCCTGGCTAAAGCCGACAAAGCCGGCGCGCGTGAAGTCCGCGCTGGCATAGCGAGCCGCAGCCGCAGCCACCAGGCCGCCAAAGCTTTCCAGGGCGGGTTGAAAGGCCGGCAGCGGGCTGAATTCGCGGGAGCGCTGCGTGACCCAGCTGTAGCCATCCAACTCAGCGTGCTGTGAGGGGTACGGCGCCCGCGGCGCCAACAACAAGGCGTCCTTGGGCATGCGCGCTGCGAAGACCCACATGGAGCGCTCATCACCGGTCCACCCGTGGATCATCCACACCACGCGGCGCGGCTCAGAGCCGTCCAGCGGCGGGCGCACTTTCAGCGTCCAGCCGTCCAATTCCAGATCTGTCAACATTTCGGGAAACACGTGGCAGATAATACCCTTGTTTGCTTGCGGGCAACAAAAAAGCGCAGCCTAAGCTGCGCTTTTTGATGGCGGAAAAAGAAACTTACTTCTTCTGGGCCTCAATATAGTCCACGGCGTGACCCACGGTGGTAATGCCTTGGGCGTCTTCGTCGGAAATCTCAATGCTCATCTTGTCTTCGAGAGCCATGATCAGTTCGACAATATCCAGCGAATCGGCTTCCAGATCCTCACGGAAGCGAGCTTCGCGGGTGACCTTGCCTTCATCAACACCGAGCAATTCGATAATGGTGCTCTTCACTTGTTCAAACGTGTCTGCCACTTCAAGCCTCCTAAGCTATCAAACTGGGCAATTGTACCTATCAAGGGTGGCTTGTCAAGCAAGCCAAGGCACAGCGGCAACTGCACCTTTCAGACACAGGAACACTCCCTCGTGGGGAAAGTTACGCCTGAAAGGCGGGAATTTCCACCGAGCGGCCGCCCACATCCACCAGGTGGTGCGGCAGCCAGACGATGCCAAACAGGCTGACAAACACATCGCTGCGCGTGGGCTGCACGCTGATCTGGGTGATGCGCTGGGCAACTTCGTCCCAGCGGGCATCGATCTCGTCGACCAGCGATTTGGCTTCTTCGTTGAGCGCGGCGGCTTCTGTCTCCAGCTGTTTGATCTCTTCCTTAGTGGCCTCCACATTGGCGGCCGCCTCAGAGGTCAGGCGCCGTTTGGTCAGCGAAGTGGTTAAAGTGCGGCGGCGGCCCAGGAACAAGCTCAGGATGTTCTCAGCGTGGGTACCATATTCTTCCAGACGGCGATCGGAGGCGCGCTGTTCCTTCTGGCTCAGGCCCAGACGGTACTTGGCCAGTTTCTTCTGCAGCGCATCCAGCTTCTTTTCGATCTGCTTGCTGGCTTTCTCGATCTCGTCGTCCCGCTTGGCGTCGGCGGCGGCCTGGGTCAGTCTGAGGAACTCCTCGCGGCTCAGCTCCGGCCCGCCATAGACCTTCAGGTCATCGTTGGCCCACACTTGAGCTTCCCCGGCCCGGTAGACCCAGTCGCTGAACTCGCGTTCCAGGTTCTTGAGCTGCTTCTCGTCGGCCAGGGCGCCGTTTAGCTCAGCGAAACTGGCATCTTCCAGGGGGCGCGCCTCCAGTCGGCGCTCATCAACCGGCTCGCTCTCAAAGTCATCCCAGCGCAGCGTGCGGCCGTCCAGGTAGTCCACCAGGGCGGCCTTGTGCATCTCGGAGTCCAGGTTGTATTTGCGCTGGCTGAAACGCACCTGCGCCTGGGCGATCAGCGCCGGGCGGTAGACGTACCCCACGCGCTTGGCGCCGGCCGGGAGCTCGCGGCGGTTGGCCTGGGCCGAGGCTTCCAGACTTAAGCCGGCGGGCATGAAGACTTCCTGCACGCCAGATGGGGCGATGGGTTTGCTCAGGGTGATCTCGTCCATTTTGGTCTTCTCCTTATCCGCCCCGCCTTTGGCTTGGCTGGCTGCACGCGACGGCGCAGCGGGCGCACTCTTTTTGCCTTTCAGTGAATTCAGTTCAGGGATCTGGCTGCGCGTCAGCGGGCCAGGCAAGTAGTTCATCGCCCAGCGGGTCTCAAACACCACGGGCTCTTTTTCATGCACATTGTGCAGCAAGAAGACGCGTTTCCCCAGGCCGGAAATGATGCGGCCGTAATCCGCGCGCTTGAAGTTGCTGTGTTGGGCGCCTTCCAGGCCGTCCAACAGGCGCTCTTTGTCGCGTTCGGTTTGCAGTTTGCCGATGAACCAGGTGCCCGCATTGGATAACGCTTTGTAATCCACGTCCACCGGGTTCTGCGTAGCCAGCAGTTGGCCCACGCCGAAGGCGCGCGCCTGCTTGAGCATACGCAGCATGGGCGCCTTGGAAGGCGGCGCAGCCACCGGCGGCAGGTACCCGTGGATCTCGTCAAAGTAGACGATCGCCCGCAGCGAACCGCTGCCTTTCTGGCCGTACATCCAGGTCTCCACCGCCGAGTACAACAGGGTGACGAAGAACATGCGCTCCGCCTCGGCCAGGTGATTGAGCGTGAAGATGCAGTGGCGCGGCTTGCCTTCCGGCGTGTACAACAGCTGGGCGATGTCCAGCGGCTGGCCCTGCAGCCAGGCCTGGAAGCTGGGCGCGGCCAAAATGTTGTTGAGCTTCAAGGCCAATGCGGCCCGTTCCCGGGCGGGGAAGAAGCTGTCCAGGTCGAGGATACCGATCTTCTCCAGCGGCGGATTCTGCACCTGGCGGATCAAATCCTCCAGCTTCAGGTCCCGTCCCGCGGACCAGGCGTACTCGAACAGATTGGCCAGCAGGATGTGCTCCCGCGTCTTGACCGGGTCAATATCCTTGAGTCCCACCAGCCCCAGGATGGCGGTGGCCGTGGAGGCAATCCGTTCACGGATGACCTCCTGGTTGCCCGCCCAGTCCAGGTCTGGCGCGGCCAGCGAGGCCAGGATGCTGACCGGCAGCCCGGCGGTGGAGCCGGGCGTGTAGACGGCGAAGTCGGCCGCTTCGTCCAGGGCGCGGATACGCTCCGGGCCGATGCCCCACTCGGCCAAGCCCTGCTTCCAGATCGCCGCGGTTTGTTCAGCCAGCTGTGCAGTGCTCTTGCCCTCACGGCGCGCCTCGTCCGGGTTGATCCACGGCTCAAAGTTTTCAGGGCGCAGCTCAGGAAAGTGCAGCAAGGCATTGGTAATGTCGCCCTTGGGGTCAATCACCAAGGCCGGGATCTTTTGCAGGGCGGCCTCTTCCAAAATATCAATGCACAAGCCGGTCTTGCCGGAGCCGGTCATGCCAAATACGACGCCGTGCGTGACTAGATCGTCCGGGTCGTACATCAGATCGGTTTTGCTGGTTTTGCCCGCCTTAAGGTCACGCAGGCGGCCCAGATAAAAGTGCTTGTCCTTGCTCATGCAATACTCCGTATCCGCCACATGATAACATCGCTTAACTGGAGCTTAATTGACACCCGATTCGGCGGCTGGTAGACTCACGCCACGAAGGACAAGCCGATGCCGACCAAAAAATCCACTACCAGCTCCCGCAAAGCCGACCATATCCGCATCAACTTGGAAGAAGACGTGCGTTCCGGCCTGACCACCGGCCTGGAACGCTATTTTTTCCTGCACAGCGCATTGCCCGAGCTGGATCTGGAGGAGGTCGATCTGGGCGTGGAGATCTTCGGCAAGCAGCTCAAGGCGCCCTTGCTGATCTCCGCCATGACCGGCGGCAGCGACGAGGCCACCGCCATCAACCTGCGCTTGGCGGAAGCCGCCCAGGTCAACGGCATAGCCATGGGGCTGGGCAGCCAGCGCGCCGCCATCGAGGACGCCAAGCTGGAAGCCAGTTTCCAGGTGCGTAAAGTGGCCCCGGGTATTTTGCTCTTCGCCAATATTGGCGCCGTGCAGCTGAATTACGGCTACGGTCTCAACCACTTGCAGCGCGCAGTGGATATGGCCCAGGCTGATGCCCTGGTGCTGCACCTCAATGCCCTGCAGGAAGCCGTGCAGCCGGAGGGCGACACCAACTTCAGCGGCCTGCTCAAGAAGATCGAAATTATGTGCAAGCAACTGCCTGTGCCGGTGGTGGTCAAAGAGGTCGGCTGGGGCATTTCAGCTGAAGTGGCTAAGCAGCTGGCCCGTGCCGGAGTGCAAGCCATTGATGTGGCCGGGGCCGGCGGCACTTCCTGGACCCAGGTGGAGATGCACCGCGCCAAGAAGCCCAGCCAGGCCCGCCTGGCCGCCGCCTTCGCCGACTGGGGCATCACCACCAGCGAGTCGATCATCCAGGTGCGCGAGGCGCTGCGCAGTATGCGCATCTTCGCCTCCGGCGGCCTGCGCTCAGGCGTCGACATCGCCAAGTGCATCGCCCTCGGCGCCGAGCTGGGCGGCATGGCCGGCCCATTCCTAAAGGCCGCCAACCAATCCACCAAGGCTGTCAGTGAAACCATCGAGGAAGTCGCCCGCGAGCTGCGGGTGACCATGTTTGCCGCCGGGGCGGCGGATATCGCCAGTTTGCAGCGCGTGCCACTTGTGTTGAGGAGTTAACCTACTCAGTCATTGCGAGGAGGCCCGGCGCAGCCGGCGTTGCGCACGCATCGCAGCCGTCGAAGCAATCTATACGTTGGAGTGCGTATCTAGATTGCTTGACTCACCTAGCGACTACGCTGTTGGCTCGCTCGCAATGACAGGCCCCTTCCGCTCGTAAAACACCAACAGCGTGTTGCCATATTTGCGCTGATCAAATTCTTCCAGGTTTTGCAACTCCAGCGCTTCATACTCGCGTGGGTCGATCTGCACGATCGTCCAGCCATCGTCCACCAGCCAATCCGGCTGGGCGTCCACCGCCAGCAAAGCCCGCTGCCACAGCTTGTGATACTGCGGTGGGGCAATAAAGACATAGTCGAAAGCCCGGCCCGGCTTGCCCGCCAGGTGGGTAAAGGCATCCCCCAGAAATATCTCAGCCCCCTGCCCCAGACCAGTGGTCTGTAAATTTTGGCGCACGGTTTCCACGGCAGCGCGCTTGTTGTCCAAAAAGCGCACAAACCCGGCCCCGCGGCTGAGCGCCTCGATCCCCACCGCACCGGTGCCGGCAAAGACGTCCAACAGCGCCGCACCTTGCAGACTGGGTTGCAGAATATTGAAGAGGGCTTCTTTGGCCCGGTCGGTGATCGGCCGGGTGCTGTCGCCCGGCACCGGGCGCAGCCGACGGCCGCGGGCGCTGCCGCCTATCACACGCGGCGCGCTCATGCGTTGTTGGTGCGCAGGCTCTCGGTCTGGCGCGACTGGCTCAGGCGGTACGCCTGGCGGGCGGCGCCCAGTTCCATGCGCTTACGCTCGAATTCGGTTTCGGGTTGCAGCGGCGGCACCGGAGCCGGCTTACCGTTCTCATCCAACGCCACGTAGACCAAATAGGCGGTGTTGGTGTGCCACTTCTCACCGGTGGTCGGGTTCTCGGCAAACACCGAGACTTCGACTTCCATCGAGGTGCTGCCCACATAACTGACCTCGCCGGTCAGCGTGACCAGGTCGCCGATGCGGATGGGATGCTGGAAGGTCATGCGATCGATCGCCACCGTCACCACGCGTTTGTGCGCATGGCGCATGCAGGCCAGCGCGCCGGTCTCGTCGACCAGTTTCATGATGTGGCCGCCGTGCACATTGCCCTGAATATTGGCTGCGGTCGGGTTCATCAACTGCGACATGATCACCCGTGAAGCGGAGACCGGTTGCGGAGCTAGGGGTTTGGACTTAGACATAACGGTATGCCCAATTATAGAGGCAAGTTCGATGTTAGACGGGTGAAGTGAGAAGTTGCGGGTTAACCCAGCAAGGGGTTGCGAGATCGCCGAAAGCGGCGACGCAGGTCCCACCAGGCGGCTTTGAGCGCAGCCTTCTGCCAAAGCAGGAAAGCCGAGCCCAGCATCTTGAAAGAGCTATTCATTTGCAGCCACTCGGCGTGCAGCGTTTTGCGCACAGCTCGCCAGGCGAAACCGAACAGGCGCGAATGGCGCTGCCCCCAGCTCCAACGCACGAGCTTGACAAATGCCCGGTGCCAGAGAGAGGACAGCCAAGCTGAAATACGCAACCCTAACGAGAGTTCGCGGCGGTTGGCGCTCAGCCACTGTCGCCCGGTTCGCCCCCAAAAGCGCCGCGCGTCGGGCAGCCGCTGGCTGACAGGCCGCGGCTGAACTTGCTGCGGCAGGCGCGCCGCCAGCGCTGTCCCGGCGCGAGCCGGCAAGGTCCTCAGGCGGTCAGCCAGCGATGGCTGCGGCGGGAAGACTTTGTCGGCCAGGGAAGTCGGCGCAGGTGGCTCAATAGCTGGCACAGGGGCGCGTTCGGGGCGAAGAGTTAGTTCCACAGGACAACTGTACCCGTAAAGTATCGGAATTTGCTAAGAAGAATGTACTACTCGACATCGCCGAAAGTCCAGCGGCGGTTGACGAAGTAGTTCCACAGCATGACCACAGCGATGGCCCCGGCCAGAGCCAGGTTGTGCGCCAGCCAGCTAGCATTGATGTCCAACGGCAGCTGCAGCGGGTCCATCACTGTATGCAGGGTGGCAGCCAGCCAAGCGAAGATGGGCGTGCGGATCAGCAGGCCGATCAGATTGACCAGCAAGTATTGCCCCAACTGTACGCGCAGGCGCTTGCTGCGCGCGTCTCGAAAGGTCCAGTTGCGATTGAGAATGAAATTGCTGGTGACCGCCGCCGCGAAAGAAATCCCCTGCGACAGGATCTCAGGCAGACCCACCAAAAAGGCGGCCAGGTTGAAGACCAAATAGTCCACCAAGGTGCCCACACCACCCACGATGGCAAATTTCACGAAGCGTTTTTGTTCTCGGCGAGAAGAAAGAAGGCTCATGCCCACCTGTCAGTAATTAATTAACAAGTCCATACACACAAGCCTAGAGTATAAACCCAGCCACGCAATATCCCAAACTTGCGCAGGGACTACTTAATCCCAAGCTGCTCTTTGAAATACGGGATGGTCTTTTCCAGACCCTCGCGCAGCCCTACGGCCGGCTCCCAGCCCAAGTGCTCACGCGCCCGGGCGATGTCCGGCTGGCGGCGCAGCGGGTCGCCCGCCAGCATCTTCTCCTTCTGGTACACCAGACCCGCCCCACCGCCGACCAGCTTGTCGATCTGCTCGGCGAACTGGGCGATGGTGAGTTCCTGCGGGTTGCCAATGTTGACCGGCTCGTGCACCTCGGAATTCAACAGGCGCACAATGCCTTCCACCAAGTCGTCGACGTAGCAGAAGCTGCGCGTTTGCTGGCCGTCGCCATAGACAGTCAGCGGTTCGCCGCGCAGGGCTTGCTGGATGAAGTTGGGCAATGCGCGCCCATCATCCACATGCATGCGCGGGCCGTAGGTGTTGAAGATGCGCACAATGGCGGTGTTCACGCCGTGAAAGCGATGGTAGGCCATGGTCAGCGCCTCGGCAAAACGCTTGGCTTCGTCGTAGACTGAGCGCTCGCCAATCGGGTCCACATGCCCCCAGTAGGTTTCTTTCTGGGGGTGCTCCAGCGGGTCGCCGTAGATCTCACTGGTGGAGGCCAGCAGGAAGCGCGCCTGGTTGGCCAGGGCCACGCCCAGACTGTTGTGCGTGCCTAAGGCGCCGGCCTTCATGGTCTGGATGGGTAGATTGGGGTAGCCCACCGGCGAGGCCGGGTTGGGGCTGGCTGGCGAGGCAAAGTGCATCACCGCGTCCAGCTTGCCCGGCACATGGATGTAGTTGGAGACATCATGCCGAATAAAATGAAAGTGGTCGTTGCCCGACAAGTGGGCGATATTCTCCGGCTTGCCGGTAATAAAGTTGTCCATGCCGACCACGTCGTGCCCGTCCGCCAGCAGGCGGTCGCACAAGTGGGAACCCAGGAAGCCGGCCGCGCCGGTGATCAGAATGCGCATCGAGTCACTCGTTTCTTGTCGGAGATCAACCTGCGGATTGTAGCACGCAGCTATCGCCAGGAGACGGCGCCCACCAGGCCGTCTCCGGTCAGCTGCTGCGCTTCCCCGCTCAACACGTTCACCACCCACAAGTCGCCCTCATAGAGGAAAGCGATCAGCGGCCCGTCTTCGGCCGAGGGCGACCAGGCCAGCTTGTGCGGCGTCAGACCTGCCGCGCCTTCCGGCGGGAAGAGGAGCATGCTGACCCCCTGTGGTGTGGCGACCATCAACTGATAGCCGCTGATCTCGCCCTGCGAAGGCAGAAAGGCGCGCAGATAAGCGACCTGCTCGCCGCCGGGTTCCGTCTGCGGCATGGCGAACAAGCCCACGTCTTGCGCAATCGCCTGGCTGTCGTTCGGCCCGGCCAGCGTCAAGGCAAAGCTGGGCGGGTTGATCGTGTAATGCACATAGTAGAAGCGCTCTTCATCCAGCCAACTCAGCCCCGGGATCCAGGCCCAGTCGCTGCCGGTCTGGTAAGCCGGCAAGCTGTACCAAAGGTTCAAGCTGCCGGTCGCCAAGCCCACACTGCCCACGCCGTCCGGGCGGGCGAAGGCCAAGCGCTGCCCGCTGGGCGACCAGGCGAAGCCGCTGCCCCACCAGGCATAAAACCCTTCCTGGTTGGCAGCCAGCAGAGTGCGTAGGCGGCCCGGTTGGCCATCAGCATCAATCTCCAGCAGCTGCAAATCATTGCGCGCCTGCCAGCCGGGCGGATTATCGGCCGGGTCCACTGTGGAAAAGGCGACCTGGTAAGCCGCGCCCGGCACCCAACCGGCATAATGCACCACATTCTCCAGGCCCAGATCGATCAAAGTCAGTGGGCCTTCTTCCAGCCCAGCCAGCCACAGCTCATTGATCGTGTTTGCCGCCGCGCTGGTACGTGAAAACAACAGCCAGCGTCCGTCCGGCGATACTTCAAAGATGCGTCCATCTAGGTCGCCGGTCACGGCCACGGCCCGCCGCGCCCCGCTGCTGCCGTCAAAGACCCAAGCATTGCCGGCCGAGAGGAAGGCCAGCCGCCCTGGCAGGCCCACGGCGCTGAAGGGCGACTGGGCGCCGATCATGATGATCTCCTCGACCGGCTGGCTGAGCGTGGTGGCGCCGACCAAGGTGCGTGCCACCAGTTCGCCGTCCTCATACAGCAGGCGATAGGTAGCCTCTTGCAAGCCATTGACGCCGTTCTGGATCAGGCGCTGTTCGCCCACCGGCAAAGCCTCATTCGGCAGGGTGCGCGAGACGAAGGGTAGTTCGCTCTGCTCGGTCTCGAAGTCCTCGCTCACTCGCAGCAGGCGCACTTCTTCGCCGCCTTGCAAGACCGTGTACGAAGGCGGCTCGCTGCGATCCAGCGGCCCCACCTCGACGCCGGCTGCCTGCAGTGCCTGGCGCACACTGCTGCCGGCCGGCACCGAGGCGGACAGCGCGCCTCCATCTACCAGGATGCGCACGCTAACCAGGTCGGCGCGGCTGCCCAGCGACGCACAGGCCGCCAGGCCCAGAGCCAAAGCAATCAACAGGTATAATCGCGTTTTGCGCATAGAAATTCGCCCTCGGGCGACGGAACATGGAAATTATAGTAGATGACCCCTGAAAGTGAACTCGCTCAGGCCGAACCGCTCAGCTTGGAAGCCCAATTGGAAGCGCTGCTGTTCGTCGCCCCGGCCACAGTCAGCCCCAAACAGCTAGCCGAAGCGCTGGACGCCAAACCCAAGCAGATCGAAGAGGCGCTGAATGCCCTGGAGGCCAGTTATGCCCAGCGCGGCATCCGTTTGCAGCGCCACAAAGGCGAACTGCGCCTGACCAGCGCCCCACAGGCCGCCGGACTGGTGGAACGCTTCCTCGACCTGGAAGCCACCACCCGCCTCAGCGCCGCCGCGCTGGAATGCCTGTCCATTGTGGCCTACCAGCAACCCATCACCCGCCCGCAGATCGACGCCGTGCGCGGGGTTAACAGCGACAGCGCCATGCGTTCGCTGCTTACCCATGGCCTGGTGGAAGAAGCCGGCCGCGCCGATACCCCCGGCCGCCCGATCCTCTACGCCACCACCACAGAATTCTTACAGCACTTCGGCTTGGACAAGCTGGAAGCGCTTCCTCCGCTCAACCTGGATCACCTCGCCAGTCAGGCAGCTTTGCCGATGGCCAATGGGGCCGCCGGCGAAGTCGAGACACCCCCCACCCCCGAGCCGCCCGCAGAAGAAGCGGCCAACTAACGTGGCTGAAGAACGCCTCCAAAAGATCCTGGCTCGCGCCGGTTTCGGTTCACGCCGCGCCTGTGAGGAGCTGATCACCAGCGGGCGCGTGACCGTCAACGGCCAAATCGCTGAGCTGGGGGGCAAGGCCGACCCACAGAAGGACAGCATTCGCGTCGATGGGCACAAGCTCAAGGCGGCCGACGAGAAGCTCTACTACGCGGTCTACAAACCGCGCGGGGTGCTCTCCACCACCGCCGGCCCAGACCCGCGCCGCAAAGTAACCGACCTGGTGCCGGGAGGCGAGCAACTGCACCTGGTGGGCCGCCTGGATCTGGACAGCGAGGGGCTGATGCTGCTGACCAACGACGGCGACCTGACCCAGCAACTCACCCACCCCCGCTACGAACATGAGAAAGAGTACCGCGTACTGGTAGCCCGCCAGCCTGATATGGAACAGCTGGCGACCTGGCGACGCGGTGTGGTGCTGCCGGACGGCAGCCGCAGCCTGCCCGCCGAAGTGCGCATTGAGAAACCGCACGGCAAAGGCGCCTGGCTGCGAGTGATCATGCGTGAGGGGCGCAAACGGGAGATCCGTGAGATCACCCGCCTGCTGGGCCTGCCGGTGGTCAAACTGCTGCGCATCCGCATCGGCGCCCTGCGGGTAGGCGACCTGCAGCCGGGCCAGTGGCGCCTGCTGGAGCCGGAAGAAGTGGAGACGCTGCGCAGCCGCAAAACGCCGCTGCCCTTCAGGCACGCCCCGGCCAAACGCACTCCGGCCCGCAGCAGCCGCCTGGCAACAGGGGATAAACACCCATCGACCCGCACTGGCCGCCCAGCCGCCAGCGACAAGCGTCCCTCGTCCCGCAGCGGCCGCCCCCCCGCCGGCGAAAAACGCACCAGGGCGCGGGATGACCGCGCGCCCGACACTGGGGACAAGCGTCCCTCGCGCGGCAGCCGTCCAACCATTGGTGATAAACGCTCCGGAACGCGTGATGACCGCCCCGCCTCGGGGGACAAACGTCCATCTCGCAGCAGCCGCCCCGCCGCGCGTGCCAGCCGCCCGACAGGCAAACGACCAACGCCATCCAGCCGGAAACCCGGTACGCGCCGCCCTTCATAGAATTCTTAATCTTTACAAACCGAACATCTGTGCGATAATTTGGCCATGCTGACCAGCATTCAAGCCATTTACAACGACTTTCCGCAGCGCTTCTGGACGGTGGCGGCGGTGTCCTTCATTGACAAAGTCGGCGGTACGATGCTGTTCCCCTTCTTTGCCCTCTACATCACCCAGCAATTCAATGTCGGCATGACCCAGGCAGGCATCGTCCTGGGCATCTTTGCCATCAGCAGCATGCTGGGTGGCATGATCGGCGGCGCATTGACCGACCGCTGGGGTCGCCGGCGGCTGATCATCGCCGGGCTGATCTTTAGCGCGGTCAGCACGCTGGCGCTGGGCCTAGTGCGCGAGCTGGCCCTGCTCTACCCGCTGGCCTTCGTCATCGGCCTGCTCTCCGATCTGGCCGGCCCGGCCCACCAGGCGATGGTGGCCGATATTCTGCCGGAGGAAAAACGCCAGGAAGGTTTTGGTGTGCTGCGCGTGGTCGGCAACCTGGCCTGGATCGTGGGGCCGAGCATCACCGGATTCATTGTGGGCCACTCGTTCCTGGCCCTGTTCATCATCGACGCCATCATCAGCTGCATCGTGGCCGCTCTCTTCTTTTTCTTCATCCCAGAAACCAAACCGGCCGCCCAGGCGGGCGAGACACCCGAAAGCCTATTGGCCACTTTCCGCGGGTACGGCCGCGCCTTGGGCGATATGGCCTTCATGGCCTACATCCTGGGTCTCAGCCTGTTGGGTGTGGTCTATATCCAAATGTACAACTCGCTGTCGGTGTTCTTGCGTGACCAGCATGGCGTGTCACCCCAGGGGTACGGCTTCCTGTTGACTGCCAGCGCTATCACGGTCATCTTCCTGCAGTTCTGGACCTCGCGCCGCATCAAGAGCCTGCCGCCCTTCCTGCTGATGGTGGCGGGCTCGCTGTTCTATCTGCTGGGCTTTGGCATGTACGGCTTTGTGGCCAGCTACGCGCTCTTCGTGACCGCCATCGTCGTGGTCACCCTGGGCGAAATGATCGTGATGCCCACCAGCGCCGCCCTAGCGGCGGGCTTCGCCCCGGAGGCGATGCGCGGTCGCTACATGGCCATCTTTGGCCTGACCTTCGCCCTGCCCGCCGCAGTCGGCCCGGCAGCGGCGGGTATCATTCTGGACAACTACGACCCCAATTGGCTGTGGTACTTCGGCGCACTGCTCTGCGGTCTGGCCGCCCTCAGCTTCTATCTGCTGCATCTGCGCCTCGGGCGCCGCTCGCAGTTCCAAGCCGCGCCTGAAGCCGCTCACTAACTTAGCGGCCTTCTGGCCGGGCGCAAGCCGCACCGCTAACGGTAAAATACAGCACCCGACAAGAGGTCCTCATTCGCATGCCCAAAAAAGCTTCCTCCGCACCTGCATCCTGGCTCGACAAGCCGCTTTTGGCCAATTTCAAGTTCAACTGGGAGATCGCCCTGATCGCCGTGCTGGTGCTGCTGGGCTTGATCACCCGCTTGTACATTCTGGGCGAGCGGGTCATGAGTCACGACGAAACCACCCATGTGCTCTTCTCGTGGAACCTCTTCAAGGGTCTGGGCTATTCGCATGATCCGCTCAGCCACGGCCCGTTCCAGTTCCACATTCTGGCGCTGACCTATTTCCTCTTCGGCGATACCGACTTCACCGCCCGCTTGCCCCATGCGCTGTTTGGCGTAGCCACTATCTTCTTCACCTGGTGGGCCTTCCGCCGTTATCTAGGCCGGGCCGGCGCTCTGCTGGCCGCCTTCTTGATGCTGATCTCGCCCTACATCCTCTACTACAGCCGCTACGCCCGCAACGAGATCTTCGTGGCGCTTTTCGGGCTGGTGATGCTCTGGGGCATCTTGCGCTACCTGGACCGCGGCGAGAACAAATACTTGTACATCATCACGGCATCATTAACGCTGCACCTGGCCAGCAAAGAAACCGGCTTCATCTACGCCGCGCAAGCGCTGGTCTTCCTCGGCCTGCTCTTCCTGGCGCGTATGTGGAGGGCGAACTGGGGCCGGGAAAACGACAAGAGGGTATTTTTTATCGCCTTGCTGCTGTGCGCCTCGCTGTTGTTGCTGGCCGCTGGTGCACAGATCAGCGGAGAAGGCGCCGGCATGCTGACCGGTGCCGAGACGCTGGAGCCGGCCGTACCCAGCGAAGGGGTCACCGCCGCCACGGGCCACACCCTCTCGCCTTACGCCCTGGTGCTGGGCACCGCGGGCCTGTTGGCCATCGTCGCCGGCCTGGCCTTCCTGGTGCGCGGCTACGGCGCCCAAAACCTGCGCCAGGAGCGCAGCTTTGGCCTGATGGCCATGATGCTGGCATTGATGCTGCCGCAGTTGGCCGCCTTCCCGCTGGAGCTCTTGGCTCCCTCAGTGAGCTACAGCATGTTCAAGAGCATGGTCATGTCGCTGGACCTGACCGCGCTGTCCAGCTCGCCTGACCTGCCGCAGCTTGGCTTGCTGTTGGTGGTCACCCTGGCCTGCTTTCTGCTCTCTGCTGCTCTTGGGCTCTTCTGGAATCCGCGCCAGTGGCTGATCAATATGGGCATTTTCTTCGCCATCTTCATTCCACTGTTCACCACGGTCTTCACCAATTCGCTGGGTTTCTTTACCGGCTTGGTAGGCTCGCTGGGCTACTGGATCGAACAGCAGGCCGTACAGCGCGGCAGCCAGCCCCCCTACTATTACTGGGGTCTGCAAATCCCGATCTACGAATATCTGCCCGCCCTCGGCACCCTCCTGGCGGCCGGGCTGGGTCTGCGCCTCTTCCTGCGCCGGCCTGCAGACCCGCCGCCCACGCCTGCCGGCCGCCTGCGTCCGGCCCACAGCCGCCGCCTGGCGCTGACTTTGCTGGCCTATTGGGCCGTGACTGCCCTGGCAGCCTACACCATCGCCGGCGAAAAGATGCCCTGGCTCACCGTGCACATCACCCTGCCCATGATCCTGCTGACCGGCTGGGCGTTGGGCTGGCTAGCCCAGCGTGTGGACTGGGCGCGGGCCTTCAGCCCGCGCGGCCTGTGGACTCTGCTGACCAGCGCAGTGGCGCTGCTGGCCGGCTTCGGCCTGCTGGCCCAGTTGCTGGGTGCCAACCCGCCCTTGCGCGGCATGCAGCAAGTCCAACTGCAAGATACAGCCCGCTTCGTCTCCATCCTGATCGTCTTGGCAGGCAGCCTGTTCGCCCTCTATCGCCTGCACGCCGGGCAAAACGGGCCACGGCCCCAATGGGGCCGCCAACTGGTGCTGCTGGTCTTTGCCGGCTTGGCCTTGCTCACCGCCCGCACCGCTTTCCGCGCCAACTACATTAACTACGACATGGCCACAGAATACCTGGTCTATGCCCACATGGCGCCCGGCCCCAAGCTGATGATGGCACAGCTGGAAGACCTTTCGCTGCGCCTGCACGACAGCCTGGACATCCGCGTGGCCTATGACAACGAAAGCAACTATCCGCTGTGGTGGTATTTGCGCAACTACCCCCGCAAGGTCTATTACGATACCAACCCAGGCATGACCCTGCGCGAATCGCCGGTGATCATCGTGGGTGACACCAACTACGGCAAGATCGAACCCATCGTGCGCCAGGACTATTATCCGTTCGAGTTCATGCGCATTTGGTGGCCCAACCAGGACTATTTCGACTTCACCGTCAACAGCATCGGTTTCGCCTTCACCGGCGAAACTGGGCGGCCCGCCACGGAAATGAGCACGCTGGACTATTGGGGTCGCGTGCTGGTGCGCCTGTGGGGCGCCATAGATACGCCCGAAGAGCGCGAAGCGCTCTGGGCGATCTGGATCGACCGAGATTTTACGCAGTACTTTGCCCTCAAAGGGCGTGAGTACAGCCCTGCCACCTGGGACCCGGCCCGTTCGATGCGCATGTATGTGCGCAAAGACATCGCCGCCCAAATTTGGGATTATGGCGTGGCCCCGGTGGCCCTGGAACCAGATCCCTACGCCGACAAAGGCCTGGCGCTGGTCGCCGATTTCATGCTCGGCAGCCTGGGCGCTGAACCCGGCCAGTTCAACAGCCCGCGCGGCATTGCCGCCGCGCCGGACGGCAGCCTGTTCGTGGCCGATTCGCTCAACAGCCGCATCCAGCACCTCAGCGCCGAAGGCCAGGTGCTCAACAGCTGGGGCAGCTTCAGCGACCCCAGCAACCCGCAGCCCGGCACTTTCTCAGAGCCCTGGGGCGTGGCCGTCTCACCGGATGGCAACTACATCTACGTGGCCGACACCTGGAACCATCGCATTCAAAAGTTCACCACCGAAGGTGAGTACATCACCAGCTGGGGCGGCTTCGGCAACAGCACCGACGGCCTGGCCCTCTACGGCCCGCGTGACATCGCCGTGGGTGCGGACGGCAACGTGATTGTCACCGACACGGGCAACAAACGCTTGGTGGTCTACAGTCCCGAAGGCGAATACATCAACCAGATCGGCGGCTCAGGCTACGAGTTGGGCCAGTTTGAGGAGCCTGTCGGCTTAGCCCTCAACATCTACACGGGAGAGCTGTACGTGGCGGACACCTGGAACCAACGCATCCAAGTGCTGCACTACGCTGCCGGCACGCTGAGCGTGGACACCAGTTGGGATATCAATGGCTGGTATGGGCAATCGTTGAACAACAAGCCCTACCTGGCTGTGGATGAAGCAGGCCGCGTGTATGCCAGCGATCCGGAGGCCGGCCGCATTCTGGTCTTCGACAATCAGGGCAATCTGCTGCACTACATCGGCGGGTACGACCAAAGCGCCGCGCTGATCAGCGTGGCGCAGGGCGTGGCCGTAAGCCAAAACGGGCTGTGGCTAAGCGACAGCCAAACCCACAGCCTGCAACGCTTTACGATCGAATAATTACAAGATAGTCGTGAATTTGCCCTGCGTATCGACGCGGGAGACATGGTTCAGAATGCGGCGCGCATCCGCGCCCAGCACTTTGTCAGGGCCAGCCACTACGTCCCGCAGGGAATTGAAATGCGGATACAGCTTGGCCGGCGCGGCCAGGCTGATCAGGCCCAAGAGGCCGGAGCACTCATACTGCACGCGCACATCCTGGGCAAACAGACCCTCCACCAGGGAGTTGATCACCCCAGGCTGTCCCAAAGCCTGCTCCACCAGATACTGGCCGCTGACAGTCTTCGAACCAATATAGCTAAACAATTCGCCGATGGTCATTATTGTCTATTCCTAGCGCGTATTTATACCCTCCGGCCTATGAAAATAGGTATGACCAAACTGAACACGCATATGCGTCCTGACCCTTCAAAATCAGGCCCTGCGCCGGTGGTATAATCCCGCCGTTCACCATCCCAGCCTCCCTTTGTAAGGAGCACACCTCATTCATGAAGTTACATGAGTATATTTCCAAGGACATTTTTGCCAAATATGGCGTCCCGGTACCCAAGGGCGAAATAGCGGCCACCCCAGAAGAAGCAGGCAAGATTGCCGAAAAACTGGGCGGCCGCGTTGTAGTTAAAGCCCAGGTGCTGGTGGGCGGGCGCGGCAAAGCCGGCGGCGTAAAGCTGGCCGCCACTCCCCAGGAAGCCGTGGAAGCCGCCAAGGCCATCCTCGGCATGGACATCAAGGGCCTCACGGTCAGCAAGGTGCTGATCGCCCCGGCGGTCGAGATCGCCACTGAGATCTACCTGGGCATCACCAACGACCGCACGGCCCGCCAACCGGTGATCATCGCTTCGGCGGCCGGCGGCGTGGACATCGAAGAGGTCGCCAAGACCAACCCGGAGAAGATCATCCGCGTGCACGTCAACCCCTTGCTGGGCGTGCAGGACTACAACATTCGCGACCTGGCCATCGGCATCGAGCTGGACCGCAGCCTGTGGGACAGCTTCCATACCATCACTAAGGGTCTATGGGAGGCTTACCACAATTCTGACGCCACCCTGGCCGAGATCAATCCGCTGGTGATCGATGACAAAGGCCAGCTGCTGGGCATTGACGGTAAGATGGTGATTGACGACAGCGCCCTCTACCGCCACCCGGATTTCGAAGAATTGCGTGACCTCTCCGCCGAAGAACCGGCCGAGATCGAAGCCCGCGAAAGCGACCTGACCTACATCAAGCTGGATGGCGAAATTGGCTGCATGGTCAACGGCGCCGGCCTGGCGATGGCCACCATGGACATCATCAAACTCTTCGGCGGCGAGCCGGCCAACTTCCTGGACATTGGCGGTGGCGCCAATGCCGAGAAAGTCGCCGCCGCGCTGCGCATCATCCTCTCTGACACCAACGTCAAGGCCGTGCTGTTCAATATCTTTGGCGGCATTACCCGCGGCGACGAAGTCGCCAAAGGTATCCTGGAAGCCATGGATGCTCTCAAGCCGACGGTGCCGATGGTCATCCGCCTGGTGGGCACCAACGCCGCCGAGGGGCGCGCCCTGCTGGCTGAGGCCAACATGATCACCGCAGAAACCCTGGCCGAAGCCGCCCAGAAGGCCGTGGAAGCCGCCAAAGGAAGCAAGTAAGATGGGAATTCTCGCTGACAAGAATACACGAGTGGTAGTGCAAGGCATCACCGGGCGCGAAGGCATGTTCCACTCTGAGCGCATGCTCGAATACGGCACCCAGGTTGTGGGCGGTGTACGCCCCGGCAAGGGTGGCGAATGGGTGCTGGACGGCAAAGTGCCCGTCTTCGACTCGGTCAAAGTCGCCGTGGACGCCACCGGCGCCGACTGCAGCATGATCGTCGTGCCGCAATCTGCCGCGCCGGATGCCATGCTCGAAGCGGCCGACTCCGGCGTACGCCTGATCATTTGTCTGACCGAGGGCATTCCGATCCAGGATATGATGCGCGTACGCGCCTACCTGGACTTCAAGGGCGTGCAGCTGATCGGCCCCAACTGCCCCGGCCTGCTGACCCCGGGCCAGACCAAGATCGGCATCATTCCCGGCGACATCGCCATCCCCGGCAGCATCGGCGTGGTCTCGCGTTCCGGCACACTGACCTACGAGGTGCTGGCAGCCCTGAAGCAAGTCGGCTTAGGCGCCACCACCTGCGTCGGCATCGGCGGTGACCCGGTCAAAGGCCTCAACTACATTGATGTGCTGCAGATGTTCGAGGACGACCCGCTGACGGACCAGGTGGTAATGATCGGCGAGATCGGCGGCAGCGACGAAGAAAAGGCGGCTGAGTTCATCAGCCAGAGCATGACCAAGCCGGTGGTCAGTTTCATCGCCGGCCAGAGTGCCCCTCCCGGAAAACGCATGGGCCACGCCGGCGCCATCGTGGAAGGCGGCGAGGGCAGCGCAGCCGATAAGATCGCCGCGCTCAAGAAGGCTGGCGTGCAAATGGCCGACCATCCGGAGCAGATCCCGGACCTGCTGCGCAAATAGACATGCTCAATCTCTTCTCCGGGTTGTACTGGGTCGCTATGGTGGTCAAAGCCGCTGTGCGTGCTCCACTGCGCAACACCTGGAAGAGCAACCCCAAAGTCGAACAACGCTCCGCACCGCGTGAGCGTTTGTTTTTAATCCTGCTGGGCCTGGGCGAGTTCATCCTGCCGTTCATCTTTGTCATGACCCCCTGGCTACGCGCCTTCGACTACCGCCTGCCCCACTGGGCAGGCTGGCTGGGCGCCGGGTTGATGGTCGCTTCCCTGGCTGTCTTCGCCAAGACCCACGCTGACCTGAACAAGTTCTGGTCGCCAGTGCTGGAGATCATCGAGGACCATAAACTGATCACCACCGGCATCTACAGCCGGGTGCGCCACCCGATGTATGCCAGCCAGTGGCTGTTCGTCATTGCCCAGGCGCTGCTGCTGCACAACTGGGTCGCCGGGCTGGCCGGGCTGGTCATCTTCGCCCCGTTCTACTTCATCCGCGTGCGCGCCGAAGAGCAGATGATGCTGGATCGCTTTGGCCCCGAGTACGAAGCCTACCGGCAAAGCACCGGCGCCATCTTCCCCAAGATCTAAAAAAGAGCGGCGCACTTGCACCGCTCTTTTCATTCACGTCCCAGCCAATCGCCCAGCATGCGCAACGGCGCAGGTCTGAGCAGGCGCCGCAAGCGCGGCAAGGCCGCTTCTGTCGCCGTTTCGCCGCGCCGCACCACTTCTTCCACATCCGGCGCGTCCAACAAGCCAAAATCTGCTACCACCGGACGAATGATCAGATCGGGCTTCTCGGTGGCCAGGCGGAACTCGCCCTGGATCTGGCCGCTGAGCGTAATCGCCTGGGTGAAAGCGATGAAGGCCTGCCCTAGGCGAAAACGCATCACTGGGCTGGGGATGGGCAGCGAGCTCAAGTCGCTGCGGCCGGTTTGCACCGTCTGCGTCTCCAGTTCCGGCATCGGCCCCAGGGGCACCGCCACCACGGGCAGACCGGGGGCCAGGTCACGCGCCACCTGCACCGGCACCGGGTTGCTCAAGCCGCCGTCCACCAGCTCCCAGCCGTTGTATTGCCGGCTGGGGAACACGCCGGGGATGGCGATGGTGGCCATCACCGCGTCGACCAGCGAGCCTTTGGTCAGCACTACCTCGCGGCCGCTGCGAATATCCAGCGCGGTCAGGGCCAGCGGAATGCCCAGGTCCTCAAAGGTGCGCTCGCCCAGCACCTCGCGCAGCACGCTTTCCACACCCTGCAAGCCCAGCAAGGCATTGGCCGCCCGGCTGGGTTCACGCAGCAGGCGGCGATATTCCAGCGCGGCCAGCTTGTCCTTGATGCCTTCCGGGCTCAGGCCGGCCGCGTACACGGCAGAAATTAGCCCGCCAATGCTGCTGCCGGCCAGCGCGCCGACACGAATGCCTTCGCGCTCCAGCACACGCAGCACGCCTACATGGGCGCCGCCGCGCAGACCACCGCCGCCCAGAACCAGCGCAATTCTGCGTCCGCTCGTCTTATTCTTCAAAGGGTACTGTCACCACCTTTTGTGCGATCTCAGCCAGCAGTGCATCCCGGGTTGCCAAGACTTCAGCCACCACGTCCTGCAAAGCCACGATGCGTTTGTCCACTTCGTGGCGCAATTTGAACTCCACTCCACCCTCATTCAGCGAGCGTTCGCTCACCGTCAGGCGGATGGGCATGCCGATCAAGTCGGCATCATTGAACTTGATGCCCGGCGACTCCTCGCGGTCATCGAAGAGCACCTCCAGGCCGGCAGCCTGCAAGTCGGCATACAGCGTCTCGGCCTGTGCCTGCCCGCCGCGCAGGGAGAGCAAATGCACCTGGTACGGCGCCACGCTGATCGGCCAGACCAGCCCTTTGTCATCGTGGTTCTCCTCGGCGGCGCAGGCCAGCAGGCGGCCGCTGCCAATGCCGTAGGAGCCCATGATTACCGGCTGTTCTTTGCCCTTCTCATCCAGGAAGGTCGCCCCCAGCGCAGCGCTGTAGCGCGTGCCCAGCTTGAAGATGTTGCCCACTTCCACGCCGCGCGAGGTGTGCATCGGCTGTCCGCAACGCGGGCAGCCGGAGCCTTCCTCGGCGCTGGCAATATCGGCGACGATCTCGGCTTGATAGTCACGACCATAGTTCACGTTGGTGTAGTGATACCCCGCTTCGTTGGCGCCTGCGACCAAATTCGGTGAGAGCGGGATGAGATCGTCCACCACCACGATGGCGCCTTTCAGCCCCACCGGCGAAGCATAGCCCGCCACCGCGCCAATCGCGGCAATTTCTTCGGCGTGCGCAGCGCGCAGTTCTTTGGCCCTGAGCGCATTGGCCAGCTTGGTCTCGTTGACGTCCATGTCACCGCGCACCACACTGAACACCAGCTTCTGCACCTCCTGCTCGCCCTCGGTGAAAGTGGCGGTCAAGAACACGGCTTTGGCGGTACGCGCCTTGGGGACGTTCAGGAAATTGGCCAGGTCCTCGATGGTGGCCACATTGGGCGTGGCGATCTTCTCCATCGTCGCCAGCTCTTCTTCCTCCGGCGTCGGCTTCTGGAACAGAGCGATCTGGCGGTTGGCGCGGTAACCGCAGCTGTCGCACAGCAGCAGCGTGTCCTCGCCCGCCGCGCACAGGTACATGTACTCGTGCGCCAGGCTGCCGCCCATCATGCCCACATCGGAGCCTACCGCCACGGCGGGCACGCCGCAGCGATTGAAGATATTGAAATAGGCTTGGTAATGCGCCCGGTACTGCTGATCCAGCCCGGCCTCATCAGCGTCCAGGCTGTAGCTGTCCTTCATGGTGAACTCGCGCACCCGGATCAGGCCGGCGCGCGGCCGCGGGTCGTCGCGCCATTTGGTCTGGATATGGTAGACCAGCATCGGCAGCTGCTTATAGGACTGCACCTCGCGCCGCGCCAGGTCGGTCACGACCTCTTCGTGGGTCATGGCCAGTACCATGTCGTGGCCTTTACGATCGTGGAAACGGCTCATCTCATCGCCGATCTGGTACCAGCGCCCGGTCTCCATCCACAGGTCGGCCGGGTGCACCACGGGCATATAGATCTCCTGCCCGCCGATGGCGTTCATCTCGGCACGCATGATGTCTTCGATCTTGGTGATCGCCCGCCAACCCAGCGGCATCAGTGAATAGATGCCGGCCCCCAGCTGGCGAATGAACCCGGCGCGCACCAGCAATTGGTGGCTGGCGATTTCGGCGTCGGTGGGCGCCTGGCGCAGCGTACCGCCAAACATGTGTGACATTTTCATAACAGCAGCTCCTCAAAAACAAAAAGCGCCCGTCAGGGGCGCAAGGATGAACCAATGCAAGCAACGCGTGAAACTAGCTTTGCCCCTCAGGGAAAGTACGATGGCTCACGGCCGGGCTAGGGACCGGGAAGAAGACCACAGCGGCTTCTGGATGTTGCATACCCAGAGGATATACGCAGCCGTGGCCTTTGTCAAGACAACACAGAGAGCGGGAATTCTGATCACGGATGACGAATTCCTATTCTTTGTGGCTTTATGGTTAGAATCCCTGCTATGGAATGGAAAATCGCTGTCGAACGTGAGCTGGCCGCCGGCCGCGCCGCCCAGGCGCGCGGCAACCAGAGCATGGCCCGCGTATGCGCCCGGCGCGCCGCCGGCTGGGCCGCGGCGGCCTGGCTGGACGCCCGCGGGCAGGCGCTGCAGACGCCCAGCGTGCTGGAGCAGCTACGCCAGCTGGCCGCAGTGGGCAGCCTGCCCGCCCGCGGCGGCGAGATCGTGGCGCACCTGCTGACCTACAAGACCAAGCACGACATGACCGATATTAATGAAGAATCCCATTTCCCATTGGATGTCGACCTGATCACAGAGGCCGAAGAACTTATTGAGCTTCTATTTCCCCAACAAAAAAAGGCAGCTTAGCTGCCTTTTTGTTTCTTCTGCGTCGTTTTGGGCTTGTCCTTATCCCAAAACTTGAGCTTGCCCACCAGGCCTCCAAAGCGACCCAGGATCGTTAGCACCAGCACCACCACGCCCACCACCGCCCCGCCGATCAACAGCAGCGTGGAGAGGCCGGCGCGCTCCAGCGGGTTACGGCTGCCCACCAGGCGCTTGCGCAGATCGGTCATGAACGCCGGGCGGGCATCCACCGGCTTAAAGGCGCCTGCCAGCAGGTTCTCTACGGATTGCAGCTCACGCTCCACCCGTTTGCGGTTCCAAGGCCATACGATCTTCATCTCAGCTCAATCTTCCGGCAAATCCCGGAACATGTCCAGTAAGAAATGTCCGGATTTGTCCTTGGTGATCGCTTCACGCAGAGAGAGTAAGGTACGGTGATACAGGCTCTTGATCGCCCCTTCCGTGCGATCCATGATCTGGCCGATCTCTGCGTTCGACATATGTTCCACAAACTTCAAAATCAGCAACTGCTGGCGCTCCTCCGGCAGTTTGCGGATGATCGACAGCAAGGCGTTCTGGTCCTCGCTCTCCATCAAGGCCTGCTCCGGGTGCTCGTCGCCCTTGCTGGCCCGGTAGCCGTCTTCCAGCTCCACTTCCTGCCGGCGGCTGCTGTCGCGGTGCCAGTTGGCCACCAGGTTGTGCGCAATGCGGTACAGCCAGGCCGTGAACGGCACACCGCGGTCACGGTAGTTGGTGATGTGCCGCATCGCCCGGAAAAATACTCGCGAGGTCAAATCCTCGGCATCCTGGGCGCTGCCCGTGCGGTAATAGATGTAGTTGTAGATGCGCGTGGCATATTTGTCATACAACATGCCAAACGCCTGCTTGTCCCCGGCGGTGGCCTTTGCCAGCAGCTTCTCGTCGCTCAGCTCTGGCATGGCGCTCCGCAAGGTGCAGCTTGTATCAAAGATAACCCGCAGCGATGGGATTGGTTGCAGCCTACGAACATCGCCGCGAGTATATCACCCGCGATCCGCTACTCCCCCGAAGTCTTCGGCTTGCGCGGCCGCTTGGCGGGCGCCGGCGTCTGCGCCTTGCTGGCCCGCGCCTTAGCCGGCTTGGCAACCGGTTTAGCGGCGGGCTTGGCCGCCGCCGTGGCAGCTGCGGCCAGAGGAGCCGGCAGCGCCGGCGGCAAATCCTCGTCCAGCGGCTCGGCTTCGGTGCCAAAGCGGCTCAGCAAAGCCGCCCCCAGGCCGATCGAGCCCAGGGCGAAAGTGCCCAGCCAGCCGATGCAGGGCACACCGCGCACCGCAAAAGCCACCAGCGCCAGGGCCAGGTTGCCGGCCAACACCTGCACCTCAAACGACCAGTGGGCCTTGAACATCTCGGCCAGCCGGCGGCCCAGCTGCAGGCCCAGTGCCGCCCAACCGAACAGAGTACCCAGCAGGACCAGCAGCAGGATCAGCGGCGGCAGAATGCACGTGATCAGCGTGATCACCACAGCCACCGGCAGCAATATGTAACTGATCGCTCCCAGGCCGCCGGCCGCCACGCCGCGCCGCGCGATCGTATTGGCCGTGTTGGTCAGCTGGCGGGGGGTCAGCAACGCCAGCACAAAGGCCACACCCAGCAAGCCCACCAATTGAAAGACGCGCAGCACCTGGGTGCCCAGCCAGCTCGGGCCGCTGCGCACCCGGATCTGCTCCGGGTTCAGCAGTTGCCCTTCCGTGGACTGGTAGCCCAGCACCTGGGCGCCGGGCTGCCGCGTCACGTGGCCGCCGAAGTTGACCAGGTCTTCCTGCACCACGGCTGTCGGGCCCAGGTCGATGTTGCCACCCACCGTCACCACGCTTTCGCCCACATGGCCGTGCACGCTGACGTTGCCGCCAAACACCACCAAATTCTGCAGGACAGTGGCGCCTTCTTCCACGGTGACATTGCCGCCAAACACCACCAAATTGTCGGTGACTTCGCCGGCAGCCAGCGTGAAGTTGTTGCCGAAGATCACCGTGTCATCGGCGAGGGGGGCCAGGGCCGGGCCGGCCAGCGCCGCGCCCGGTACGGCCAGCAAACAGACTGCCAGCAGCAGCGCAGTCCAAATATGTTTCCTGCTCATCGTATCTCCTTCTTCTGCGGGGTCTGCTGATACAACAGCAACCACACCACCAGCAAACCGAGCGCGGCGGCGCTGCTGGCAAACCAGATCGGCAAGGGCACCAAACTCAACATCGTCACCAGCACGCGCAGCACGGTCCACAGCCGCGCGCTGCCCTGGACAAAAAAGGCGATCGTCCCGGAAAGCAAAGCCGGCTGCTCAATCACCAGCTGCCACACCCACCAGCCCACCCAGCCCAACAGACCCGCTAAGGTGACCCCGCTGGCCACCAGCAGTTTGCCATCCGCCAGCCGCTGCAGGCGCGCCTGCTCGTGCTGCCAATGGGTTTGCCAGCGCTCGGCAAAGCCCGACTCTGGAGTAAACCAGGCCGCCTTGCGCAAGCGGGCTTCCACAGCCAGCACGTCGCTTTCTGTGAGGGTTTGGCGGGTTTTAGGGGATGGCTTCTTCATATAATCTCCTTTTGGCTTGGGGCGCATTCTCTTGCGTCTCTTCCCAAGCCAGGGCCAGGCTGCGCCGCACGCGGTGCATGCGGGTCTTCAATGCGCCTTCACTGATCGAAAGCTGCTTGGCGATTTCTGCATAGGAATAGTCGTACCAGTAATACAAGATGACTGCGGCGCGGTCGCGCGGCGGCAAGCCCGCCAACAAAGACTGCACCTCATCCTGCAGTTCACGGGCCAGGGTCTGCTTCTCCGGCCCCAGGCTCTTGTCCGGCAGCTCATAAGGGCCTTCATCCAGGTCCAATTGCGGCGGCTTCACCCGGCGGTGCTGGTCTATGCAGTAGTTGGCTGCGATGCTTAGCAGCCAAGTCGCGAACTTACGCTGCGGATCGTAGCGCTGCAGATTGCGGAAAGCGCGCAGGAAGGCCTCCTGCGCCGCGTCTTCGGCGTCCTGTGAGTTGCCCAACATGCGATAGCACAAGTTGTAAACCGGCCTAGCGTACATCTCCACCAGGTTGGCAAAGGCGGCTGCATCGCCCTCCCGGGCAAGGCGCAGCCACTCGCCTTCGTGATTCTGCAAAATTTCGCTCCTAGGTTTCATACAGTTATACGCAAAGCGGGCATTCAGGTTACAGTGACCATAGCGACTTTCACAATTCTACGGCGAATACTGTATCGTTTTACTGGGTTCTTCGTATATCCCTATAGAACCCTAAATACCAAGGAGTTTTTTGATGGAAAAAGACGGGAAACGCATCAGTTCGCTGGTGGTGGGCAGCGTACTCGTAGGCATCGGCTTGCTGGCGCTGGCCTCGCAGTGGATGCCCGGAGTTAATTTCTTCGCCAGCTTTTGGCCTTTCTTCCTGATCGGCTTTGGCGCCATGTTCTTTGCGGTCATGGCCTATTCTGGAAAGTCCGGGGCGCCGCTGGCCATTCCCGGCAGCCTGTTCATCAGCTTCGGCCTGATCCTGCTGGCGCAGAGCCTGACCGGCCACTGGGCCAGTTGGGCCTATGCCTGGACCGGCATCATTATCGCCGTGGGCCTGGGCATCTTCCTGATGGGCTGGTGGGCTGAGCAGCCCGAGCAGCGCGCCACCGGCATCCGCGTGGCCAAAGTGGGTCTGGTGCTGCTGGCCTTGTTCGGCACGTTCTTTGAGATGATCTTCAACAACTCCCCGGTCGCCCAACTGCTGTTCCCCACCCTGCTGATCGGGTTGGGCATTTACCTGATCATCCTGCGCGGGCTGCTGGCGCCGCCCAAAGCGGAAACCGCCGTCCAGCTTGAGGCGCCGCCCGCCCCGGCCAAGCCCAAGAAGCGGAGCGCGAAGTGAACGACAATCGCAGTCTATTCTTTCCCATGGCGCTGATCGCCGCCGGCCTGATCTGGCTGCTGATCAATTTTGGCTACATCCCGGCAGAGAACCTGTGGGCCGTGACCCGCCTGTGGCCCTTCCTGCTGATCGGCGCGGGCATCAACCTGATCCTGCGTGACCGCGGCCTGCTGCCTGCCGCCCTGGTCCAGGCCCTGTTGGTGCTGGGCATGATGGGCGCCATCATCTTCGCCCCCCAGCTGGGCTGGGCCGGGGCGCCGCACTGGAACCCCAGCTTTGGCAATCTGGGCAGCGAGCGCGGCTCAGGCACGAGCGCCAGCGAAACCCGCCCGATTGACAGCCAGGTTAACACGCTGGTTATTCGCTATCCGGCCCGGGTTGAGTTCATCCAGGGCGATACGCCTCAGGTGCGCATCAGCGCCGACGACAATCTGCTGCCCCAGCTGGAAACCCGGGTCAACGGCGACACGCTCACTATCCGCAACCCCCACCCCTGGCAACAGCGCGTCACGCCCACCAAGCCGGTGGAAATTGAGGTCACCCTGCCCGCCCTCAGCCGGGTGGAGCTGGACACGGCGGGCAGCATCACGCTCTCCAGCCTGCGCGGCGACAGCCTGGTGCTGATCGTGGACGGGGCCGGCTCTGTGCAGTTGCAAGACCTGCAGCTCGACCGCCTGGAAGCCCGCCTGAACGGTGCTGGCACGGTCTTCGCCAGCGGCACGGTGCAGCAGCTCACCCTGGAGTTGGATGGCGTGGGCTCCTATGAGGGTGAGCAGCTGGCCGCCCAGAACGTGGATGTGACCGTCAGCGGCGTGGGCAGCGCCAAAGTGCGTGCATCCCAAACGCTGCACGCCAAGATAGAAGGCGTCGGCTCCATCAGCTACTACGGCTCCCCGCAAGTCCAGCAAGAGACGGACGGCCTGGGCTCGATCCACAGGGCGGGAGACTAAAAACAAGAGTACGCAACCTGCGAAGGCGGATAACACTATCCGCCTTCGTTGTGTTTAAGCCATTATTGACACTATGCCCAAACTCATGCTATACAAGTGAAGGATTGCACAATTTTCGTCCAAGGAGTCCTGAGATGGCAAAAACCCTGCAAAAGTCCGTGATCACCTGTGACCTGGAAGGCCGCATTGAAACCTTCGGTGACGGCTCCGAAAAGATGTTCGGCTACACCAAGGCCGAGATCATCGGCAAGAAACGCGTCTCTCTCTTTTCGCCCGGGCAGGTAGTGCTGCAGCATGTGCCTAACTGGCTGGCGACCGCCTCCAAAGAGGGTGAGTATGTGGGCCGCACGGTCTTCGTGCGCAAAAATGGCGAACCCTTCGCCGCCGATATTCGCATCACCCCTACTTTTAAAGACGGTGTGCAGGTCGGCTTCTGCGGCGTGACCGAAGAACTGGACATGGACGCCAAAGAGGCCATGCCGGAGGTCAGCCTGATGACCAAGATCTTCACCTGGCTGGTGATCACCCGCGCTCCGTTCCTGACCGCCATCATCGTGCCGATCCTGATCGGCTCCGCCTGGGTGGCCACCCTGGGCCTGGCCAGCCCCTTCCCCTGGAGCAAATTCCTGATGGCGTTGTTTGCCGGCATCAGCATGCATGTGGCCGCCAACACGTTCAACGACTACTTCGACTGGAAGAGCGGCAGCGACCCGGCCAACAACAACTACTTCCTACCCTACTCCGGCGGCAGCCGTTCGATTGAGTTGGGCCTGGTCAATGAGAAGACGCTGTTCATCGTCGCCAGCATTGCCCTGGCAGTCAGTTCCATCCTGGGCATTTTGCTGACCCTGCAAAGCGGCCTGGGTGTGCTGGTCTTCGGCGCGCTGGGCGCCTTCTTCTCGTACTTCTACACCGCCCCACCCCTGCGCCTGGCCGCCCGCCGCGGCCTGGGTGAGCTCTCCGTCGGCCTCAGCTTCGGCCCGCTGGCCGTAGCTGGCACGGTCTACGCCCTGACCGGCGCGGTTAGCCTGGCAGATTTCCTGGCCGGCGTGCCCATCGGTCTGCTGACCGTCGCCATTCTGTGGATCAACCAGTTCCCGGATGAAGAAGCCGACAAGGCCACCGGCAAGCACAACCTGGTGGTGCTGCTGGGCAAGCAGCGCGCCCGCTGGGGCTATGTGCTGTTGTTGGTCGCCGCCTTCGGGCTGGCCGCTTACTGGACGCTGGTCACGGGCGTGTTCCCCTTCGGCGCCTTGCTGATCCTCGGCGGTCTGCCCATCGCCATCCAGGCCACCCGTGTGATCCTGCGCGAATACGCCGAGCGCAGCTTGGTGCGCGCCAACGTCGCCACCATCCAACTGCACGCCGTGGCCGGCTTGCTGATGGCCGCCGGCATCCTGTGGAGCGGTTCCATCCAGCTCCTGCTGGGCTTATAACCCTCGACCCGCAAGAGGCCCGCAGTTACAATCACTGTGGGCCTCTTTTTTTTATCCAAAAATCGCTGGCAGACCGTAAGGGAATCCACCATAATGACCCTCGTGATACTACGCTCATTCTTCTTCGCCATACTGTCCGGCCTGGCCTACTACTTGGCGCGGGTTTATTTGCATACCGAAATGTACATCGACGATGTGGACGGCATCAGCGCCTTCCTGGGTGTCTTCGGCACGCTCTACGGTATTCTGGCCGCCTTCGTAGTCTTCGAAGTGTGGACCCAGTACAACAAGATCTCCGAATTGATTGACCGTGAAGCCCAGGCCTTGGAACAGCTTTTCCGTCTGAGCCTCTACTTCAGAGACGCCAACTTCACTGAACGCATGAAGGCCGGCATCCGTGAATACGTCAGCAAGATCGTCGAGGGCAATTTCCGGGCACTGGCCAAGGGGGAGCGCAATGCCCAAAGCGGCCTGGCGCTGCGCAAGATCTCCCACATCATCCGCGATGTTGACTTCAACGACGACCATGACTCGATCGTCTTTGAGCAAGTCGTGGAGCACTACGGCATGCTGGCAGAACTGCGCACTGAGCGCACCAACCAAAGCCGCAATCGTCTGCCTAGGCTGCTAAAGACTTTCATTTATCTCTCCACAGGTTTCGCATTGGCCACCTTCCTGTTCATGCCTTTCAGCAACGAATATTATGGCCTGGCTTCTGTGGTGATGATTGCTTTTCTGCAGGCCATGATCTTCCAGATCATCGAAGACCTGGACAACCCCTTCAGCGGCCACTGGCAGCTCACGCCGGCGCCCTTCACACGGGCCTTAAAACACATCGAAGAAGATTACGACTAACAAAAAAGAGCGGCGCAAGCGCCGCTCTTTTTTGTAAGCTACTCGATGGTCTCGAGAAACTTCCGGGCAATGGCCGGGATGTCCTCTTCGGTGGAGATGCCTTCCCAAGGGTCGCCCGGGCGCACCAGGTTGACCACCACGATGTTGGCGCCGTTGAAGATGGCGCTGCGCGCTTCGTTGAGGCCCACGCCGCCAGCCGCCGAAATGCTCGCATCGTATTTGCTGCGGATGCGCTTGACATGCCGGTACTGGATGACTTTGCCGCGCGTCTTCTCCTCGTCACGGCCTTTGTGCAGCACGATCACGTCGGGGCGCTGGCGCATCGGTCGCAGCGCGTCCAGTGGGTCCTCCACGCCGAGCATATCGATCATCGAGATCATCTTGAGCTCGTCACAGTAGGCCACGAACAGGTCCAGCGTTTCCGTGGGCGAGTTGCCCAGGGCGGTCACTGCGTCGGCGCCGGCGGCGGACACCATGGCGACTTCCGCCACGGCGCCATCCGCCACCTTGATATCCGCCACGATGTGGCCGCGCCACATGCTGCGCAAAGCGCTCACCCCATGCATGCCCTCGCGCTTGATGAAAGGCGTACCCGCCTCGATCAAAATACGCGGATGCAGCGGCAGGCGCGGCACGATGCGCCGGGCAATGCCCAGATCATAGTTAAAGGCGATCTGCAGGTAGCGCTGCCGGTGATCTAGGTTGTTCACTTCTTCGCAGTACCGCGGCCGCCGGTCAGCTTCCCGACCACATCGCCCAAGTCAGACGGCAGGAACAGGACGATCTTCTCCGAAGGATCTGAAGCAATGTCACGGATGGTTTGCAGCGTGCGCAGGTGCAACGCGCCGCTGCTGCGGCCAAGATTGTCGGCCGCCTTGCGCAAGTTCTCCGAAGCGGTCAGCTCGCCTTGCGAGTTGATCACCATGGCGCGGCGTTCGCGCTCCGCCTCGGCCTGCTTGGCCATGGCGCGCTTCATTTCAGCCGGCAGCTCCACTTCCTGGATCTTGATCGACTCAACATCCACGCCCCAGCCGTTGGTCTCGGCGTCCACGATCTCTTTAATGCTCTCGGCGATCTTTTCGCGCTCGGTCAGCACCGAGTCCATCTCGCTGTTGCCGATCACGTCGCGCAAGGCGGCCTGCGTATACTGGCGCACAGCAAAGACGTGGTCTTCGATCTTGATGATCACAGATTCCGGGTCGAGCACCTTGAAGTACACCACGGCGTTGACCAGCATGGGGATGTTGTCCTTGGTCATCACCTCTTGGCGAGGGATGTCTGCCGTTTTGATGCGCATGTCCACCTTGCGCATCGTCTGCAAGACCGGCACGATCAAGGTCAGGCCAGGCTGGCGGATGCCGGCAAAGCGCCCGAGGGTAAAGACCACGCCGCGCTCATATTGGTAAATGAGCTTGATGCCGGCCGGCAGCAGCCAGAGTACGAACAGGAAAGCAAAGCCCACCAAACACAAAAAGAAAACGTCCAAACCACCCACAGCTACCTCCATAAAATTAGATCTTCAGCACAAAACTGCTTAGTACTACAAGTTAAATCTGTTAACTCAACTAGAATTGCGCTTGTTATGAGAATATTCTATTGCTCTTCGCCAAATTGCAGGCTGTAACCATCCTTGGCGAACGAGTCCAGATTGGCGCCGGCCGCGGCCATCTCAGCGCTTTTCATGCCCGCCTTGAGCGCATCGCCATCAGCAAAGTGCATCTCGGCCATCAGGTAGTGGCCCTCGCCCACCAAGGCCCGGGTAAAACGCGTGATGACGGTCTTCTGCAGGCCAGGCACTTTCTGCACCAGCGGCAAATGAGTTTCAAAATAGGCCTGGTCAAATGCGGCCGGGTCAGCGGGTTGTTTATACAGGGCGATCAGTTTAGACATAGGCTCCTCAAGAAAAACTACAGTGGCTTAAACATCTCGAACGGTTCCCGGCAGTCGTTGCAGGTGTAGATCATGCGGCAGGGCGTGGTGCCAAAGCTGTTGCGCAGCGAAGTCTGTTCTGACCCACAGCGCGGGCAGGCCACCGGGTCCATCAGCACCGTCAGCAGATCGCCCTGATGGCGCGGCGGCGGCGCCAGGCCCGCCGTCTGAAGCTTGCGGCGCGCCTCGGCGCTGATCCATTCCGAGGTCCAGGGCGGGTTGTGGCGCACCAGCACTTCGGCATCCTCCAGGCCCAACGCCTGCAGGCCGGCCAGAATATCGCTTTGCATGACTTCGTAGGCAGGGCAGGCCGCGAAGGTCGGCGTGATGGTCACTTGCAGCCGCGCCCCCTGCCAGCCCAACTGGCGCACAATGCCCATCTCCACCAGATTGACGAAGGGCATCTCCGGGTCTGGTACCTGGGCCAAAGCCTCCCAGATCTGGGCTTCACTGGGGCGTGCGGCGGCCGGGCGGCTGATCACCATTCCGCCTCCGGATCCAGGCGAGCCACTTCCTGCATTTCGGTCACCAGCGCCTGCATGTACTCGGAGCGCACGGCCCGGTCTGCCTGGACCGCGGCGGTCTCGCTGGGCAGGCGCAGGCCGGCTTCGGCCAGGAAAGCGCCAACCTCAGCAGCCCAGGCCGGGTAGAGCGCCGCGCTGGCCGGCACGATCCCCAGCGGCAGGTCAGCCTCACCCGGCAGCGCGGCCCCTAAGCCGCGGGCATACGGCCAGAGCGCATCCAGCGCGGCCTGCATTCGGGCCTGGCTTTCCTCGGTGCCCAGGCCCAGGCGCGTGACCCAGGCGCGCGTGTGCCTGAGGTGATAGAGCTCCTCGTTGCGCACCCGGACGGCGATTTCGGCCAGGGGCATATGGCTGCTCTCGCTCAGCCCGACCAGACGATGCTGCTCAAAGGCATCAAACAAATACTGACGCAACATGCTGAACGCCCAGTCCCCTTTGGGCAGTTCCACTAACTGCAGGCTGCGGAAATCTGCCGCAGGACGGAAGAAGACTTGCTGGTCGGGGAAGCGAGTCCGGTCGGCGCCCAGCAAGTCGGCAGCCAGTTCGTACCACAAGCGGGCATGGCCGATCTCGTCCAGCGCCAGGTTGGCAAAGGCAATATCTTCTTCCAGGATCGGGGCGTGCCCGGTCCACTCAGAATTGCGGTGGCCGAGAATCAGCTCATCGTCCGCCAGGGCGATCAGGTATTCAGCCAAAGCGGCTTTCTGTTTTGCGTTCACTCGTCCAGCCCTTTGCCTGCGCGCAGCTTGCGCATCATGGTCACCACGGGGTATTCCGCCTGGTCCTTGTAAGTCTTCTCACGGGCCGGGGCGAACATCGGTCCGGCCTCGGCCGGGTCGGATTTGAGCAGCGCCGCCAGCGGCACCGCGCACCAGCGCAGCACATTCTGGGTCTCGAATTCAGTCTGCGCGGCGGCGATCGCCGCCGCGCCGGAGGCAGCCTGTACCTCACCCAGCAGGCTGGCCTGGGCCTGCTCAGCCAACTTGCCGAAGATGCAATAGGTCTGCGGCTCGCCGGCAGCGCTGGGCGCCGGCTCTCCGGCGGCCAGCTCTTGGCGCGTGCGGCTGGTGATGCGCTCGGCGGCAGCCACCCACATTTGGCTGGCCTCCGGCCGTCGCGCAAACACGTCGCGGGCGTTCAACAGCGCCATCTCAATATCGGGCGCGTGTACACTGCCGTTGTGCAAGACTGGCTTATCCGGCGCTTCCTGTTGGAAGACCTCGTAGCGGGGCCATTGAGTGTCCATTGTGGATTTCTGATTGCTGATTTCAGATTTCAAGGTCAACTCCAAGTAAGGGACAAATCAAAAATCTGAAATCGAAAATCGTCAATGAAGCTGCTTTTTTGCGTAGGCGCTCAATGCTTCACGCACCCAGCGCCCGTCATCATGGGCCTGCTGGCGGGCGGCCATGCGTTCGGCGTTGGCCGGGCCGTCGCCTTTGATCACCCGCCAGAACTCATCCCAGTCGATCGCCCCGAACAGCCAGTTGCCGCTGGCTTCGTCATAGCGCAGGTCCGGGTCGGGGATGGTGATGCCGCAGGCCTGCAAGTCAGGGGCCAGCTGGTTCACAAATTCCTGGCGCAACTGGTCGTTGGTGCGGGTCTTGATGCCCCAGCGGATCAGCAAGCCGGAATTGGGGCTGTCGGCGTCGTGCGGGCCAAACATCATCAAGGTCGGCCACCACCAGCGCGTGATGGCATCCTGCACCATAGCGCGCTGCGTGGGTGTGCCCTGGGAGTAGCGGATGATCATTTCCTGCCCCTGCTTGCGATGGAAGTTCTCTTCCATACATATGCGCACCATGGCCCGCGAATAAGGGCCGTAGGAACAGCGCGCCAGCATGGTCTGGTTGAGGATCGCCGCGCCGTCCACCAGCCAGCCAATCGCGCCATTGTCGGCCCAGGTGGTGGTGTGATAGTTGAAGATGCTGGAGTACTTGGCCTTGCCGCTCAGCAGCGCGTCGAGCATTTCTTCGCGGGTGGCGCCCAGCGTCTCGGCGGCATGGTACAGGTACTGGCCGTGCCCGGCCTCGTCCTGCACCTTGGCGATCAGGATCAGCTTGCGGCGCAGCGAAGGCGCCCGCGTGATCCAAGCGCCTTCCGGCAGCATCCCGACCACTTCGCTGTGGGCGTGCTGGCTGATCATGCGGATCAGCTGGCGGCGGTATTCCGCCGGCATCCAGTCGCCCGGCTCGATCTTCTCGCCGCGCGCAATGCGCGCTTCAAACTCAGCCAGCTTTTCCGGCTCTTCGTTCAGTTCAATGGCGATCTGTTCAATATCTGCGCCGTACATGACTTTTCCTTATAGATGATTGTAACAACAGGCCAAGTGATTAGTGAACAGTAAACAGTGAATAGGAGAAATCCTAATCACCACTCACTGTTTACTTGCTTCACTGAGTATTCACCCACACGGTCTTGACCTGGGTGTACAGGTCGATGGCTTCCTTGCCCATCTCCCGACCGAAGCCGGACATCTTGTAGCCGCCGAAGGGCGCAGCCGGGTCGATCATGCCGTAGCCGTTGATCCACACTGTGCCGGCTTGCACCGCGTGGGCATAGCGATGGGCCTTGCCCACATCACGGGTCCACACGCCCGCCGCCAAACCGTATTGGGTCGCATTGGAGCGAGCGATCAGTTCGTCTTCATCATCAAAGGCGGTGACCGCCGCCACCGGGCCAAAGATCTCTTCCTGCACCAAACGCAGCGAATCATCCTGGTAGCTGAACACGGTCGGTTTGAGGAAATACCCACCCTTCAACTCATCGCTCAGGCCTTGGCCGCCGGTGACGATCTCCGCCCCGGCTTGTTGGCCCTCGGTGATGTAGCCTGCTACACGCTCCAACTGCTCGGCGCTGATCAGCGGCCCCACATGCACCTTCTCAGCGAAACCGTGGTCCACCACCATCTTCTCAACATTAGCGGTCAGCCCTTCCAGCACTTCGTTGAAGACTTTGCGTTCCACGAACAGACGCGTGCCCGCCACGCATTCCTGGCCGGCGGTGCTGAACACAGCCCACTGCGCCCCGCGGATGGCGGCGGACAGGTCGGCGTCGGCAAAGATCACATTGGGGGACTTGCCGCCCAGTTCCAGGCTGACGCGCTTGAGGTTGCTCTTGGCGGCGGCTTCCATGATGCGCGCCCCGGTCGAGGTGGAGCCGGTAAAGGCGATCTTGGCGACATGCGGGTGCGCCGCCATGGCCGCGCCGGTGGGCAGTCCCGGACCGGTGAGGATGTTGAGCACCCCCGGCGGGAAGCCGGCGGCGCGCACCAGGTCCGCCAGGTACAGCGCCGTCAGGGGGGTCTGCTCGGCAGGCTTAAGGATCAGCGTGTTGCCCGCCGCCAGCGCCGGACCCAGCTTCCAGATCGCCATCAGCAGCGGGAAGTTCCAGGGGATGATGGCGCCCACCACGCCCAACGGCTCGCGGCGGGTGTAGACCAGCTGATCGGGGAAGGTTACTGGAACCGTGCTGCCCTCGATCTTGTCGGCCCAACCGGCCTGGTAGCGCAGGTGCTTGGTTACGTAGGGTAGGTCACCGCGGCGCGCCACCCGGATGGGCTTGCCATTGTCCAGCGTTTCGAGCTCGGCCATCACATCGGCATGCTCGTCGATCAGCGCGGCCAGCTTGAAGAGCCGTTCGCCGCGCTCAGCGGCGATGGTCTGGCTCCAGCCCGGGAAGGCCGCCTGGGCGGCCGCCACCGCCGCGTCCACATCGGCCGCGTTGGCCAGGGCCACCTCGGCCAGGACGGCCCCGGTGGCCGGGTTGCGCGTGGCAAAGGTCTCACCAGAATTCCCCTCCACCCATTCGTTATTTATGAAGAGCTTCTTGGGGGACTGCTCCAGAAATTTGAGGGTGGCGGGCTGGAAGTTGTAGTCGGGGAGTGTGGTTTTCATTCACCTGTTCCTGTAAGTTAGTGGCTTGAGGAAATTATATGTGACATAGTTGCGAAGAGCATTGAGTTCTTCTTCATTACGAACAACGCGCTCGTAGTAGTTGCGTTGCCAGATTGGAGCAGCATTTCCGCGCAGTTGATTTATGGCTCGCGTAACGGAAGATTTGTAGCTGCCGATAATTACGCCTATTGACCCTTTGGGGGCGCCTTTCGGTTTATGTAGGGGCGAGGCATGCCTCGCCCCTACGCGTGTTTGTGATGCCTCTTGATCCGGCGCATCCTGCGCAGCTGAAGGCATGTGCACACGCACTTCACGTTCATTGATATGTAGAATTCCGTGAACATGATTCGGCATCACGATAAACGAATCGAGTGATACTGCCGGAAAATGCTCCGGTATAGCTTGCCAGCTTCGCTGCGCCATCTTCCCGAAATCATTCAGCTGTACTTCTTCATCGACGATAGCGCCGAAAATATTGCTTGTCTTGTAGCAAGAGATAGTAATGAAATAGACGCCAGGCTGGGCATAGTCGTACTCCTGCAAACGAATGCTCTTGCGACTGCACAGCTGTTTGTCCACCAAAGTCTAGTCCTCGATCTCCGGCATCTCCCCATCCAACCATTCCGGCGCGCCATCCTCCGCCCAGCGACGGCGGATGCCTTCGTAGTCCGGCTTGCGCTTCTCATCAAAAGCGCGCACGCCCTCCCAGGTCTCCGGGCTGGTGTTGTGCACCGCCAGCCAGTCGCGCCCATGGCCGATGGTGCTGTGCCAGCTCAGGTCACGCCAGAAATTGAGCTGCTGCTTGGTGTAGCGCGTCTTCTCGGGGAACTTGGCCTTTAGCTTGTCTACGATCTCATCCACCTTGGCATCCAGCTCGGCGCGCGGCACGACCCAGTTCACTAAGCCCCACTCGGCGGCCTTGGCGGCTGGGATCTCTTCATTAAGGAAGAGGATCTCGCGCGCCCGGCGCTCGCCCACGATGATGGGCAGGAACTGTGTGGCGCCAGCCAGCGGCACGCTGCCGTGGCTAGTGCCGACGTGGCGAATGTAGATTTCGTCCGCGGCCACGGCCAGGTCGCAGCTCATGTTGAATTCGTTGCCGCCGCCCACTACGATGCCGTTGAGACGGGCGATGGCTGGCTTGCCCAGGTTGCGCAGGCGCTCATGGGCCTCGATGAAGTCGCCCATCCATTTCCAGTAATCACGCGGGCGCTGCAAGAACTGCTTTTGCTCGTCCAGGTCTGCCCCGGTACAGAAGGCACGCTCCCCCGCACCGGTCAGCACCAACACTGCCACGGAGTCGTCCCAGCTGGCGTCCTTGAGGGCGATATTGAGTTCGGTGAGCACTTGGTGATTGACGGCGTTGAGCACCTGCGGCCGGTTGAAGGTCACCGTGGCGCGGCCGTCTTTCTTTGTATAAACAATGGCTTTGAAATCAAGATCTGCAGCGGACTGACCGCCAAAAGAACGCTTTGCCAAGAGACTCTCCCGATACGTTGGTAAAGAGTATTTTACACGCCCATGGGTTGCGGAATGATAAATAGGGAATCATACATACGTTGTACAATGCACATTACTTTTCGCCAAAAAGGAGTTCCAGATGGACGAAGACAAGATCGAGAAGATGGCCCGCGAACAGGAAGAGCGGATCAACAAAGTCCTTGCATACAGCGAGAGGATAGCCAGCAAACACGAGGAGCGAGCAAACAAAATCCTCGAACAAGCCGAGAGAGAAAGCACCCGCAGGCCCAGCCTGTTGGGCAACCTGCTGCTGCTGGCGTTGTTCAACCTGATCGTGGTGGCCATGGCCGCCGGCACCTTGTTCTTTGGTTGGCGCGGTTACACACTCACCACCAACGGAGACACCACGATGGCACGCGTGGTTGCGCTGTCGGAATCAACCGACGGGGATGGCGACTGCTGCGTGTACTCCCCTGTCTTTGAATACACAGTAAATGGCCGCCGCACACCTTCGAAAGCCTGAACGCCAGCAACCCGCCCGCCTACCGTGTGGGGCAAGAGGTAGAGGTGATCTACAACGTCGACAACCCCAGCGATGCCGCGGTCAATTCGTTCTTCGACTTGTGGATGGTGGCAGCCACACTGTGCGGCGCAACGCTGATCCTGTTTGTCGTGCTAAACGGAGTGGCGATCCACAAGATGCGCAGCGGCCGCCCTCTCCTTGAAGCAGACAGCGACTAGCTCCAAGCGATGAAACCAGGCAGGTTCTTTCCCCTTCTGGCTGTGAATGCGGTCCTGGCCGTGCTCACTATCGTTGCGCTTTTGCTGAGCCGGGAAAGTTTAGAACCTGCCCTCCAGGGCGAGAAAACCACGGTCAAGTGATCGGGCTGGTGCAAAGCACCGACACCGAAGGCGACACTTTTTGTACGCTGCAAAATAGAAGGAACGACTGCCAGCCACCGCCGGCCTACCATGTGGGTCAGGAGGTCGAGATGGTGTACAACCCGCAGGACCTAGGCAGGGCCGCCATCAACAAATTTGCGGAGCTGTGGCTGCTGCCGGCCATGATAGGCGGTACTGTGGCCGTTCTCTTTGTGACCCTGAACCTGGTGGTAATCGGCGGCCTTTTTTGTATCCAATCGGAGTGCTGAATGAGCGAAGCAATAGACTTTAGTAAAGAGAAGCTGCTGCAAGAAATGCAGTATGGCTGGGAACGCTTGCAGGCCTTTGTGAGCGGCTACAGCGACGAGCAGCTAACCGGGCCAACGGACGCCGCCGGCTGGACCGCCAAAGATCACCTGATGCACCTCTCCGTATGGGCGGGCAGCATGGTGGCGGTGCTGGACGGCAAGGCGCGCCGCGATTACATGGAGATCGCTCGTGAAGACTGGGTGACACTGGCGGAAACGTATGACGTGGTGAACGGCATCCTGCAGCAGCGCTACAAGGATTTGCCGCTGGCCGATGTGCGCAAGGCAGTGGAAGAGAAGCACAACGAGCTGGCCGCCCGGGTTGAGGCAATGACCGAAGAGGAATTGCAACTACCCTACAACCACTACCAACCAGGCAGCAAATCCACCACCCCAATCTTTGATTACATTACCGGCAACAGCTCGCACCATTACGACGAACACATCCCTTGGATGCGCGCCATCCTGGATTAGTCCGGGAGGCCAAAGCTGACCCACAGGCGGTCGAATTCCGCACCGCTCTCCAGTACCTGCACACTCACACCCTCGTACTGGAGTGACTCGCCCGCCTGCAGGGCGGCCTGGCCCGGCAGCTTGCCTTCCGGCGCCAGCACGCGCAGCGGGCCATAGCCGGAATCGCGGTGCGTATCCACCAGATAGACCAACGCGCCGGGCTGTTGCAGCCGCCAGTCATACCCCAGCGGCCGCCGCGCTTCGATCACCAACATCTGCCCGTCCGCCAGCGGCAGCATAATCGCTTTGGTTTGCGCGTCTTGTTGTTCCAGCGCGGTCAGAGTGATCTCCCACTGGCCGGGGTTGCTCAAACACAAGACCTGCTCGTCCTCCAGCCAGCCCAGCATCCAACGCTCAATGGCGGTCAGCTCCGGCGCCTGACCGAAAATATTTCCCATCAAGCTGAACTCCCCCGTGAACGCGAACTGATCTGCCTCTGCAGCAGCTGCCCCTGGGTAGGCATACAAGTCGGGCAGTCCCAGGCTGTGGCCCATCTCATGGTTTAGCCACAAGTGGCCCCAGTGCAGCAGGTCGCTGCCTGAGGTGATGCCGTTGGCAATCGTGACCCCGTCCGCCTGAATGCCGTGATCGGCGAATCCAGTGAAGGCCGGGCCGTAAGGAATACCGGTCGCATCAGGGTTGGTCAGCACCAGCACCAGGTCCATCTGGGAGAAATCCACCGCCGCATCGGCCAGGTCCACGGCTTCCTGCAGGAAGTCGAGATGCGCTTCGAAGCTGGTCAGCCCTGCCGCGTAGTGTGCCTGTGGCTGGCTGAGGCGCAGCCAGATCAGCTGTGGGTGCAGCTGTACCTGCAGCCGCCCGCCGGACAGCTCAGCAAAGAATTCTTCAGCGCCGGGGGAGACGATCGCCAGCGCTTCGGCAGGGGAGCGTTCAGCAGGCGCGTCCTCAAAATCCGCGAAGAGCACTGCGGCATGCAGCGGTCCAATCGCCGGCAGGCGGTCCGCCGCAATTGGGAAGCCCAGCCCCAGCGGCTGCTGGCGCTGGGGCCGGCAAGCCTGGGTATCCTGCAGGCCTGCGCTTGGCCCAGGTTCGGCTAGGCCGCGGCAAGCGGCCAGCAGACAAGTCAGCCCAGCCAGAATCGCAAGACGTAAGGCAAACACCCCCGCATCATACACGCTCCTCCCTGGCGGCCTGTTAACCCTTCGCCGTATAATCAACCGGCTGATGCGCTCTCGAAACCTGACCCTCCTCGTAATTGCCCAGGCGCTGGCCATGAGCGGTTCGCCCGCCATCATTCTGCTGGGCGGCATCGTTGGCGGCCAGTTGGCCCCCAACCCGGGGCTGGCCACCCTGCCCATTTCCATCATGGTCGTCGGCGCGGCAGTGTCCGCCCTGCCCGCTGGCGGGCTGATGCGCCGCATCGGGCGGCGCAACGGCTTCCTGCTCGCCTCGCTGCTGGCCATCGCCGGGGCGGCGCTGGCCGCCCTGGCTTTGCAGTTGGGCAGCTTCTGGCTGTTCTGCCTGGCCACCTTGCTGGTAGGCGCCAACAACGCCTTCGTGCAGCAGTATCGTTTTGCCGCCGCGGAAAGCGTGGACAGCGCCTTTCAGGGCCGCGCCGTGGCGCTGGTGCTGGTCGGCGGTATCTTTGCCGGCTTTGCCGGGCCGGAAATTGCGCGCCAGACACAGGACTGGCTGGCCGTGCCCTACCAGGGCTCTTTCGTGGCGTTGGTCATCGTCTACGCCCTGGCGCTGGTCACTCTGGCCGGTCTGCAAGACACCCGCCAAACGGAAGAGAGCCGCACCCTGACTGGCAGACCGCTGGGCCAGATCATGCGCCAGCCCGACTACCTGCTGGCCGTCTTGGCGGGCGCCAGCGCCTACGGGGTGATGAGCTTTGTGATGACCGCCACACCGGTGCACATGCACAGCGGCGCCGGCTTCAGCCTGGACCAGACCACCCTGGTGATCCAAAGCCACATGATCGCCATGTATCTGCCCTCGCTGATCAGCGGCTTTCTGGTCGAGCGTTTAGGCCTGTACCGTTTCATGCTGTTGGGCGCGCTGCTGATGGTGGCCTGCTCCGCGCTGGCCATGATCAGCTCGGCCTTCATGCACTATTGGTGGGCCTTGGTCCTGCTGGGTTTGGGCTGGAACTTGCTCTTTGTAGGCGGGACGGTGCTGCTCACCCGCAGCTACGCGCCGGAAGAACGTTTTAAGACCCAAGCCAGCAATGACTTCGTCGTTTTTGGCGTGCAGGCCTTGGGCTCACTCTCCGCCGGCAGTATGCTGCACGCCAGCAGTTGGAGCGGGGTCAACATGCTTAGCATGGTCATTTTGCTGCTGACCCTGGGCGGATTGGTCGCCCAACGCAGGCGGCTGACCAGCCCGGCCTAAGCTTGTATTCATCTAGGCGCGCTATAGTGCGTGCATGAAAGCGCCTAACCCCTATTCCCGCCGAGATTTCCTGCGCACCCTGCTGCTGGTGCCTGCCAGCGGTTTGCTGGCCGCCTGTGCCCAAGCCCTGGGCCTGCCAGAACCGACCAGTTCGGCCCCTGCCACCCAGATCGCCGCCACACCCGTTGCGACCAGCACAGGCATCAGCTTGCCGCCCACCCCCGCCTGCGGCGATGACGACGATGAACCGACCATCGCCCAGACCGAGGGGCCTTACTTTACGCCCAATTCACCGGAACGCAGTTCACTGCTTGAGGATGGCATGCGGGGCGTGTACATGCTGGTCAGCGGCCAGGTATTGGACACCAACTGCCAGCCCATCCCCGGTGCCCTACTCGACTTCTGGCATGCGGACGCCGAAGGCGTATACGACAACACCGGCTACCGCCTGCGCGGCCATCAGTTCGCCGATGCCCAGGGCCGCTACCAACTGGAAACCATCATGCCCGGCCTGTACCCCGGCCGCACACGCCACTTCCACGTCAAAGTGCAGCGGCCCAACGGCGCGGTGCTCACCACGCAGCTGTATTTCCCCGACGAAGCTGGCAATGCCACAGACGGCATCTTCGACAGTCGCCTGCTGATGAGCATGCTGTCCGCCCAGAATGGCGTGCATGGCGAGTTTGATTTTGTGTTGGAGTGAAATTCAAGGATGAAAGGATGAAGGCTGACTAAGTCAGCCTTCATCCTTTCATCCTTGCCCTCTCGCCCATTGGCGGATCAGCACGCAAGCGCGGTAGCGCTCTTCATGGTATTCGGCGTAGAGGTGGTCGAGCACGGCCAGCACCTTGTCGTAACCAATCAGCTCACACCACTCCACTGGCCCATAGGGATAGTTGACGCCCAACTTCATGGCCTTATCGATGGGGAAGAGCACATCAAGCCCATAGCGAGCGGAAAACTCCTCGCTGGGAATCTCAAACCTGGTCACATTATGCGACCCGCGCATATCCTGGCTCATGAACATCGCTTCGTTAATGATCTGGCACACGATGCGCGGCAAGATAAGCCCGGGGCTATCCTGTACTGACAATTGGAAGCGGCCTAAATTTTCAAATAGATCCATGACGGCAAGATATTTCTCGGCTGGGATCGACGAGTGGATCGTGGTGGCAATTGAGCTGCTGGCAAAGAACAAGCCATCAAAGCCCATCAAGCGCTGCGTATGAGAAACCCATTTCCTCATCTCGGCCAAAGTCATATCGACGCATTGCGCAATCAGCGGTGTATCCGCCGGTAGGTTTTGGTCATACCATCTCAGGATCTCCTCTGCCCCCTCGTTGCGACCCGCCACCATAAAGCAAGCGATTGGCTCCTGCCCTTTTTGCGGCTTTGAAGCCACACTATACCCGGCTTGCCGGCAAATGTCCGCCAAACCCGGGGCCCAGGTCCCCTCTGAGATCAAAACCAGCCCCTCGGCAGGAGCTACCAGTGGGCCTGCAACAGAGCGCTGTGCATCCTCGGGTTGTTCATATTCATGGTCGAGGTGGCTGGGGCCGGTGAGCTGGCCATCCCCATTGTATTTATAAAACCCCCTGCCCGTCTTTCGTCCCAGGGCGCCTTCAGCCAACTTTTGCATCTGAATCCAGTGCGGCTTATAGCGAGGCTCGCCAAAGCTCTGTTCGTACATGGAGCGCATCGCTCCAGCATTGATGTCGATGCCGATCAGGTCCATCAATTTAAATGGCCCCATCTTAAAACCGCCGCCCTCTACAATCTGGTCGATGACTTCGTAGCCAGCCACGCCCTCGCCCAGCAAGCGCAGCGCTTCGCCGTAGAACGGGCGCGCCACGCGGTTGACGATGAAGCCCGGCGTATCGCCGGTGACCACTGGCGTCTTGCCCAGCGCTTCTGTCAGGCCGACCAATCTCTCGATGGTCGCCTGGCTGGTTTGCGCAGCGCGCACCACTTCCACCAACGGCAGCACGGGGGCGGGGTTGAAGAAATGCATGCCCGCCACGCGCTGCGGGCGCTGCGTGGTGGCGGCCACGGCGGTCACCGACAGTGTACTGGTATTGGTCGCCAGGATGGCCTCCGGCGCGCAGACCGCCTCGAGCTTGGCGAAGATCTCTTTCTTCAGTTCCAGTTGCTCCAGGGCCGCTTCGATCACCAGGCCGGCTGGAGCAAAAGCCTCCAGGCTGTCGGTGAGGGTCAGGTTTCCCAGTAAGGCTGCCTGGTCCTTTTTCTCCAAGAATTTCTTGATGTAGGCCGCGGCCTTCTCCAGCATGGCTGGATAGGGGTCTTGCAGGATCACCTTGGCCCCGGCGGTCAGGGCCACCAGCGCAATGCCGGAGCCCATTGTGCCCGCGCCGACCACCCCGATCAGCGGAAGATGCTTATCGTCGCTCAATGCGCTCACTTGCCTGAGAATTTGGGTTTGCGCTTCTCAATAAAAGCCGCCATGCCTTCTTTTTGGTCGGCGGTGTCATACAACAGGCGGTAGTTGCGCCGCTCCATCTCCAGGCCTTCGCCCAGGCTGTGCTCCACGCCGTAGCGCAGCGCCTGGCGCGCCAGGCGCACCGCCACGGCGGGCCGTTCGGCGATCTTGGCGGCCAGCTCGCGGGCCGCCGCCAACACCTGGTCGTCCGCCACCAGGCGGTTCACCAGCCCGGCGGCATGCGCCTCCGGTGCGGGCAGCGGGTCGCCGGTCAGCACCATCTCCATCGCCCGGTACGGACCCAGGGCCTTGGCCAGCCGCTGGCTGCCGCCCGCCCCCGGCATAATACCCAGCTTGATCTCCGGCTGGCCGAAGCGGGCGCCTTCACCGGCCACAATCAGGTCGCAGCCCAGCGCCAGTTCGCACCCGCCGCCAAAGGCCACCCCGTTCACCGCCGCGATTACCGGCTTGTCCAGCGCCCACAGACGTTGCCACAGTTGGCGCGTGTTCCTCAAATAAATGTCCACCGGAGATGCGCTGGCCATGGCTTTAATATCCGCCCCGGCGGCAAACACGCTCTGGCCGCCGGTCAGCACCATCACCCGCACGTTCTCGTCGCGGTCCAGGCTCTCCATGGTCTCAGCCAGGCTGCCCAGCATCTCCGGGCTCAAGGCGTTCAATGCATCCGGGCGGTTTAATGTCACCAGCGCAATACCGCTGTCGATCTCGACCAAAATCAGGGGTTGGCTCATGCGGGCGATTATACGCCGGCATTAAATCACTAATTCGATAGGTTTATTAGGCCTTGTAAAGATGCAAGCTTCCGCCTATAATGCTGCACCCCTTGTATTGCTGCGCCGGAGAGGGTTGTCGACGTTTGCAGTCAATCAGCAAGCCAGGCGCCCCCCTCCAGCACAGGGCCGGCCACCATGCCGGTCAAACCTTATACACAGTAGCAAGGAAGAGGAAACCCTATGTCCAAGAAGTTCTACCCTCTCTTTGGGCTTCTCATCGTTGCGGCGCTGGTCCTGGCCGCTTGCGGTGGGGCCCCGGCCGCCAGCGGCGACGCCTCAGAGCCAGCCACGGCCGATACTGCCGCCCCGGCTGACGATGCCGCTCCGGCCCCCGCGGCCCAAACCGCTGCCCAAGGTGAAACCCTGGCTGCCGTGGTTGCCCGCGGTTACCTGGTCTGCGGCGCCAACAACCAGGTGCCTGGCTTCGGCTATGTCGACGCCGACGGCAACTTCTCCGGCGTGGACGTGGATTACTGCCGCGCCCTGGCCGCCGCCATCTTTGGTGACGCCGACGCCGTGGAGTTCCGCCCCGTGACCGCCCCTGAGCGCTTCACTGCGCTGCAGTCCGGCGAGATCGACGTGCTGAGCCGCAACACCACTTGGACCCTGACCCGCGACACCGAGCTGGCTGGCAATTTCACCGCCACCACCTTCTACGATGGTCAAGGCCTGATGGTGCCTAGCGCCACTGGCTTCACCACCCTGGAAGACCTGGCGGGCGGTTCCGTCTGCGTGCAGACCGGCACCACCACTGAGCTGAACCTGGCGGACGCCTTTTCTGCGGCCGGCATCAGCTACAGCCCGGTCGTCTTTGAAGACGCCGACTCCACCTTCGCCGCTTACAGCGAAGGCCGCTGCGATGCAGTCACCACCGACAAGTCCGGTCTGGTGTCCCGCCGCTCGGTTCTGGCCGATCCTTCCGCTCACGTCATTTTGGACGTGACCCTCTCCAAGGAACCCTTGGGCCCCATGGTTCGCCATGGTGATGACCAGTGGTTCGACATTGCCCAGTGGACTGTCTTCGCTCTGATTGCCGCGGAAGAATATGGCATCACTTCCGCCAATGTGGACCAGGTGAAGGCCTCCAACACCGACCCGCAGATCAACCGCTTGCTGGGCAACGAGGGTGAGCTCGGCGCCAAGCTGGGCCTGAGCAACGAGTGGGCCTACAACGTGATCAAGCTGGCCGGCAACTACGGTGAGATCTACAACCGCAACTTGGGTCCGGACACCCCGACCCATATCCCCCGCGGTTACAACAGCATCTACACCGAAGGTGGCTTGCTCTTCGCCCCGCCTTTCAACTAAGCACCACCGTTTTACACCCTGCCGGGGGTGGGCAGCCTTAGGGCAGCCCACCCCCGGCCTGTATCACGCAGGAGAGATCTAGGGATGAGAAATCAAAAACACACGTCTATCCCTTTTTGGCGTGACGAACGCGTCCTGCAAGTTCTTGGGCAAGTCGCTTTTGCTGCCGCAGTCATTTTCTTCTTTTACATCCTGATCCAAAACATGGTCACCGGCCTGCAGCGCCAAGGCACCACCCTGGGCTTCTCCTTTTTGCAGGGCACCGCCGGTTTTGATATCGCTGAAACCTCGATCACATACAGCCGCACCTCCACCTATGCGCAGGCGTTTCTGGTAGGTCTGCTTAACACGCTGCAGGTCAGCCTTGTCGGCATCATTCTCTCTACCATTCTTGGCACTATTCTGGGCGTTGCACGCATGTCCAGCAACCTATTGGTGCGCAACCTGTCGGCTGCCTACCTGGAATTGATGCGCAATCTTTCCCTGCTGGTCTTCCTTATCTTCTGGTACTTGGCCGTTTTCCTCAAACTGCCCCGCGTGGCTGAAGCCGTCATCTGGCCCGGCCAGATCCATCTGACCAACCGCGGCATTGGCCTGCCCTGGGGCCTGCCCACCGAAACCTACGAGCCCTATCGTTGGATCTTATGGGCCGGCCTGGCTGCGGCAGTTCTGGTGGCCTTGGTGCTGCACTACATCGGCAAGCGCACCGGCAAGCCGCCGCTGACCGCCCTGTGGGCGCTGCTCACCTTCGCGGCCTTTGCCGTGGTGGGTTGGTTCGTCGTCCCCAGTGCCCCTCTCTCGCTGGATTACCCCAGCGTGCAAGGCCTCAACATGGTGGGCGGCAAAGTCGTCACGCCCGAATTCATGGCGCTGCTCTCCGGCCTGGTGCTCTACACAGCCGCCTTCATCGGCGAAGTGGTGCGCGCCGGTCTGCAGGCCGTCTCCAAAGGCCAGGTGGAAGCCTCCCGGGCCATCGGCCTGACCGGCTTCCAAACCCTGCGCCTGGTGGTCTTTCCGCAAGCCATGCGCGTCATCATCCCGCCACTCACCAGCCAATACCTCAACCTGACCAAGAACTCGTCCCTGGCGATTGCCGTGGGCTTCCCAGACATGTTCTACGTATCCAACACCATCCTGAACCAAAGCGGCCGGGCGGTGGAAATGATCAGCCTGGTCATGCTCACCTACCTGACCTTTAGCCTGGTGACTTCCTGGTTCATGAACTGGTACAACCAACGAGCCCAACTGGTGGAGCGCTAAATGAGCGACAACATCCTCCCCCCGCTCATTGAGCGCCCTTCGCTGCTGAGCTGGATCTACAAGAATCTCTTTAACACCTGGTACAACGCGCTGCTCAGCCTGCTCTCCGGCGCGCTGATCTTCTGGATCGTGCGCGCCGTGGTCATCTGGCTGCTCGAAGTGGCCCAGTGGCGCGTGATCGTGACCAACCTGCGCCTGATCATGCTGGGCCAGTTCCCGATCAGCGAGGTCTGGCGCGTATGGCTGGGCCTGGCTCTGCTGGCCCTCATCGCGGGCAATTCGCTGGGTATCTGGGGCCGCAAGGCTCGCGGCGCCGGGCGGGTCACCATCGGCTTGCTCGCGCTGCTGCTTGGGCTGGCCACCATCACTTCTGGTCAGTCGCAGCTGTGGCTATTGGGCATGGCGGGCTTGCTGGGCTTCGGCTGGTGGGTCGGCCGCTCCGCCGGCAAAGGCCTGGAGCGGGTGGTCATCACCGGTTGGGTGATCTGGCCGCCCATCTTCATCCTGCTGCTGCGCGGCCTGGGCGCCGGCAATGAAGTGCTGCCTCTGGTGGGCACCAATCTGTGGGGCGGCCTGCTGCTGACCCTGCTGCTCACCATCGTGGGCATTGTCTTTTCATTCCCGCTGGGCGTGCTGTTGGCGCTGGGCCGGCGCTCGTCGCTGCCCATCGTGCGCTGGTTCAGCGTCGCCTACATCGAACTCATCCGCGGCGTGCCGCTGATCACGCTGCTCTTCATGGCCCAGCTGATGCTGCCGCTCTTCCTGCCCACCGGCGTCAACATCGACCGTGTGCTGCGCGCCATGGTGGCCATCACGCTGTTCAGCGCCGCCTATCTGGCCGAGAATGTGCGCGGCGGCCTGCAAGCCATCCCCAAGGGCCAATACGAGGCGGCCTACGCCATGGGCTTGAACAACATCCAGTCCATGGGGCTGATCATCATGCCCCAGGCGCTGCGCCTGGTCATCCCCATCCTGGTGGGCCAGTTCATTGCTTTGTTCAAGGACACCGCCCTGGTCTCCATCGTCGGCCTGATGGATCTGGTCGGCATCGGCAAGACCGTACTGGCCCAGCCGGAATTCCTGGGCCTGCAGCGCGAAGTGTACGCGTTTATCTCCATGCTGTATTGGGTGATTAGTTACGCCATGGCGTATGTCAGCCAGCGTCTGGAAGTTTCGCTGGGCGTGGGTGAGCGATAATTTGGAGGAATGACAATGAGTGCAAAAACAACCCAGCAACCGATCATCGTCTGCAAAGACGTGCACAAGTGGTTTGGCGACTTTCACGCCCTGCGCGGCGTAAGCATGGAAGTACAGCGCGGTGAGGTCATCGTCATCTTCGGGCCTTCCGGGTCCGGCAAGTCCACTTTCATCCGCACCATCAACCGCCTGGAAGAGCACCAGCGCGGCGACATCACCGTCGACGGCATTGAGCTCAGCCATGATGTGCGCAACATCGAGAAGATCCGCGAGGAGACCGGCATGGTCTTCCAGCAGTTCAACCTGTTCCCGCACCTGACCGTGCTGCAGAACATCACCCTGGCCCCCATGTGGGTGCGCAAGTGGTCCAAGCAGCAGGCCGAGGAAAAGGCCATGGAGCTGCTCAAGCGCGTCGGCATCCCTGAGCAGGCCAGCAAGTACCCCGGCCAGCTCTCCGGCGGCCAGCAGCAGCGTGTGGCCATCGCCCGCGCCCTGGCCATGGAACCCAAGATCATGCTTTTCGACGAACCGACTTCCGCCCTCGACCCCGAGATGATCAAAGAAGTGCTGGACGTGATGATCGAGCTGGCCAAGACCGGCATGACCATGCTGGTGGTCACCCATGAAATGGGCTTTGCCCGCGCCGTGGCGGACCGCATGTTCTTCTTCGACAAAGGCGAGATCGTGGAGAGTGGCACGCCCGAGGCGCTCTTCAAGAAACCCAAGGAAGACCGCACCAAGCTCTTCCTCTCGCAGATCCTGCACCACTAAAAATACAGAGCGCCTTTCGGCGCTCTGTATTTTATAGGAAGCAGGTTTGCCAGAGGGCCGCAGGGGCGGGTTTGAAACCCGCCCTGCTGCGCTAGTGCAGCGGTTTCATTCCCCAGGCAAAATCGACCACCCGCAGCCGCGCCTGCCCCGCCGCCCAATACAGGTGGGCGATGTAGCTGCCACCCCGCAGCGTGGACGGGCTGCGCCCCTCAGTAACCACGATGTGGCTGGCGGGCAGCCGGGCGAAGTACTGCTCCCGGCTGTGCTCATGGCGGCCCAGCGTGGGGTCGGACGGTATCCAGCCCGCGCTAGGCGCGTAGAACTCCGCCCAGGCGTGCTCCGGCGGCTCCTCATCGCCCGGGCCGTAGCGCAGGCCCTCGAAGTAGCGCGCCGGAATGCCCGCGGCGCGGCTCAGCGCCACGAACAGCGAAGCGTATTCCGTGCAGTCCGCGCCCATTTCGCCTAGGGCGGCCTGCGCCCCCCAATTGCCGGCGTTGAAGGTGTATATCAAATTTTCGGCGGTGTAATCGTAGAAGGCGCGCGCCTGCTCGCAAGCGGTGGCCCGTCCGGCGGCCAGCTGCGCGGACAGCGCCTGCACCTGCGGGTTATTGGCCTCGATGTGCAGCTCGGCGCGGGTATGCTCGCTGGGCAGCAGGCCCAGGCAGGTACCAAAGTCGAAGACCACCCGACGCACCTCGACCTCGTATTCCAGGCGCACTTCGATGCGCTCGCCGGGCTGAATGTGGCTGAAATCGAATTCGGCGTAGAGGTTGCCGTATTCATCCCGCGCCAGTTGGTATTCGCCTGGAGTAATGGCCACGGAATGCACCTGCTGGTAAGGCCAGCGCGTCTGAATCAGTGCGATCCAAAGATTTTGCTTGCTGGCCATGCCTGGCCCTTCATTGACCACCGCCATCTGCTGGCTGACGCGATAGCGCACGCTCTCGAAGAACTGTACCGCCCCGCTCTCAGCCTCGCCGGCGGCGTTCAGCGCGGCCAGCAAGGCCGCGTCGGCTTGCGGCTGCGGCGTAGGCGCAGCCGTTGCCGCTGGCGCAGGCGCGGCGGCCGGTCGCGGCCAGGCCGCCAGCGCCAGCACGGCCAGCAGCGCCAGCCAGGGAACATAGCGTTTGATGAGCAAACTTGGCGAATGGTTTCCCAAGGGTTTTGTCATCTCCTAAAGAGACCTGACATTCACCTGGCAGGGAAGCAGAATGCGACCTTCAGATCTATGAATTTGTTTGCTCATTTGCGCGCGTCAAATTCAATTTCTTCAACATATATTCCTACATTCGGTGTATCAGTGAACGCTCCAGGAAAAAACATTAAAGTATTGACATAAATCATTGTTTCCAAGTCTCCGTCATAACTTGCAATTAGGTGTATGGCCCTGTTGTCCAGTTCACTTTGTGTAAGGGGGCGACCCAAAGAAAAATCCCCATATTGCTTATAGGACAAATCCAAGGTTGCTCTGCTGTCATGGATTTCTACTGAAATTTTGTTGCCTTCCTGAGCAACGATATCTTGCAAGATGATTCTGATATCATTCTTAAAATCATCAGAAGAAAGATCAATTTGATTAATTAATACATAAAGAGTCTTACCGCCATCATATCTGTGGTTTGGTATCTCAAAGACAATCTCGTAGTTAGTTGTCTCTGATGAAAGTGGCAGATCAGTTTGATTTGGTATCGGCGTTTGTGTTTGGTTTTCTAAAACCGCTGCTGTCTCACGTTGAGAGAACAGGGCAGCGACTGCAGTTTGGATTTGCTCCGTTGCAGAAGGATTTTGATTTGAAACTCCGATTTCTTGACGCAAAAACATTACACAGTAACAACTCAGTGCCACTGCACTAATGAGTAAAACTATTTTGACTGTACGAGATTGACGGCCAAACCAATTCTTCATTCTCACGGCGGCCCGGAAAGCATTCTCACCCCACAATTCAATCCTTTTTCCAGATAATTTTTGTCTAACAACTGCTGCTTGCTTGTTAGCGCTTTTCCTGCCTCCACCTGACATAAAAATAAGGGCAGCCAAAGACAGAATAATCACCCCGATTGGCCAAGCAACAAAGAAAAGTACAAAACCACCGATAACAAAAAAGATGAAGGAGCATCCACATCCGCTGCTGCCGCCCATTGCTTCGTATTGACGCAATTCTTTTTCTAAATCGTCAATCTCGTTTTGCAGCTGGTGGATTTTATCTATGATTTCCTCCTAATTAAATTCAGTTCCAATTACCTTTAGATAGTTTAGACTATAACATAGGTAATAAAGACTTCTGTGATAGATGCAGTATTTTTAGAACTCGGCAATTTCAAGCCGAACGTTGGCAGATATGAACACAAACCATAATGACCTAAGGGGTAAACTTCACGACGACATCAAGAGGAAAACCGAATATCAAAAAAGGTGGAGAGCCTTTGATATTTTCGCCTTAATAATCATCACCATATTTTTTATATTCCATTTCGAATTCACGCTCGAACTAATTGCCATACTACTGTCACTGCTCACTTTGTTGTTTGCTTACATAAACTCGCACGCAACAAGATCTAAGTTGGAAGTGTTCGAGGAAAATCCGCCAAGATATTCCGAATCTCCCGTAGACGGCGATACCCCTAGTTGGTTTGTGAGGCTAGCTGTGGCAAATGTGGGACTGTCTGTGGTAAAAAATTGCAAGGGTAAATTGCTTGGTGTTTGGGATCAGAGCGGAAAAAGAGTCACAAAATTTGACGCATTAGATCTATTTTGGACAAGGCAAGATGGCAAGAGTCATTACACCAGGTATTTGCCTGTAGGATTACATGGCGGGGGCGATTTTAATTTCCTTGATATTGCACAGATAAAAAACAGAGGCGAAGGCAAGGAGCCAATTTGGCTACGGGTGTATATTCCACCACAAATGAATTTAGAGAAGGGTACTCCTGATTCGGTTTCACCAGGTGTTGAACCCGTGCTAACTGCAGGTTTGTATTTTCTCCAAATCGCTATCTACGGGGATGGAAGTGGGGATGTTGTTTCACCACAATGGTACAAATTATATTGCAAGCCAATTCCTAAGGGTAACAAATCAGCAGATTCGCCTGCCTGGCTAAAGCCTTCCTCGTATAAGGAGTTTATTGATGTAGTAAAGCAAAAAAGGCTCGAAGAATCTAGTTCGAATGAACAGTAATTTTGAGATTCAGTACACGTTTAATTCTATCGTAGCATCCTTCTCCCCTACTACATAAACTTATATCGTATCCCTTTGTGTCTTTGTGCCTTTGTGGTGAAAAACCCCAACCACTTGACACCCCCTTGTCAATATAGACCATACGTTCTAATATCACTGCATGGACACCTTCGCCAAACTCAGCCTGGTCTCGCAGGACATGGGCATCGAAATCGAGAGCACCCGCGAGCAGGATTGCCAGCCGGTGGTTGGCGGCAAGGCCCTGCCGCGCATCCCCATCAGCCAGGTGGCCCTGCCCGGTGGGCGCAAGATGAACGTGCTCAAAACCATGCTCACCACCGCCTGCGAGCGCAACTGCAACTACTGTCCCTTCCGCGCCGGGCGCAAGATGCGCCGGGCGACGATCAAGCCGGACGAGATGGCCCGCACTTTCCTGGCGGTCTACAAAGCCGGCGCGGTCGAAGGGTTGTTCCTCAGTTCCGGCATCATCAAGGGCGGCGTGGCCACCCAGGATCGCCTGCTGGACACGGTCGACATCGTACGCAACAAGCTCGGCTACCGCGGCTACATCCATCTCAAGATCATGCCCGGTTCCGAGAAGGACCAGCTGCGCCGCGCCATGCAGTTGGCCGACCGCGTCTCGGTCAACCTGGAGGCGGCCAATCCCCGCCGCATGCCCGCCCTGGCGCCGATGAAGAAGTTCGCCGAGGAACTGCTGGCGCCGCTGCAGTGGGCCGAGGAGATCCGCCAGAACGAAGCGCCTCACGGCACCTGGAACGGGCGCTGGGCCAGCACGGTCACCCAGTTCGTGGTCGGCGCCTCCGGCGAGAGCGATGTGGAGCTGGTTGCCATTTCCGAATACCTGTACTCTAAGCTCAAACTCAAGCGCACCTACTACTCGGCCTTTACCCCGGTGCTGGACACGCCCTTGGAGAACCACCCGGCCGAAAACCCCTGGCGTGAACATCGCCTCTACCAGGCCTCCTTCCTGCTGCGCGATTACGGCTTCAGCATGGAAGAGCTACCCTTCGCCCAGAACGGCCACTTGCCGCTCAACAAGGACCCCAAGACAGCCTGGGCGGAGCAGACCCTGCTGCACCGCCCCATCGAGCTCAACACCGCCGACAAGCAGCAGCTGCTGATGGTGCCGGGCATCGGCCCCAAAGGCGCCATGAGCATCCTGCTGGCCCGCCGCGGGCGCAAACTGCGCTCGCTGGACGATCTGCGCGCCCTGGGCATTGTCGCCCAGCGCGCCGCGCCCTACATTCTGCTGGATGGCAAGCTGCCCGCCTACCAAATGCGCCTGCTGGAACCGGCCGAGCCGCCCGTGCCGCTGCGCCCGCGTTTCCCTGGCTAGTGCAGCAAGCGGGGCGGGTTTCGCAAACCTGCAAATCAAGGGATAATGGCGGCGTCATGCTGCAAAACATCATCGCCCTGCTCCGAGACAATCCCCTGCTGCTGCTCTTCGCCATCGCCGCCCTCGGCTGGGCCTTGGGGCAGGTTTCCCTGGGCGGCATCCGCCTGGGCGTAGCCGCCGTGCTTTTCGTCGGCCTCGGCTTCGGGGCGCTCAGCCCGGAGCTGCGCTTGCCCGAAGCGGTCTATACCCTTGGGCTGGTCATCTTCGTCTACGCCCTCGGCCTGAGCAGCGCCCAAAGTTTCTTCGCCGCCCTGCGCCACAAAGGCCTGCGCGACAATGCCCTCATCCTGCTCTGCCTGCTGGCGGCCGCCGGGCTGGTTGTGCTGGCCGCCGGGCAGCTGGGGCTCTCCGCCGGCAGCGCCGCCGGCCTCTTCTCCGGGGCGCTGACCAACACCCCCGCCCTGGCCAGCGCGCTGGAATTCATCAATCTCAACCAACCGGCCGGCAGCGCCCTGCAAACCCTGCTGGCTGAACCGGTGGTGGCCTATTCCATCGCCTACCCGCTGGGCGTGCTGGGCATGATCCTGGCGGTCTACACGGCCCAGCGCATCTGGCGCATCGATTACCGCGCCGAAGCCCTGCGCGCCGGCGACCTGGCCGGCGCCGATGTCGAGCTGGACAATCTCACCATCCGCGTTACTCAGCCCGCGGCGCTGGGCAAACCCTTGGTGGAACTGGTCAAGCAGCAGAATTGGAACGTGGTTTTTGGCCGCATCCAGAAAGGCAAGCAACTGCTGCTGGCTGAAAAGGACAGCCAGCTGGAACTGGGCGACCACATCACCGTGGTCGGCGCCCCCGCCCAGCTGCAGTCCGTGATCGCCTTTCTTGGGGAGCGCAGCCCGGCCAGCCTGGAGCTGGACCGCCGCGAGATGGATTTCCGGCGCATCTTCGTCTCCAACCCGCAGGTGGTCGGCCGCAAGCTGAGCCAGATCGACCTGCCGGAGCAGTTTGGCGCGCTGATCACGCGCATTCGCCGCGGCGATATTCAGCTGATCCCCACGGGCAACACCGTGTTGGAATTGGGCGACCGCGTGCGCGTGCTGACCCATCGCGAGCACATGGCCGCCGTCAGCAAGTATTTGGGCGACTCGTACCGCGCTGTCAGCGAAGTGGATGTGCTGACCCTCAGTCTGGGCATCGCCCTGGGTATGCTGCTGGGCATGCTGCCCTTCCCGCTGCCGGGCGGCCTGACCCTGCGCCTGGGCATGGCCGGCGGCCCGCTGATCCTGGCCCTGATCCTCGGCAACCTGGCCCGCACCGGCCCGCTGGTCTGGACCATCCCTTACAGCACCAGCGTCACCCTGCGCCAGTTCGGCTTGGTGCTCTTTCTGGCGGGCGTGGGCTCCCGCGCCGGTTATGACTTCGTCACCACCCTGGCCAGCGGCGAAGGCCTGGTCTTGCTGGCCGCCGGCCTGGGCATCACGCTCTTCACCGGCTGGCTGGTGTTGTGGACCGGCTATCGCCTGCTCAAGATTCCCATGGGTTTGCTGACCGGTATGCTCTCCGGCTTGCAAACCCAGCCCGCCCTGCTCAGCTTCGCCTCCGAGCAAAGCGGGGATGAACTGCCCAACATCGGTTACGCCGCTGTGTATCCCGTCGCCAGCATCGCCAAGATCATCCTGGCCCAGCTGGTACTGGCCTGGCTGAGTTAGCCGCCAGTTTCAGCTAAAATACCGCATCGCCACAGAGGAGCCGCCTTGTTGCCTAAGTTCAATACCGGTTTTTGGGTGCTGGTGTCCACCATTTTGGGTTCCTGCATGTCCTACATTGACGCCACGGTGATCTATATCGCCCTGCCGGTGGTGCAGCAAGACCTTAACGCCACGGTGGTTCAGGCACAGTGGATCGTGGAGGCCTATGTGCTTTTCCAGGCCGCCTTGATCCTGGTGGGCGGCACATTGGGTGACCGCCTGGGCCGCCGCCGCGTCTTCGCCGTGGGCGTGGTCATCTTCTCGATCGCTTCGGCGCTGTGCGGCCTGGCCACCACGCCGGGCTTCCTGATCGGCGCCCGCATCCTGCAGGCGCTGGGCGGCGCCCTGCTTGGCCCCTCCAGCTTGGCGATCATCACCGCTTACTTCGACGACGAGCGCCGCGGCGCCGCCTTTGGCGCCTGGTCCGGCGCCTCGGCCATCGCCCTGGCGCTCGGGCCGGCCGTGGGCGGCCTGATCGTGCAGTATGCCAGTTGGCACTGGTTGTTCTTCATTAATGTCCCCGTGGGCATCCTGACCGTGCTGGTGCTGTTCTGGAAAGTGCCGGAAAGCCGCGACGAAAAAGCCCCCAGCAAGCTGGACTGGCGCGGCGCCAGCCTGGCCACCCTGGGCCTGGGCATGTTCGTCTTCGGCTTCATCGAGTCAGCCAATTACGGTCTGGGCAGCCCGATCGTGCTGGGCAGCATTTTCCTGGGGGCGGCCGTGTTTGCCCTGTTCCTCTACACCCAGCGCATCACCGAAAACCCGCTGCTGCCGCTGGACCTGTTCAAATCGCGCACCTTTAGCGGGGCTAACCTGATCACGCTGCTGATGTATTGCGCCGTCTCGGGCGTGATCTTTTTCCTGCCCTTCAACCTAATCCAAATCCAGGGCTACGACATCGTCATGGCCGGTCTGGGCTTCCTGCCCTTCCCGCTCATCGTCGGCGCCCTCTCCGGCTGGGCCGGCGGCCTGGTGGCCCGCTACGGCAGCAAACTGCCGTTGACCATCGGCCCGCTGGTGGTCGCCGCCGGGCTGGTGCTGTTTGGCCAGGCCGGCCTGGGCGGCTCCTTTTGGACGACTTTCTTCCCGGCGGTGATCGTGCTGGCCTTCGGCATGACCCTGGTCATCGCCCCGCTGACCACCACGGTGATGGGCGCCGCCCCCAAGCGGCTCTCCGGCACGGCTTCGGGCATCAATACCGCCGTCAACAGCACCGCCAACGTGCTGGCGGTGGCCATCCTCGGCGTGGTGGCGCTCAACGTCTTCATCGGCTCTGTGGAGCGCCGCGTGGACCCGGCCCAGTTCACGCCCCAGGCGCTCTCTGAGATCCGCGCCGAAACCAAGAACCTGGCCAACGCCAGCGCCCCGGCCAGCCTGCCACCCGCCCAGCGCCAGGAAATCGACGCGGTCTATGATCAGGCCTTTGTGGACGCCTTCCAAATTGTGATGTACGTCTGCGCCGGCCTGGTTGCCACCGCTTCGCTGGTCGCCCAGCTCTTTGTAGACGGCAAACCCAAACACGCGCCGACCACTGAGGCTCTGCCAAGGATGCACTGATATGCCCGGACGAATAACACTGACCAAAACCGCCGAGGAACTGGCCGCGACTTTTCCCTGGCTGCAAGTGCCGCCAGAGCTGCGCCCCCGCTACAACATCGCCCCCACCCAACCCATTGCTGTGGTGCTCAATGACGGCCAGAACAAAGTGGATTTCCTTAGCTGGGGCATGATCCCCTCCTTCACCAAGGTCAAGATGACCAGCTACCTGCTGAATGCCCGCGCCGAGGGCATCGAGCGCAAGCCGTCATTCCGTTCGCCTTTCAAGCGGCGGCGCTGCCTGGTGCTGGCGGATGGCTATTACGAATGGGTCAAGCTGCCGCGCAAGAAAGAGAAGATCCCGTACTGGGTGCACATGAAAGACAAGCGCCCTTTCGCCTTTGCTGGCCTGTGGGACAGCTGGACCTCGATGGACGGCTCCGAAGTGAACACCTGCTGCTTCATCACCTGCGAACCCAACGACCTCGTGGCCCAGATCCATCACCGCATGGGCGTCATCCTCGATGAAGACGACCATGCCATTTGGCTGCAGCCGGACGAAGCCGATCCTAAGACGTTGCTGCCACTCCTGCGCCCCTACCCATCCGAAAAGATGGCCTATTACCAGGTGGGCACAGTGGTCAGCAACGCCCGCAACGATGTGCCGGAGTGCATCGTTCCCGTAGATACTTAAAAACGTGAGGAGACAAGATGACGGAAACCCGCCCCTATAAACCCAGCTGGGTAGATGCCACTATTGACTGGGTCAGTTCGCTCAAAATCCCACCGGTAGTCTTTTACATCCTTCTCTATTTGTTGAGTGTATTTCTTATCAACCTGACACTTTGGTTGGAGGGCTATCAGGATTGGTGGGTCTGGCACAACTACGTCTTCTTTGATGTCATCTGGCTGCCCCTGGCCCTGGGCTACATTCACTTTATGGAACGGGTGGCCCGTCGTTCCATTGAAGATATTCGGCCCGCGCTGGGGCTGTCAGCCAGCGAGTTCGATGCCATTCGCTATCGCTTTGTCACCCTGCCATTCTGGCCGGTTCTGATCATCACCCTGCTGGGGCTGAGCGTGGGGTTGTATTTCTCGTTCCAATCGCGCTCCGTTGATATGGCCAGCACCATCCTATGGTCCTTCATTTCCAGCCAGGGCTATACCTTCCTACCACTCTGGCTGTATGTTGCCTACCGCCACGTCTCGCAAATTGACAGCTTGTACAAACGGGTCACCAAGCTCAACCTGTTCAATCTTCAGCCGCTGTATGGCCTGGCACGCGTGGCCATGGCAGTCGGCATTTTTCTCATCCTGGTGGTCAACATCAACTTCTTTAATGAGACGTATTACGGGTCCATCACCCAAACCCCTGAAACCACCTATCTGATCACTGTCGGCGGCATCGCTGCGGCGGTTGCGGTCTTTGTGATCCCGGTGCTGGGCATTCACCGCAAGATCGAAAAGGACAAAAACACGCTGCTGGCGGAGAATGCGGAGCAGATCAACGGTTTGCGCAACGAGATCCAAAAGGACATGGAAGGCCGCAACTTCAAAAATATTGACGGGCTGGAAAAGGGTCTGAGCGCTTTGCTGAAAGTGCGCGAAAGCGTGGGCGCCATCCCCACCTGGCCCTGGAGCCCAGGCACCTTCCGCAGCTTCGCCTCGGCCATCGTTTTGCCGATCATTGTTTGGCTGCTGCAGCGCATCCTGACGCCGTTCGTCGCGGTGCCGTAAAAAACTTCTGAGGACAGGCAAATGGCCACTTTCCGGCGCTACCCACCTAGCTGGGTCAATCTCGTGCTCGACTGGATCAACGGGCTGCCCATCCACCCAGCCCTGTTCTACATCCTTTTCTATCTGGCCAGTGTGCTGCTGGTGCACATCGCCTTGTGGGCAGATGGCAGTGCAGGCTGGGGCGAATGGGTATCGCCGGTTTTCTTTGACATGGCCTGGGTCCCTTACGCCCTGGGGTATCTCAACCTGATGGAAAGGACCGCAGCCAGGTCACTGGAAGAATTTCGCCCCGTGCTGGCCCTCAAGAAGAACGACTTTGAAGCGGTCAAGTACCACTTCCTGACCATGCCGTTTTGGCCGGTTCTGCTGCTCAGCGTGGCCGGCTTCATCTTCGGCGTTTGGCTGGTCTACCGCGGACATTCGATGGCCGCCAGCCAGTTCAGCCAGGCCCTGTGGGCGCTGCTGTCCGGCCCTGGATACACCTTCACCCCGGTATGGATCTATGCCGCCTGGTGGCATGTCAGCCAGATCAGCCAACTCTACCGCCAGGTGGGCGAGTTCAATCTCTTTGACCTGCAGCCCTTTTACGGCCTGGCGCGGGTCACCATGCTGATAGGCGCCTTTTCAGTCATCACGGCTAGCATGAACTACATTTGGGAAGTGCTGCTGGGCACGCCCAGCATGACCCCAGAGACGGCGCTGCTGGTCTCTTTCTTTGCCCTGGTGATCGGCGTAGTGGTTACCGTAGTGCCGCTTTGGGGCATCCACCAAAAGATAGAGAATAACAAGCAGCAACTGCTGACCCACAACGCCAGGCAGATCGAGGAACTACACCAAAACCTGCAGGCCGACTTGGCAAAGAAAAAGCTGGGCAACCTAGAGAAGCTGGAGAAAGGTCTGCACGCCCTGTTCACGATGCGCACCAACATCAGAGACGTGCCCGCCTGGCCCTGGCGGCCCGGCGCATTCCGCAACTTCGCCTCCGCCATCCTGCTGCCTGTGTTGCTGCTCATTTTGGAGCGAGTAGTCTCACAGTTCTTCTAGCTTACAGCCATCACCTGAAACAAAGTGATCTGCATGCCACCGGGCGCCTGTACCCGCGCGTTCAGATCGTTCCATGGCGTCAGGACCGGCTCGTGCACCAGGATCGCGCCGTATTCAAGTGCTCTCTGCAGGGCAGCATGCACATCGAGTACCCGGAAAGCGAAGCGCACTGATCCGCTGACCCGTTGGCCTACCTCCAACTCGTCAACCGCGCTGGCATGCTGCTCATCGAAGACCTCAAAGGTGGCTTTGCCCCCATGCAGCAACGCGCCCCGGCCATGCTCGGTCCATAGCTCACCCGGATCCAAGCCCAGGCCATCGCGATAGAAAGCGACTGCCTTTTCCCAATCGTCCACAGTGATCGCCACACGCAGTTCCATTACAGCCATCCCGGCTCCTAACTCAGCTTCTTGAGCTGCTCTTCAAGGCTGGCTGCGGAAGTTTGGTAATCTGCCAGCTTGGCACGCTCCTTATCCACCACAGCGGCAGGGGCCTTGTTGGCGAAATCGCTGCCCAGCAGCCCTTCCAGGCGACCGATCTGCTCACGGGTCACGGCCAGTTCGCGCGCCAGGCGGGCGCGCTCTTCGGCCGGGTCCAGCAGCCCAGCCAACGGCAGGTAGATCTGCACCGGTCCCACTACCAGTGCAGCCGCCTCGCCCAGTTCGGCGCTGGGCGCCTCGCCGATCCGCAGCTGCGTCGGGTCCAGCCCGGCCAGCTGCGCCAGCTCGGCGGACAGCGCTTCGAGTGTGCCGCGGCTCTCGGCATCTTGCGAGACGAAATGCGCGGCGATCTTCACCGCCGGCTTGATCTGCTTCTCAGCCCGCTGGTTGCGGATGGCGCGCACCACATTCTGGAAGACCTCGAAGTCACGCAGTGCCTCATCCTCCCAGCCTATGCTCGGCAGCGGCGTGGGCCAGGCGGCCACGGCCAGCCCTTCGCTCCACTCGCCGAATTCGGGCTGCAGCCGCTGCGAATGTCCTTGGGCCGCAGCCTTCAAGTGGCTCCACAGTTCCTCGCTGACGAAGGGGATATAAGGGTGCAGCAGGCGCAGGCAAATATCCAGAATACGGGTCAGCAGGTCGGCGGTGTAAAAGGCCCGGTCGCCGCCCTTCTCGATCTGCCGCTTGGCGATCTCGATGTACCAATCAGCAAAGTCGTTCCAGAAGAATTCATACAGCTGGCGGCCGGCTTCACCGTATTGATGCGTAGCAAACAAGCGCTCAAAGTTCTCAACGATCTGTTTGCAGCGCGCCCAGATCCAGCCATCCGCCAGCGTCCAATCCGGCGAGCCTTGCGGCTCGGTTGGGGCGTTCGGAATGATGCCCAGCGCAAAGCGAGTAGCGTTCCACAACTTATTGATGAAGTTGCGGTTGGCGCCGACTTTGTCCAGGCTCAGGTTGACATCCTGCCCCGGCGTGGAGCCCACCAGCAGCGTGAAACGCAGTGCGTCCGTGCCATACTCATCCATCACTTCCAACGGATCGACCACATTGCCCAGGGTCTTGCTCATCTTGCGGCCCTGCTCGTCGCGTACCAGGCCGTGCAAGTACACGGTATCGAAGGGCACTTCACCGGTGAATTCCAGCCCCATCATGATCATGCGCGCCACCCAGAAGAAGAGGATGTCGTAACCGGTCTCCAGTGTCGAGGTGGGATAGAAATATTTGAAGTCCGACGTCTCTTCGGGCCAGCCCAGGGTGGAGAAAGGCCACAGCCCGGAAGAGAACCAAGTGTCCAGCACATCTGGGTCTTGCTCCAGAGCCACGTCCTCGCCGAACTGGGCGCGGGCCTGCGCCAGGGCATCTTCTTCGCTGCGGGCGCAGAACATGCTGCCGTCCGGGCCATACCAAACCGGGATGCGGTGGCCCCACCACAACTGGCGGCTGATGCACCAGTCCTGGATGTTGCTCATCCAGTTGCGATAAACCTTGGTGAAGTGCTCCGGCACGATCTGGATGCGACCGTCCTCCACTGCGGCTAGTGCTGGCGCTGCCAGCGGTTGAATCTTTACAAACCACTGCGTGGAGATCATCGGCTCGATGATCTCTCCGCCGCGCTGCGAGCGCGGCACGCGCTGCATGTGCTTCTCGGTCTTGATCGTCAAGCCGGCAGCTTGCATATCCGCCCAGATCTGCTTGCGCGCCGCAAAGCGATCCAGCCCGGCATAGTTGCCGCCGGTCTCAGTCACTTTGGCGGCCTCATCCAACACCGAGAGCACGGGCAGGTTATGGCGGGCGCCGACTTCGTAGTCGTTGGCGTCGTGGCCGGGGGTGATCTTCAGCGCGCCAGTGCCGAACTGGCGGTCAACGTAGTCGTCGGCGATCACCGGGATCTCACGGTCCAGCATCGGCACCAGCGCCGTGGCCCCCACCAGATGCTTGTAGCGCTCGTCCTCCGGGTGCACCGCCACAGCCGTGTCAGCCAATAGGGTTTCCGGCCGGGTGGTGGCCACCGGGATGAATTCGTTGCTGCCCTGAATGCGGTACTTGAAGAAGTACAGCGTACCTTCTTCTTCGCTGTATTCCACTTCCAGGTCGGACACCGCCGTGCGCAGCCCCGGCGACCAATTGATCAGGCGCGGGCCGCGATAGATCAGGCCTTTTTCATACAGGCGCACAAAGGCCTCGCGCACTGCGGTGGACAAACCTTCGTCCAGGGTAAAACGCTCGCGCGACCAATCGCAGGAGGCGCCCAGGCGGCGGATCTGCTGCGAGATGATGGCGTGGTATTTCTCTTTCCAGGCCCAGGTGCGCTTCAGGAATTCTTCACGGCCCAGCTCCTCCCGCGTCACCTCTTCGGTGCGCAGCAGGTCTTCTTCCACCTTGAGCTGCGTGGCGATGCCGGCATGGTCGCTGCCCGGCACCCACAGGGCCGGCACGCCGCGCATGCGCTGGTGGCGGATCATCAGATCTTCCATGGCCACGAACATGGCATGGCCCAGGTGCAGCTCGCCGGTCACATTGGGCGGCGGGATGGAGATCACAAAAGGCTTTTGGGCCGGATCAAAGCCGTCCTTACCCGGGTCATTGGCGGGCTGAAAAAAGCCTTGCTCTTCCCACCAGGCATAAATGCGCTGCTCGGTGGATTTGAAGTCATAGGTTTTGGGTAAAGAATCGCTGCTCACACGGCCTCCAGTTAAACAAAAACACCCTTCTCCACTGAGGACGGAAGGGTGTTCCGCGGTACCACCTCGCTTCAGCCATTGGCTGCGCTCAAACGCTGTAACGGGCTGGCCCGCACCGGTCTACTAAGCCTGCGGCTGTTCTGCGGTGTGCAATTCAGGCGACTTCGGCGTTCGGCGATCTCCGGAGGCTCTCAGTCTATGGCCGTTCCTTCTCTGTGAGCACCAGCCCGCGTACTACTCCTGAAGCAAATATGCAATTGTGCGGCTGATTATAGTGCCGCAGGCCGCGCTTGTCAAATTCACGCTGGCAGAGTGCCAAAAATCAACTGACATTGTGCAATGTTTCACATTTCTTGACTTCTGGCAAACCTGTGTGCTATTCTTCACGCTCTATGCAACACGAACGCATTGCCGAAAACGTCTATTTCTTTCAAAGCAGCCTCTATGCGCAAGTCACCGCCGGCGTGGTTGCCGGCCCAGACATGGCCGTGGTGATCGACACCCTGGCGCTGCCCGAAGAGACTTTGCAGCTGCGGCGTTTCATCGACCGAGAGCTGCGCGTCCCCGTCCGTTATGTGATCAACACCCATTACCATGCGGATCACAGCTGGGGCAATTGTTTCTTCCCCGAAGCGCAGATCATCGCCCACCAGCGCTGCTACGACATGCTCAAGACCCGCGGCATTCCTTCGCTGGAAGCCGAAAAGCGCGAGAACAGCAGCCTGCGGGAGGTGGAGATCGTGCTGCCGCACTTCAGCCTCGAAACAGGAGAGATGACCTTGCAAGTGGGCAAGAAAGCCCTCAACATCTTCCCCCTGCCCGGCCACAGCGCCGACTCCATCGCAGTATTGGTCGAAGAGGACCGCATCCTGTTCAGCGGCGATACCTTTATGGCCGTGCCGACCCTGATGGACGGCGACATCGACGACACGATTGCCTCGCAGAAGAAGATCCCTAAAATGAGCCTGGAGAATCTGGTACCCGGCCACGGCGAGATTGTGCTGCGGGGTGAGATCGAGGGCGCGGTCAAGTCCAACATCAATTACCTGACCGAAATCCGCAAGGTGGTTCGCAAAGCCGCCCGCCGCCGCTATCCTCTCGACCTGCTGGAGACCGTCCAGATCGAGGATTGCGGCAAGAGCCGCGTGCTCATCGCCGGCCTGGCAGAGCAGCTGCACCGCAGCAACCTGATCGCCCTCTTCCGCCAGGAGTACGGCAAGAACCCCGAAGGTTCTGAACTGGTCTACGAGACACGCTAACAAAAAAGACCCGCTACGCGGGTCTTTTTTTGTTGGCTAGTTACCACCGGCTTTGCCCTCGGCCTTCTTGAGGTGGCGCACACGGAAGCCGTGCAGGCGTTCATTGCCTTCCATCAGGCGCTTGATGTTGGGCCGCAAAGCCCAGGCCACCAGGGCCAGCGAAGCCAGGCCATAGGCCACATATTCCCAAGGCGAGGCCCCCAGATAGGCACGTACCGCAAAAATGATCGTGGCCAACACGCTGATGCTCAAAGTGGTCATCGAGGCATAGCCTACAAAGTAGAAGACGGCAAAAGCCAATGGCAAAATAATGTACAGGGCCGGGAACCACAACCCCATGGCGCCGCCGCCGGCCGTCGCCCCACCGGCCCCGCCGCCAAATTTCACACCGCTTTCCTCACGGCGCATCAGGAAGATCGAATAATTGTGTCCCAGGATGACCGCCAGCGGCGTGATCACATGCAGCCAAAAGTTTTCAGGTGCCACAGCAACCGCCAGGCGTACGGCAAAGTAACTCTTGAGAATGTCCAACGCGCCGGTCAGGATGCCGACCCACTTGCCTGCCGCCCGCATGGCGTTGGTTCCGCCGGTTCGCCCGCTCTGCACCTGGCGAATGTCTTCACCCGTACGCAGCTTGACCAGAATAAAGCCAAAGGGGATGGAACCAAGTAAATAGCCAAACAAAACTACGCCGATGCTAATCAGCAAATTCATACAAATGCCTCCTGGGTGGGCAAAAGGTGTACTTTAGAAACACGAAGCCTTTAGGGAAGTTACTCGTCTTGCAACTGCAATTCTAATTCGATTTTGGCCCCTGTGTCCAACAAAAACGCCCGGCAAGCCCACTCGTCGCCAACCGGGCTCCAGATCAAGTGCGCCACGCCCGGGTAACCGGCGTTCAGAATGTCTTGCTGGGACGGCCCGGCGGGTCCGTTGGGATGTGAGTGATAGATGGCCAGCAGTTCCAGACCCTCTGCTTCCATCGCCTGGAAAGCCGCCCACTGTTCCGCCGCATCCATGCGGAAGTGTGTGGGGCTGACCAGCTCATTGCGCACGGCATAAACCGCCTGGGCCTGACCGTCACGTCCGGCCAGCAAGCCGCAGGCCTCCTGCGGAGACACGGCGGCCACATGCCGGCGCATCTGCTGCCAAAGGCGGCGCGGGAGGCGCAGCGCCATCAGCGTACCAGCAGCGCCAGCGCCCAAAAGATGCCCAGCGTGATCAGTCCCTCGCGCGCCGGCGCCAGCCAGGGTTGTTCCAGATTGAGCGCGCTGACAAAATGGTTAAGGGCAAAGACCAGGCCCAACAACGCCAGGCCATACCCCAACGCAGAAAACGGCAAATAATGCAAGGCGGCAGCCACTTGTACGCACAAGAAGGTCAGGCCGGCCATCTGCACCGGTCGCCAAGCCTGCCCGGGCAGGAGCAACTGCATGCGCGAAAAAGCGGCAAAGGCGCCCAGCGCCACGGCGGGCAGGGCCAGGAACAAGCGCAGGCCCACCGCCCGCACGGTAATCGCCAGGATCAAGAATAGCCCGAGCATCAAGAAACGCAACACCACACTCGCCAGCCAGTGATAGCGGTGCTCAGGCTGCGCGCTGGCAAATTCCCCCATGATGACTGCCAGGAGCAGCAGCGTGCACAGGGCCAAGGTGGCCCACCAATTCAGGTCAAAGGTCAGGTTGCCCAGCAGCAGGCTGAGCACCCAGGCCGTCATTGCCGGCAGGGTCCAATGCCGGAAACGCGAAGTCCTCGGCGCGCCGTCCTCAGACTGCAGCATCCAGTCCACGCCGGCCGCCGTCAGCCCGGCCACAAACAGAGCCACGGCGGTGTTCACGCTCATTTGCAGGGGCAGATAGATGCCGGCCAGTTCCAGTGCCAGCACCTGGCCCGGCGCTTGAATAAACCGCGAACCGGCATAGGCCAGCAGCGTGATCGCCATCACTGCACTCAGCCGTTCACCGTCGGGAAAGAGTCGGGCCTGCATGCCGGCGATTGTACTCCAGCCCTCCCACAGGTATACTCACCGCATGAGCGCACAGATGATCCAGTACCCCAGCAATGGAGACCAAACGCCCGGCTACCTGGCCGTGCCCAGCGGCCCCGGTCCCTTCCCGGCGGTCGTCGCCATTCAGGAATGGTGGGGCCTGGTGGGTCATATCAAATCCGTGGCCGACCGCTTGGCCGCCGAAGGTTACGCCGTCCTGGCGCCTGACCTGTATCACGGCCAGGCGGCCAGCGAGCCGGATGAAGCCCGCAAGCTGGCCATGGCGCTCAACCGCGCCCAGGCCATCCAGGAGATCCATGCCGCCGGCGCTTACCTGAACAGCCTGGAGTACACCACCGGCAAAGTGGGCCTGGTGGGCTGGTGCATGGGCGGCGGCCTAGCGCTCTCCACTGCCGCGGCCCACCCGGTGGACGCGGTGGTCTGCTTCTATGGCCGTCCGCTGGAAGCCGGCGAGGCGGCCCGCATCCGCACGCCGGTGCTAGGCCTCTACGGCGAAAATGACGGCGGCATCCCGGCCAGCATCGTCAACGACTTCGAGAAGCAGCTCAGCGCCCAGGGCACACCGCATGCCATCCACATCTACGCCGGGGCAGACCACGCTTTTTTCAACGAAGATCGCCCAGAGGTCTATCATCCCGCGGCCGCGGCGGAAGCCTGGAAACAAACCCTGGCTTGGTTCGAACAATATTTGGGTGGATGAGCCGTCAAAAGCAGGCCCTGGGCCGCTGGGGCGAACAACAAGCCGCAGACTATCTGGCCCAGCGCGGCTATCAGATCCTGGGCCGCAACCTGCACGGCGCCTACGGCGAAATTGACCTGCTGGCCCGCCACCAGGGTACGCTGGTTTTCATTGAAGTCAAGACGCGCACCTCGGCCCGCTTCGGCCTGCCGGAAGAAGCCATCACTCCCGCCAAACAGCAGCATCTCATCCACAGCGCCGAAGAGTATTTGCAAGCCCACCCTGAGCTGGCCGGCGACTGGCGCATTGATGTCGTCTCCATCCTGCGCCAGCCCGGTGGCGCGCCACAAATCCAGCACTTTGAAAATGCCGTCCAAGGATAAGCGCATCGCCCTCGTCGCCTTGGTGGGACCCACCGCCGTGGGCAAAACCGAGATCGCACTGCAGCTCGCCGGGCGGCTGGATGCCGAAATCATTTCCGCCGATTCGCGGCTGCTCTACCGCGGCATGGATATTGGCACCGCCAAACCCAGCCCCGCCGAGCTGCGGCGGGTGCCGCACCATCTCATCAACGTGGCCGACCCTGATGAAATCTGGAGCCTGGCCCGCTTCCAGACCGCCGCGGCCGAAGCCATCGCCGCCGTGACCAGCCGCGGCAAGCTGCCGCTGCTGGTCGGCGGCACAGGCCAATACTTGCGCGCCATCGTCGAAGGCTGGACCCCGCCGGCCCTGCCGCCCCAGCCCGCCCTGCGCGCCGCGCTGGAGGCCTGGGCGGCAGAGCTGGGGCCGGCCGGCCTGCACGCCCGCCTGGCCCGCCTGGATCCCGCAGCCGCCGCCCATATAGACGCCCGCAACCAGCGCCGCACCCTGCGCGCCCTGGAGGTGACCCTGGCCAGCGGGCGGCGCTTCTCCGCCCAACGCGGACAGGGCAGTCCGCCCTACCGCCTGCTGCAGATCGGCTTGACGCGCCCCCGGCCGGAGTTGTATGCCCGCATTGACCAGCGCATAGAGGACATGCTGGCCGCCGGCTGGCTGGCTGAAGTGCAAGCCCTGCTGGACAAGGGGTACAGCCCCAGCCTGCCCAGCCTATCGGCGATTGGCTATGCGCAGCTGGCTCAGCATCTCCAGGGGGAACTCAGCTTGGAGGAGGCCATCGCCGACATCAAACGCCGCACGCGCCTCTTCGTGCGCCGCCAGGCGGCCTGGTTTCGCCCCACGGACCCGCAGATCCACTGGTTTAACGCAGGCGAAGATGCCGTAGATGCGATTGAAGCAGTCATTCGCCGGGATCAAATTATATTTGCTCGATAGGGATAGTCGTGATACTCTTGCCGCTGGAGACACTAACATGGCACGCAAAGCAGCTTTCTTTGATGTAGATGGCACCCTGACCACCGAACGTGTGTGGAAGGGCATTTTGGAATACTTCAAGCAACATACCCAGCGCCGCTTTCTGCAGCGTTGGTTCTGGTACTATCACGCCCCGCACTACCTGCTGCACAAAGCCGGCCTGATCAGCCAAAGCCGCTTCCGCACAGCCTGGGCCGCCCACCTGGCTTGGTTCATCCGCGGGTACACACTGGAAGAAGCCCAGCCTGTCTGGGATTGGGTGACCAACCAATATTTAACGCCATTCTGGCGCGCCGACGCGCTGCAGCTGGTCAAGGACCATAAGGCCGCTGGGGACCTGGTCGTGCTGGTCTCGGCCGGGCTGACCCCGCTGCAAGCGGCCATCGCCCGCCATGTGGGCGCCGACATGGCCGTGGGCACACAGCCTGTCCTGCGCAACGGGCGCTACACTGGAGGCCTGGCCGGCCCGGTATGCATTGACGAGCAGAAAGCCGTGCTGGCCAAAGCCGCCATGCAAGCCGCCGGCCACGACATCGACTACGCCGCCAGCACGGCCTACGCCGACAGCCGCACTGACCTTCAGCTGCTGGAGCTGGTCGGCCGCCCGGTCGCTTTCTACCCGGACGAACACCTCAAACCCATCGCCCAGCAACGCGGCTGGGCGCTGGTGGATTAGTCTTCCCGAGCAAAAACATAAGGGCGCACGGTCGTGCGCCCTTACCATCTGACTGCTAAAGCTATCTACTAGCAGCTAGCCGCTAAACCGGCACCCCCACCTCGATCTGCCCATCCACCACGCGCACCGGGTAGGCGGGGATGTCCACCACGGCCGGCAAAGCCTTGACCTCGCCGTTGCGCACATCGAAGCGCGCCCCGTGCCGCGGGCAGATGACCTCATTGCCCTCCAGCTCGCCGTCGCCCAGGGGGCCGTTGTCGTGCGAGCAGATGTCGCCGATGGCGAAGAATTCCCCAGCAATATTGAAAACTAAAATGGAATAATCGTCGATCTCGACGAAAAGCCGTTGACCGTTGGCCAACTCATCGGCTGCCCCTACAGCCACGAAATCCACTTCTTTGGGCCCTAAATGAGTATAGGTGAACTCAGGCATGGACGATTTCTAGGCCAGCCGCTATCGCTAAGAAGCGGCCAGTTCGTCCAAGGTCATCACATCGTCCAGACCGTACACGCCGCCCTTCAACACTTTCAGTGAAAGCAGCGCGCACTTCAGGCGCACTGGGCCCAGGTCGATGCCCAGCAACTCCAACACGTCCGCCTTGCCCAGCTGGCGCACATCATCCAGCTTCATACCGGTGACCTTCTCCACCAGCAAGTCGGCCGAAGCCTGCGAGATGGAGCAGCCCTCGCCGCTGAACTTGGCCTCGGTGATCGTGTCGTTCTCGTCCACGCGCAGGTCGATGCGCACATGGTCGCCACACACCGGGTTGTCGTCCTGATAGGAATAGTCGTGCGGGTCCAGCTCGCCGCGGAAGCGCGGGTTCTGGTAGCGGTCAATAATTACTTCGCGGTACAGGTCGTCCATTATCCAAAAATTTCCTTCACTTTGTACAACGCCTCGATCAGTTGGTCAATCTCTTCCTTGGTATTGTACAAATAAAAACTGGCTCTTGTGGTCGAGGGGATGCCAAATTTGTTGTGCAGCGGCATGGCGCAGTGGTGGCCAGCGCGCGTCGCCACGCCGTGGCGGTTGAGGATCTCCGCCACGTCGTGCGGGTGCGCGCCCTCAAAGGTGAACGAGGCGTTGGAGCTCTTGTGCTCGATGCCCGGGCCGAAGACTTTCAGTCCTTGCACCTCTTCCAGCCGTTCCAGGGCGTAGGCGGTCAACTCGTGGTCATAAGCCGCCACGACGTCCATGCCCACCGCCATCAAATAGTCCACCGCCGCACCCAGGCCCACCACCTCGGCGATCGCCGGGGTGCCGGCCTCAAATTTCTGCGGGACTTCATTGGTGGTGAAGCTGCGCAGCTCGACACGTTTGATCATGTCGCCGCCGCCCATGAACGGCGGCATGGCATTCAGCAGGTCGAGTTTGCCGTACAACACGCCCAACCCCGTCGGCCCCAGCATCTTATGGCTCGAGAAAGCCAGGAAATCGACGTCCAGCGCCTGCACGTCCGTGGGCAGGTGCGGCACAGACTGCGCGCCGTCGATCATCGCCAGCGCGCCGGCTTTGTGCGCCAAGCGCACGATCTCGGCCGCTGGCGTGATGGTGCCTAGCACATTCGACATGGCCGTGAAGCTGACCAGCTTGGGCTTTTGCTCCAGCAGCGCCGGCAGGGCCGCCAGGTCCAGAATACCTTCTTCGGTCACCGGGATGAATTCCAGGCGAATGCCTTTTTCGGCCGCCAGCATCTGCCACGGCACCAGGTTGGCGTGGTGCTCCATCTCGGTCAGCACCACCAGGTCGCCTTCCTTCAGGTTGGCGCGGCCCCAGGTCTGCGCCACCAGGTTCACCGACTCGGTGGCATTGCGCGTGAAGATGATCTCACGCGGCTTGGAGGCGTTGATGAATTTCGCCACCTTGGCGCGGGCGGCCTCATACGCTTCTGTGGCCACCTCCCCCAGGGTGTACACCGCACGGTGAATGTTGGCGTTCTGGCTGCGATAGTAGGTGTTCATCGCCTCGATCACCGCCAGGGGCTTCTGGCTGCTGGCCCCCGAATCCAGATAGGCCAGCTTTACACCAGGGCTGGCTTCCATCTGCAGGATGGGGAAGTCTGCCCGTATCTTATCTACGTCGAGTGCGCCGGCCTGGGGCGAGATCGTCATGTTTAGCTCCGCGGGCGGCGCTTGCCCTTGCGGGCAGCCCGGATCTGGGAGGAGTTGGGCGGGCACCACAGAACATGGTCCGGCACCATCCAGCCGTCGGTCAGATACACCGGCTCAGTAAACTGCACGGCCACGATCTTGGGGTCCACCTGGACCACGACACCTTCCATCCAACCACGCACGCGTTCTTTCTTCTCGTTTTCGTGGTCACAATACACTTCAACCCGGTCACCGACCTGATACAGATCATCACGGTCGGGAGCGGAGGTAAAACGCAGGTCTACCAAATTTGCCTCCAATTAGGAAAAATACCTAAAAACTATACTCTTATTTAAGCTTGTCCACAATAGCTTGCTGGAAGCGATCACGCACGCCCTCGAACGGGATGCGCTGCATGATCGGATCAAAGAAGCCTTCCACGATCAAGCGGCGCGCTTCTTCCCGCGCAATGCCGCGGCTAAGCAGATAGAACAGCTCTTCGTCGCTGATCTTGCCCACGGTAGCGCCGTGGGTGCAGCGCACGTCATCGGCCAGGATCTCCAGGCCGGGGATCGAGTCGGCCCGCGCCGTCTGGCTCAGCACCAGATTGCGGTTGGCCTGGTAGCCGTCCGTCTGCTGCGCGCCGGGGGCGACATAGATCATGCCCTGCCACACCGAGCGGCTCTGCTCCTCCAGCGCGCCCTTGAAGAGCAGGTCGCTGGTGGTGTGCGCCGCCAGGTGGTTCTGCTGGGTGTCATGGTCCAGGTGCTGTTCGCCATCGGTGAAATAGAAGCCCGACATGCGCGCCGAGCCGCCCTCACCCTCCAGGTTCATCTCGGAGAAGTTCTTAGTCAGCTTGCTGCCCAGCGCCCCAAAGATCCAGTCCAGGCGGGCGTCCTTTTGCAGCACGGCCCGCTCGTGGCTGAAGTTCCACACGTGTTCGCCCCAGGATTGCAGTTCCACAAAGCGCAGTTCGGCCCCGTTGCCCACATACAACTCCACAATGCCGGAGTGCATGGTCTGGCCGTTCTCCGCCGGCGAAGCCGCCTCGTGCACATAGGTCACCGAGGCGCCGTCCTCCACCCACACCAGCAGGTGCGAGAGGTAAGCCAGGTCAGTGCCCGGGCCCCACAGCACGGAATGCAGCGGCTCTTGCACTTGCACGCCCTTGGGCACATACAGCAGCACGCCGCGGCCGGCCAAGGCCGCCGCCATCGCCGCGAACTTGCCTTCATCGGGCTTCACCGCCCGGCCCAGCGCCTTCTGCAGCAGCTCAGGGTGCTGCTTGGCCGCCGTGGCAATATCGGTGAAGACCACACCCTGCTTGGCGATCGCTTCACTCAGTGTCACCTGGGTCTCGCCCGGACCCATCACGATCTGGCCGCCGTGCCCCTCGCCCACCAGCGGCTTCAGCAGCCGCTCGGGGGGCTGAGGCAGCTGGGCTGCCGCTTTACCGGCGGGCAGGCTAAAGCTGCCGGCCTTCAGGCCGCGCAGGTCAGTGCGCCGCCAGGCTTCTTCGGTGGTCTGTGGTACGCCCAGCTTCTGGAAGTGTTCCCAGGCGTTTTGCCGGTACTCATGCAAGAAAGCAGCTTCTGCCACACCATTGGGGATCATCTCGGCGGTGAAGGCAAAGTCACGGCTCGTGCTCTGCCCAGCAGAAGTACTGCGTTTAACAACGCGTTTCGGGCTATCAGTCATCGGTATCCTCAAACGACGGCTTTAGCCGATCGAGCCTTCCATCTGCAGTTGAATCAGACGATTCATCTCGATGGCGTATTCCATCGGCAGCTCTTTGACCAGCGGCTCAATGAAACCGGAAACCACCATGGTGGCGGCTTGCTCTTCGCTCATGCCGCGGCTCATCAAATAGAAGAGCTGCTCTTCGCCGACCTTGGAGACCGAGGCCTCATGGCCAATGGTCACATCCTCGGCGTCAATTTCAATGTAAGGATACGTGTCCGAGCGTGAGGCGTCGTCCAGCAGCAGCGCATCGCACACCACGTTGGACTTGGAGCCCTCCGCGCCGGGATGCACCTTCAGCAGGCCGCGGTACGAAGCGCGCCCGCCGCTCTTGCTGATCGACTTAGAGGTGATCTTGCTGGTCGTGTTGGGCGCGAAGTGGATCACCTTGCCGCCGGTGTCCTGGTGCTGATGGCCGGAAGCAAAGGCCATCGAGAGGATCTCGCCGTGCGCACCCGGCTCAAGCAGATAGCAGGAGGGGTACTTCATGGTCAGCTTGCTGCCCAGGTTGGCGTCCACCCATTCCATGGTGGCGTTGGCGTGCACGTGGGCGCGCTGCGTCACCAGGTTGTACATGTTGTTCGACCAGTTCTGGATGGTCGTGTAGCGGAAACGGGCGTCCTTCTTGACCACGATCTCGATCACACCACTGTGGAACGAGTCGGTGGTGTAGACCGGCGCAGTGCAGCCTTCCACATAATGGGCCTCGGCGCCCTCTTCGACGATGATCAGGGTGCGCTCAAACTGGCCCTGGTCCGCCTGGTTCACGCGGAAGTAGGCCTGCAGGGGCATCTCGATCTTGACGCCCTTGGGCACATACACGAACGAACCGCCCGACCAAACTGCCGAATTCAACGCCGAGAACTTGTTGTCCTCGATCGGGATGATCGTGCTGAAGTATTCACGGAACAAATCCTCATGGTCACGCAGGCCGTGCTCAATGCTCTTGAAGATCACGCCCTTCTCAGCCAAATGCTCCTGGATGTTGTGATAGACCATCTCGGATTCGTACTGGGCGCCTACGCCGGCCAGAAACTTCTGCTCGGCCTCGGGGATGCCCAGGCGCTCAAAGGTGCGCTTGATGTCATCGGGCACTTCGTCCCAGCTCTTACCTTCACCCTCGGAGGGTTTGCTGTAGAAATAGATCTCGTCCAGGTTCAGGCTGGCCAGGTCGCCGCCCCAGGTCGGCATTGGGCGCGCTTCAAAATGCTTCAGCGCCTTCAGGCGGAAGTCCAGCATCCACTGCGGCTCTTCCTTCTTGGCGCTGATCATGCGTACCACTTCTTCGCTCAGCCCCTTTCCTGAGCGATAGACCGGCTTGATCTCGTCTACAAAGTTCCAGCGATATTCATCAATGCCGGCCAACAGCTCGGCATCGTCTTTATGTCGTTCGATCGACTTTTCATCCAAAGCCATCATTCACCTCGTGCTGCGCTAAGCGGCCGCAGCCTCACCGTGCTTCTCGCGGATCCAGTCATATCCATGCTCTTCCAGCTTCAGCGCCAGGTCCGGCCCGCCGGTCTCAGCAATGCGCCCGTCGAGCATGATGTGGATCACATCCGGTTTGACATAGTTCAAAATGCGTTGGTAATGCGTGATGATCAGCGCCCCAAAGTCCGGGCCGCGCAAGGCTTCCACGCCCTCGGCCACGTTGCGCAGGGCATCAATATCCAGGCCTGAATCGGTCTCGTCCAAAATGGCCATGTTCGGCATCAGCGTCGCCATCTGCAAGATCTCGGCGCGCTTCTTCTCGCCGCCGGAGAAGCCGTCGTTCAAATAACGCCCGGCGAAGCTGTGGTCCATCTTCAGCTTGTCCATCTTCTCTTTCAGCAGCGTGCGGAACTCCGGGATGGGAATGCCTTTGTATTCCGGGTCGGCCGCTTTGCGGTGCGAATTCACCGCCGAGCGCAGGAAGTTGGCCACGCTCACGCCCGGGATCGCCACCGGGTACTGGAACGCCAGGAACACGCCCAAATGCGAGCGCTGGTCAGGCTCCAACTCCAAAATATTCTGGTCTTTGAAGATCACTTCTCCGCCAGTCACTTCATAATTGGGATGGCCCATCAACGTGTAGGCCAGCGTGCTCTTGCCGCTGCCATTCGGGCCCATCAGCGCGTGCACCTTGCCCTGCTCCACCGTCAGGGTCAGTCCCTTCAGGATCTCTTTGTCGGCTACGTTGACGCGCAAATCGCGGATGACTAAGTCAGACATGAACTGCAGATTCTCCTTGACAAATGACTTTGCTGGTCGGGGGCTGACCGTATTTTTGGACAACCCATCAGGCCATTAGCCTGGATTTTTCAACCTGGTTGTAATTACGGGAGATTATAGCAGGTTTGCTAAGAGTGTCAATATTTATGAACAAATTCTATAATATTCGTTGCCGGCGCCTTGACAAAGCATGCCTCTTGACCGCTGTGGAGTGCTTTGATGTATGATGCAGAATATGCAGTGCCAGCAAACCGCACGCTTCGCCAAGCCGCTTGTCAAGCGCCAACAAAACCAACACAATCGACACAACCCACACATTCGCCCAAACCAACCGGAACAACACAACCTACACACATCCAGGAGCTAAAAATGACCGCAATTGAACCTCAGGAATTCGTTAACACCATCACCCAGCTGCTCGACGAAACCTTTGCTGTCCACAAGGGCATCTACCTCGACAAAAAGAACTCCCTGCTGGAGACGCTGGATACCGTCAGCGCCGCCGAAGCCTCCATCCCGGTCGGCGGCAAGTGCGGCTCTCTGGCCGCCCAAGTGGCCCATGTCATCTTCTACATTGAATCTTTCGAGCGCTACGCGCTGCAAGGCGATCAGACCCCGCCGGACTGGGGCCACGTCTGGCGCACGGTGGAAAAGGTAAGCGAAGAAGAATGGCAGGCCTACAAAGACCAGTTGCGCACGGTCTACGAGCGCATGCGCGGGCTGTTTGAGCGCAATCCTTTGTGGAATCAAGACACCATGGGCGGCGCACTGAGCATCGTGGTCCACTCTGCCTACCACCTGGGCGAGATCCGCCAGGCGCTGTGCGTGCTGCAGAAGTGAGCAAAACACAGATCAGCCGTCTTTAGGCCATCATGTTCAACTGGCTGCCCACCATCACCTATGCCCTGGTAGCGAACTTCACCCCCGGGCCCAACAACATCACCAGCGCCGCCATGGGCGTGCTGTATGGCTACCGGCGCTCGCTGCCCTTCCTGCTTGGCTGTGCGGCCGGCTTCTATCTGGTCTTGCTCGCCGCCGCGCTGGTGTCCGCCACGCTGCTGACCGCCATCCCCGGCATCGAGCCTGTGCTGCGTTATGTGGGCTCGCTCTACATCCTGTACCTGGCCTACAGCATTTTGAAGACCACCTACAAGTTTGAAGACGACCAGGCGCAGCCGATGGGCTTCGTGCAAGGTTTCTTGTTCCAGATCGTCAATCCCAAAGTGCTGATCTACGCGCTGACTTTGTTCTCCACCTTCCTGGCCGGGTTCACCAAGGACATTCCGTTCTTATTGCTGATTCTGATCCCGCTCACGTTCAGCTGCTTTGCGGCCATCTCCACCTGGACCCTGTTCGGCACCTTGATCAAGAAATATCTGGCCTTCCCGCGCATTCGGCTGGCGGTAAACGTGGTCCTCGCCCTGATGCTGGTCTATTCCGCGGCCGATATGGTTGGCCTGGTTTAGCCGCCAATATTTATGAACAAATTCTATAATATTGACGCTCGCGAGGGCCGATGATATACTGCCGCTACCCATGAGCAGCACCCGCAATCTCGTCCTGGAGCACCTGCGCACCGCCCAGCGCTGCACGATCAATGACCTGGCCGAAGCGGTCAGCATTAACCCCGTCTCCGTGCGCCACCACATCAGCCGCATGCAGGCCCAGGGGCTGGTCGACTCAGCCGAGGAGCGCCACGGTGTCGGCCGCCCGCGCCGCCAATATTTCCTGACCCAGGCCGGCCGCGAGCATTTCCCCACCCACACTATTCGCTTCACCAACCACTTGCTGGCCGAAATCAAAGAACATCTCCCGGTCGAAGAATACAACCGCATCTTCGTGCGCATGGCCGAGTCGATCTCGGCCAAGTACGCCGACCAGGATCTGACCGACCTCAGCATTCCGCAACGCCTCAGCCTGCTGGAAGAATGCCTCAACAACGAAGGCTTCCTGGCGCACGTAGAGCAGACCGCCGACGAGATCATCATCCGCGAGACGGGCTGCCCCTATTACCATGTCGGCCAAACCCACCGCGAGGTCTGCGGCATCGACAAAGCGCTTATCTCGCGCATCCTAGCCGTGGAACCCCGCCGCAGTTCCTGCCTGCTCAGCGGCGACAGCCACTGCACCTATGTGGTGCCGCTGGCCGCCGCTCAGCAAGCCATATCTGGATAATTTTTTAATGGAGTTAAGTGAATGAGCCCTGTAGCCTCCCAAGACCCCGCCAAGCAAGCCATCTGGGAAATTGAAAGCACCCACCCCCAGCTGCTGGAAGCCGTGGACGCCTCGCTGCGCCAGGTGGTAGACCCGGAGATCGGCCTCAACGTGATCGAACTGGGCCTGGTGCGCAATGTGCAGATCAACGAAGACGAGAAGAAGGCCATGGTCACCATGATCATGACCACGCCTTTCTGCCCCTACGCCCCGGCCCTGCTGGAGATGACCCGCCAAAAGGCTGCCGAAGCCATCGGCCACCACACCCAGATCCAAATGGGCACCGAGCTGTGGGACCTCACCTATATGGAAGAAGGCGCCGGCGCTGACTGGGGTTTGTTCTAGCTAAACGAGACGTACGCTTAAATCAAAAGAACTGCCGCTGGCAGTTCTTTTTGGTCGGGGCGAGAGGATTCGAACCTCCGACCCCTTGCACCCCATGCAAGTGCGCTACCGGACTGCGCCACGCCCCGAAGAAAAGAATTATAGCTTACAAAGTGGAGTTCGCTGCTTTGCGAACTCCAACGCGAGTGGCGAAGCCATTCGCAACACGCCCCGAACGGGCAGGATTATAGCCTAGTTTGGGCGAAAACACCCGTCATTGCGAGGAGCACACGCCGTGATGCATGAATAGGCATTACGGCGTAGCGGACGAAGCAATCTGAAATCTTAGCCATAGATCCAGACTGCTGACAGCTACTGCCAACAGTGTCATACTGAGCCGGCAGTGCAGCTGCCTGGCGAAGAAGTTTCGTGGTGCTAAAAGAGAAACCCCGCATGCTGATGCGCAAGTACTTAATCAGCCAGCCTGTTCTCTTTCAATCACGCACCGAAAGCTCTGCGCAGGCAACTGCGTTGCCAGCTCAGAGCGACACGATGGACGTAGAGTGGACAGGCCAAACCGATGCAATAGCACGCGAGGTCTACCCAGAATATTGTTCCGATCAATCTCCCCTAGTTGCTTGTCATTTTTGGCGAGAATTGATATTCCTGCTTCTTGACAATAGCACGCATGTTCTATATACTGTGGCTATCCTAGACCGGAGGCAGAACATGTCACCCAAACATACCCACCGCAACCACCCCCAGACCGCCGCCGCACAACGCCTGCAGAGCGCCTTGGTCAACCTGGTCGCCCGGCCGGAAAGCCGCCAACCAGACCGCCGCCAGCAGCACACTTCGCAAGTCACGCAACTGCTGCAGGCCTACCGCGAGCTGATGAAAACCCAGGCTGTCCAATAAAAAAAATAAAGAGGCCAGGCAAATGCTTGGCCTCTTTTGTATGCATTAACCCCTCGGCTAATCCTCGCCGAACTTGATGCCCTGGGCCAGCGGCAGATCCCGGCCCCAGTTGATCGTGTTGGTCTGGCGGCGCATGTAGGCCCGCCAGGCGTCGCTGCCGCTCTCGCGGCCGCCGCCGGTCTCCTTCTCGCCGCCAAACGCCCCGCCGATCTCGGCGCCGGAGGTGCCGATGTTGACGTTGGCGATACCGCAGTCGCTGCCCATCGCCGACAGGAAGCGCTCGGCGGTCTGCATGCTGTCGGTGAAGATGGCGCTGCTCAGGCCTTGCGGCACATCATTGTGAATGCGCAGCGCCTCATCAATATCCTCATAGTCCAAAATGTACAGCACCGGGGCAAAGGTCTCTTCCTTCACCACGCCGCTTTGCGCCGGCATACGCACGATGGTCGGCTCCACGAAGTTGCCGGGGCCGTCCACCCGCTTGCCGCCGGTCAGCACCGTGCCGCCCTCCGCCTGCGCCTGCTGCAGCGCGGCTTCCATTTTCTCCACAGCCACATCTGTCACCAGCGGCCCCATCAGGGTGCCGTCTTCCAGCGGATCACCGATCTGCACCTGGCCATAGGCTTTCACCAGGCGGGCGGTCAACTCGTCCACCACGCTCTTGTGCGCCAGGATGCGCCGCGTGCTGGTGCAGCGCTGCCCGGCCGTGCCCACCGCGCCAAACAGAATGCCGCGCACCGCCAGATCCAGGTTGGCGTCCTCGGCCACGATGATGGCGTTGTTGCCGCCCAGTTCCAGCAGGGTCTTGCCAAAGCGCCCTGCCACCGTCTGCGAGACGTGCCGGCCGACCTTGGTCGAGCCGGTGAAGGAAACCAGCGGCACGCGTGGGTCGTTGATCATCAGCTCGCCGACTTCCTGGCCGGTGCCGATCACCAGGCTGAACACGCCGCTCAGCCCATGGTCCGCCATCACCTGGTTGCAGATGTGCTGGGTGGCGATGGCGGTCAGCGGCGCCAGCTCAGACGGCTTCCAGATCACCGTGTCACCGCACACACTGGCCAGGGTCGAGTTCCACGACCAGACCGCGATCGGGAAGTTGAAAGCCGTGATCACGCCCACCGGCCCCAACGGATGCCACTGCTCGTACATGCGGTGGCTGGCGCGCTCGCTGTGCATTGTCAGGCCGTACAGCTGGCGGCTCAGCCCCAGGGCGAACTCGCAGATGTCGATCATCTCCTGCACTTCGCCCAAACCCTCGGCGCGGATCTTGCCCATCTCCAGCGAGACCAGTTCGCCCAACGGCTCTTTCAGCTGGCGCACGGCTTCGCCCAGATCACGCACCACCTGGCCGCGCTTCGGCGCCGGCACATTGCGCCAGCGCTCGAAGGCCGCCTGAGAGGCCGCCACCACCTGGTCATACGAGGCCGGAGTGGCCTGGATCACCTTGGCGATCGGCTCACCGGTGGCCGGGTTGTACGAGACCAGCTCGCTGCCCTTGGCATCCGTGATCCAATGATCGGCGCCAAAACTGGCGCCAGGGTTGACTTCCGCAATATTGAGTTTCTTGAGCAAAGCGTTCATGCATCTCTCCTGATAGATAAACTACACCAAAGTATATTGCACCACCGGCCCGGTAGCTTCGTCGCCACAAGACAGGTGTACTTGTCGTCCGGTCTCACTGCGCTGCACGGTGACCACATGCGGCTGCCCTTGCTGGCTGAAATGCATCTTCCAACGGTTCGGCCCCAGCTCCTGGCTGTCCACAAAGGTCAGCCCCTCGTCTGCGGCCACGTTCAGCAGGCGCCGCAGCAGGATCTCGGCCGCCTGCTGCGGCTCACCAAAACGTGAGCGGCCGCGCAAATGCTCCAGCAGTAGTTCGCCGCGCCCGGCGGCAGCCAGCAAGGCCCGCGCTGGTTCGGCCCCCAGCCGCCCGTAAGACAGTCCCTGCGGCATTTGCAGCAGATTGGCCGCGAAGCGGTGCCCACCGTGATGCGTGCTCTCCCACACCTGCCCCGGGACCTCTGCCGCCAAGGCCTGATAGGCAACCAGGCCATGCACCGCGCAGCAGCGGTCGCGCAGGCCATTCGTGCACACCACGAACAAGGTCTGCTTGCTGCGCTGCGCATCAAAAGCCGGGTCTAGTTCAGCCAGCGCCGCCAGATCCAGCGCCAGCAGGTCGCGGTAGCTCTCCAGGCTGAACTCGTACAGAGCGGGCGGGTCTTCGGCGGCCAAAGCGGCGAAAAAGGCGATGCCCTGGCGCGCCTGACGGTTCTTGATCAGAAGCAAACGCGACTTGGGCACGGTGGCCAGCATGGCATCTAAATGGATCTTAACGTCCTCAGGGATGGGGCTCTCTTTAAGTGCCGCCTTGCCCCATTTGCCGTTGTACTCCAGCAAGAACCACACATCCGCCCGCGGGGCACTGCCCGCCAGGTCTTCTTGTGCCTCTTGCGATTCAATTGAACAAAAGAAATCAAGGGTTGCTTCTGCCATGCGGGCATTATAGTCCAGCGCACTCCGCCAACGATTTGCGCCCACTCAGTCCCGTATAATCAAGCCATGCACCCCATCGCCTTCACCTATCCCGAAGGCCACCAGGCCCACCACCAACCCGGCCATGCTGAGCGGCCCGAACGTATTGAAGCCCTGCAGGCCGCGCTGCAGGCCGCCGGCTATTGGGCCCGCGGGTCGCTGCTGTCACCCATCGAACTCGACCCGTCCGTGCTGACCGCCATTCACACCCCGCACCTGTTGGCCAGCCTGCCAGAATACGCCCAACACCACCGCCCCTTCGATGAGGACACTTACCTCAACCCGGCCAGCTGGCCGCTGGCGCTGCGCACCGCCGGCGCGGCTGCCGCGCTGGCTGCGGCGGTCTGGCGGCGTGAGGCAGCGGGCGGCTTGGCGCTCACCCGCCCGCCTGGCCACCACGCCACCCCTGAGCGGGCGATGGGCTTCTGCATCCTCAACAACATCGCCCTGGCCGCCCAGCACCTATTGCAGCACCAGGGCGCCCAACGCCTGGCGATCATCGATCTGGACGTGCATCACGGCAACGGCACACAAGACATTTTCTACGAACGCGAGGACGTGCTCTTCATCTCCAGCCACCAGATACCGCTCTATCCCGGCAGCGGCTCGCTGGACGAGCGCGGCCGCGGCCCGGGCGATGGCTTTACAGTGAACCTGCCGCTGCCCCCCGGATCCGGGGATGCAGCTTTCCGGGTCGCCTATGACGAGATCGTGCCCAGCCTGTTGGACCGCTTCCAACCCGAGATGCTGTTGGTCAGCCTGGGGCTGGATGCCCACTGGCAAGACCCGCTGGCGGAACTGCGCGTCAGCGCCGCGGGCTATGGGGCCGCCGTGCACAGCCTGCAGCGCTGGGCCAGCCAGCACTGCGGCGGCCGCATCGCCCTGATCCTCGAGGGCGGCTATGACCTGGACGGCCTGGCCGCCAGCAGCCTGTGCGCCGTACAGGCATTGCTGGGCGAAGAGATCCGCGACCCGCTCGGCCCCGGCCCTGACCCCGAAAACGACGGCTGGCTGCCTGTCTTCGACCAGGTGCGCCGTCTCTGGAACCTGTAGGAGGAGTAATAGCATGGAACTCGCCATCATGATCGAAGGCCAGGACGGCCTGACCTGGGAGCGTTGGAAGCGCCTGGCGGCGGCCGCCGAAGACTTCGGCTTCGCCGGCCTCTACCGTTCCGACCATTACACCAATGCCCGGCCGCCAGAAAAGGACTCGCTGGAACTGTGGGTCTCGCTCACTTACCTGGCCAGCCACACGCAGCGCATCCAATTCGGTCCGCTGGTCTCGCCGTTCTCCTTCCGCCACCCCAGCATCACCGCCCGCATGGCCGCCGGGGTAGACGACCTCTCCGGCGGCCGCCTGCAGCTCGGACTGGGGGCCGGCTGGCAGGAACGCGAACACACCATGTTCGGCCTGGATCTGCTCGACCTCACTGAACGCATGCAGCGCTTTGAAGAAGGTTTGCAAGTGGTCACACTGCTGCTCAGCAGCGATGTGCCCGTTAATTACGCGGGCGAGTTCTACCAACTCAACCAGGCCATCCTGCTGCCCCGCCCACTGCGACCGGGCGGGCCGGCCATCCTGGTGGGCGGCAACGGCATCCAGCGCACGCTGCGGCTGGCCGCCCAATACGCCGACGAATGGAACGGCGTCTTTCTGCCCGCCGACCAATACCGCCAGCGCTGCCAGGTGCTCGACGAATACCTGAGCGAGCACGGCCGCCGACCCGACGACCTGCGCCGCAGCCTAATGACCAGCCTGCACCTGGGCGCAGGTCGCGCCAAGCAGCAGGCGGAGGCGGCGGGCCGCAGCCAGGACGAGCTGCGCGCCCAGGGCCGTCTGCTTGGCGAACCCGCCCAAGTCGTCGAGCAGCTGGCGGCCTTCAAAGAAGCCGGCTGCCAGCGCGTCATGCTGCAGTGGCTGGACCAGGACGACATCGCCGGCCTGGAAACTATCGCCAAGCA